>JAENZF010000005.1 GCA_016841385.1 Methanobacteriota archaeon | reverse complement strand
CATCCGGGTGCAGCGGGTGCCGGGAGTTGATCGCCTACCTCCGGTTCGAGATCGATATCACCAACATGAGGAACCTCATCAGGCTCCACTGCGCAGAAG
This sequence comes from Methanobacteriota archaeon, assembly GCA_016841385.1. Taxonomy (GTDB): domain Archaea; phylum Halobacteriota; class Methanomicrobia; order Methanomicrobiales; family Methanoculleaceae; genus Methanoculleus. The sequence continues at coordinate 33,391 of JAENZF010000005.1, read as the reverse complement.
AGGCGTGCGACATCGCGGTCATCGACCGGACCATGATCCCGGGCGGTCGTATCCCCATACACCTCTTCCGGCGGCTCTACGGCATCGAGACGGAAGGAGAGTTCGTCAGCGTCTTCCTCCGGACCGATATCGTCCCGGTTCTGGCCCAGGCGGTTCGCGATCTCCGGCAGGACCCGAACTTCTCCAGCGTTGACGCCGCGGAACTGGTCTGGCAGCGGTGGCACCAGCGCCGGCGGCCCGTCCACGAGGTCGAGATAGCGGTCACCCGCGTCAGGCTCCACCACCTGGAGTCCCTCTCCCGGCGTCATCCGTTCTCGGTCCTGCCGGTGCTTGCATATCTGGAGCGGAAGAAGTACGAGGTCTTCAACCTGCGGGCAATCGCACGAGGGAAAGCATTCGGTCTGCCACCCGAGCGAATATGGCAGTACATCGTCCTGTAGGAGAAGTATCATGCCGGTCGACGATATCAAACCCACCCGGTCCGGCCTCCTGATCGTCAGGCGGCGGATGGCGCTCGCGGAGCGGATACACCATCTTCTTTCTCTGAAACTGGGCGGCATGATGCTGGAACTGGTCAGACTCACCGAACAGGCCGGCCTGCAACGCAGGGAACTCGACGAGAAATACGCCGGGGCACGGGAGATGGTAGCAGTCGCCGCCATGATGGAAGGGGCTACGGGAGTGCTGCTTGCGGCGCTCTCGGTGGAGACCTCCCCTACCTACACGACCGGGCACAAGAACGTCTTCGGTGTGCGGCTCCCGGATCTCGAACCGGTGATGGTCAAAAAGAACCTCGTTCAACGGGGTTACGGCATCCTCGGGACCTCCTCGGTCATCGATGATGCTGCCGACGCCTACGAAGACCTCCTTGAGGCTATCATAGCAAGCGCCGAACTCGAAGGAGGGGTCAAGCGGCTGCTCAACGATATCGAACGGACCCGGCGGCGGGTGAACGCGCTGGAGTTCAAGGTCATCCCGGAGCTTACGGAGATACGCCGGTTCATCGAGTATCAGCGCGACGAGATGGAGCGGCAGGAGTGGACACGACTCCGGCGCATAAAAAAGATAAAGGCAAAGAAGGCAGGGGAGCCCTAGAGGGCGTCGGCCTGCTGCTGCCGCAGGCACGCGATTGCGGTATCCACAATCGCGCCGAGGGCGTCCACGCCGAAGGTCTCGGACGAGAGGACGATATCGTATGCCGAGAGGTCGTTGATCTCGATACCGTAGTAGTTCCGGTAGCGGGTGGCTTCCGAGCGCTGCCGGTTCTCGGTGTAGGCCCGGGCCCCCTCTTCGTCCATCCCGTCACGGCCTGCGATCCGCTTTGCCCGGCAGGAGAGCGATGCAGAGAGCCAGATCCGGAGATCGGCGTTCCCGATCATCCGGCCCGAGAGCCTGCCCTCGACGATGATGTTCCCGGCGCCCTCGCCGATCTCTTTCTGCCGGGCGTCAATCATCCGGTCGACCGAGGGATCGTTCTCCGCGAACTTTCCGAATCCGGCGAGGTCCATGTCGTGCTCCCGGGCGAGTTGACGGAATACCTCTCCCGCAGAGATGAGGTCAAGTCCGTATTTCCCGGCCAGGTACCGGGCGAGCGACGTGGTGCCGCTCCCCGGTGGGCCGCTGATGGTGATCCGCATCAAAGCCCTCCGATATTGAGGGCTTTCCGGATCACCTGACTGAGGGTCAGCGAGCAGAGCATGTACCAGAGGATCCAGGCCGGCACAATCCAGAACGCAAAGCTGGAGAGGCTGACGGCCCCGATGAAGGGCATCACGATGCTGTTTCCAATAGTGATGGTCTCTGTCCCCACCGGCGGGAGCCGTAAGAGGAGCCAGAAGAAGATCGGCACGGACAGTACGAGGATGATGGCCATCGGGGTAAACTGCTGCCGGGAGATATCGAGCTGGTCCTGCATCATCCGGTCCTGCCTCCCCTGCAGTTTCTTGACCCTCTTTTCATCCCCGGAGAGCTGGGCCTCCCGGAACTCCTTCTGGAACACCTTCATCTTCTCCTGCGTCTCCTTCATCTTCTCGTAATCGATGGTATACTTCTGGACAAGCGACGAGTACAGGCCCGTCATGCCGGAGAGGATCATGATCATGACGAAAAACGGCACGCCAAGGGTATCGATGAGGGGGCCCAGCACTACATTCATCGCCGAACCGACGGTCACCCGTATCCATTCGACGCTGTACGAGAGCATCACGAGCAGGGTAAAGAGGAGGGCGATCGTCGGGCCGTGCTTCTTCAGGTCCACCATGTCAGGTTACCTCAGCACACTCACCAGGTCGTCGATGCCCTGCTCGAGCAGGAAGTTTTCGTTCCTGACGATCTTGATGGTGCAGCCGGTGTACATCGCATACGCCGCGGAAACGGCGCGATTGAACTCCTGGTGCTCGGCGATCGCACGGGATCCTTCCATGTCTCGGACTCTCGACTCGTCACCGAGCCGGCGCATCAGGATCTGGTCCGGGTCGGTCTCCACCAGCACGACCATATCGGGCATAAGTTCGCGGAGCACCCACTCGGGCAGCCCCGCGAGGAACCCCGTCGGGGTCTTGACGCTGCTGTGGGTATCGACGATGATGTTCGCATCCCCGCTCATGGCAGCGATACCTGAGGCAGCCGCCTGCTGGAGGCGTTTCTGGACATCTTTTCCGAGCTTGCGCATCTCATCGCGATTCGAGACCAGGTTCTCCTTCTGAGCCACTTCAAACATGAACGTGCCGAAGTTTACTGCCGTGTAGGAAACGCCCTCGGCCGCCAGTCTCTCCATCGCACCGTTGATGACGGTGGTCTTCCCAACGCCGGGAACCCCCGTTACGACGACTTTCTTCCCCAACTTTATCACTCCATTAGAATATAGTTCAGTGTAAAATAAATCCGCGCATGAAGAGTAATTCCTTTCGGAATCACTTCGGCCTGAACGATCGCGAGGATCGTCCGGGTGGAAAAACGGATGTTGTGCGGTTTTGGGAAAAAAGTGGGTTCAGGACTCACCCCTGGTCGAAGCGAACGCTGATGCGTCGCTTCTCCAAGAATGACCCCTTCGGGCTCACTCTTTCCCAAAGAACGACCGCATGAACGGGTACATCTCCATGATCTGCTGGCTTGCGACCTCCTCGTAGAGGCGGTAGGTGATACTCACCGCAAGCAGCAGCCCCGTTCCGCCGACCGCACCGATCACACCGAAGAGGTTCGCGACGACCGAGAGGAGGCCGATGAACACACCGCCGATGACGGTGATCCTTGGTATGTAGCGGTCGAGGTACTTCTCAAGCACCTGGGCATTCCGCCGGTAGCCGGGGATATGCATCCCGCTTCTCTGGATCTGCCGGGCCACGTCCTTTGAATCGAGGCCTGCGGTCTTGACCCAGAAGAGCGCGAAGACAGCGCCTCCGACCACCATAACGGTGATATCGATCCCCATGCGCAGGAGGATCTCCCAGGGGGCATGCCCGAGGTCGGAGAGCCACCACATCCAGTCCTGTGGCTGGTTGATGGGAGCGATATACCACATGAGGCCGTTGATCGGCGTCTGCCCCTGGAACTCACCGAAGATTGTTATCCCGGCGTTGGAGAGGAACATCCCGATCATCTGGATATTCGCCTGCAGCACCCGGACCAGGATCATCGGCAGAACACTCGCGTAGATGAGCTTCACCGGGAAACGCGCGCGGGCGCCGCGGACAGCGGTATGCGCGAGCGGGATCTCGATACGGGTCGACTCCACGTAGACGATGACCATGAAGATCACGACCGTCGTAACGAGGGCGAGCATGTCCGTGCCGAAATATTCGAGGAAGTTTGCCCCCGACGTACCTATGGCGAACAGCCGTGGGAAGAACCCGATCGGGAAGGGGTCGGTGCCCGTCTGCCAGTTCAGGAAGCCGTTCACGAGACCCTGCGAGACTCCCGCGACGATGAAGAGCCCCACACCCGAACCGACACCCCACTTGGTGACGACCTCGTCCATCAGCACCACCAGGAGTCCGCCGATGCAGAGCTGGAGGAAGATCAGGAGCGAGACCGTGAACATATTACCGCCGAAGAACTGCGTTGCCACCGACGGGTCGGGCATCATCAGCCCGCTCGCGACCATGGGGAGCGCTTCGACGATGATCATCACGAAGATGAGCAGCTTCTGCAGGCCCATATACATGACCTGGCCGCGTGCATCGCTGGTATCGATCTGCAGGATCCCTGCGCCCTTGAGCAGCTGCAGCACGATCGATGCGGTGACGATCGGCCCGATACCGAGATGCAGAAGCGAACCGCTCGCACCGGCAAGCAGGGCACGATATATTCCGAAAATATCCTGTGACTCCGGAGAGAGCCCAAAGATATCGATGTTGGTCAATGTGAAGTAGAGGAGCAGAATCGCAAGCGTCCACATCAGTTTATTCTTGAAGTGGACGTGCCCCTCCGGACTTCGGACTGCAGGCATCGCTGCAAGGATGGGTTCAAATCTATCCAGCAGATCTCCCATGGTTTCACCTAAAAAAGGAGATCAGACGGTCGTTGCCTGACCGCCCATCTCCTCAATCTTTGCCCGGGCCCGTTCTGAAAACTCCCGGGCGGAGATACTCATCTTGTGGGTGACTCTTCCGCCACCAAGTACCTTCTCGATGCCGATCTCGGCGGCATCGAGGGCAATGAGGTCTCCTTCCTGGCTCGCAAGCCCCTCACGAAGCAGTGTCTCGGCCATCTGGTCGATCTCCCCGACATCAAGGGCGGATACCGGCACGGAGGTCTTACTGACGAAACCGTGCTTGCCGTTGGCCACCTCACCCTTCAGGTAGAAGTGGGAGAAGCGGTGATCGCGCTGCCCGGCTCTACCTCGTCCACCCCTGTTGCCGGCGCCACGCCGGTTCTTGTGCGTACCGCCGCCGCAGGTCCGTGAACCCCTGTATTTGGATCTCTTGTTTACGGGCATCAGTCTCACCTCATCTTGTAGAGGAGATCGTTGATCTGGGGGCCATAGTAGCCGAGAGCTCCACCCTGCTGAAAGGTTCGCTTGATGGTTTTATAGCCCTTTCGTGGAGGGTGCAGTCTCAGCACCGGCTTGATCTCTACCAGATCGCGGAAGCTTGTCTCACCGCTGCAGAGTGCTGTTGCGAATTCGTCGATGCTGGCATACGGGGTATGCGCACGGACGTAGTCGTCGGTCAGCTGCTCGTTTCCGGTCAGTCTGCCCCGGGTGTGCAGGAGGGTTGCCAGGGTTTCCCGGTCCACCTCGCCGTACGCCACGAAGTCCTTCACCTTGCGGATCATGCCCAGATACGCAGGGGTATCGGGCACGAGGACGCAGTGGTTGACATGGTGCAGACGGAGCATCTTGAGGGTGTCCTTGATCTCGCGGTTGGTCTTGACCACGCCGCGCACCTGTACTACCGCGTACATCACTGTGTCCCTCCGATCCTGACGATATTCGTCTGCTTGAGCGCCTCGAAGGTCGCCTTGGCATAGTTGATGGTCGTCCGGGTCTGTCCCCGGTTGAATGCCCAGACATCCTTGATGCCTGCAAGCTGCAGAACCTTCTTTGGGGTCTCCCCGGTCACGAGACCGATTCCCTGCGGGGCGGGCTTCAGCGTCACCCGGACGCTGCCTGCCTTCCCGGTCACTTCGATAGGGATCGAGTGGCCGGTGTCGCAACCGCACTCCCAGCTCCCGCATCCACGGGAGACCTTGATCAGATTCAGTTTTGCGTTTACGATTGCTTTCTGGATCGCGTTGCCGACCTGGACATCCTTCCCCTGGCCGAACCCAACGTAGCCGTTCCTGTTGCCGACCACTACGACGGTGCGGAACTTCACGCGGCGACCCGAGTCCGTCATCCGCTGGACCATGTTGATGTCCAGCACCTCGTCCTCCAGGTCGGGCAGGAGGAGATCGACGATCTGCGGCTCCTTGATCGGCCTGCCGCTCGCGAGCACCTCATCAATACTGGTGATCTCGCCTGCGGCGACCATGCGCCCGAGACCGGTGAGCGGAATCCATTCTTCCTGTACGTATGCCATGTCACACCAGCTCCTTCTTGATGGCCAGAGCCACAGCCTCTACATTCGCTACCAGGTTACCTGCGCGCTCGGGAGCATACCCGGCGATGTGGGCACCCTTGAGCCGCTCCTCATCGGGGAGGATCGACTCGCCATAGGGGACATCGAGACCTGCATCCACTGCCCCCTTGAGAGCGGCAAAGACGCGCGCTCCGGGTTTCGCCCGGGCGAGGCCGATATCCAGGATACTCTCCTCATACCCTGCGTTCAACGCCTTGACCGCAAACAGCATCCCGGTCAGGTAGGCGGCCGGGGTGCTCGCAGTCGATCCCTCGTAGCCGTAGTCGGCAAGTTCAGCCGAGTATGCAGCCACCAGGGTGCGGTCCCCTTCAATCTCGGGGACGACCAGCTGCACGATGATCTGCCGGTTCGTCCTCCGGACGACCATCCTCGGGGTCCCTGATGACAGGAGCGACATCCGCTTGTAGTAATCAGTCTTGCCCTCGTGCCGCCTTCGGAAGGGCACGAAGTATCTTGGGCCGGTTGCCATTATTTCATCCTCCCTGCCATCGTCTCAACATGAGCCGCAAGGTGCGACACACTCCGGAACTGGCCTCCGGAAGCCCGCCGGTACATCACGCGGTAAAGACTCCTCTCGATTGTGCCTTCTGCACGCATCTCACGCAGCGTGCGACGCTGCGCCCGGATCTTGCGTATCCATGCCCGCTTGCTGGATCCACGAGCTCCGGCGGCACCCTTCCTCCGGCCCGGTCCTTTCCGGTGGCCGTAAGAACGCTTTGCCATCCGTGCCCGTGCCCTGCCACGGCTGTTCCCCTTCACGACGTGAGCCTTGATCACGCCTTCACCGACGAGCTCGCGCAGGTCGTTTCTGGAGATAGCCGCCTCGATATCAGCCTGGCGCTCGGGATCGAACCAGACACGGTTAACGCCGCACTTGAGAATGGCGGCTGCCATTCGCTTCTGACTGGCAAGATCACTCATCCTCGTTCACCTCTTCTTCGCTTCCGGCAGGTATTTCGGCCGCACGAGTGAGGTCTTTTGCGTTGAGCACCTTGAGCCCCAGTTCCAGGGCCCGCGTCTGAATCGCTCCACGCTTTCTGTTGCCTACGGATCCGCCGATCCGGACAGCCTGAGTCTCCGGGTTCAGTCCCCCAAGTTCTGCAGGTGTAAAAACCCGCACCTCCTCATAGCCGCTCGGGTGCATGCCGCGGATTGCGGCAGGGCTCCCGTATCCCGGCCGGGGAAGAACACCCTTTGCAATGAACTGACGTCTCTGCTTGTTGTGTAGACCACGCGGACGCCGCCAGACATCTGCCAGCCTCGATTTGCGATGAAGCCCCCGCCTCTTGAAGGCAGGCTTGTTGTGCCGGGTGCGGACGCGGATCAATCTTCTTGTCTCATCCATCGGTTTCACGCCCTCTCGGTGATGTAGATGCCGTCCTGGAACACCCGGGGATCACGCTTCGTGATCCTGGTCGCGTGCTCGATGTTTGCGGCCGTGTTGCCCACCTTCTCCTTATCGATACCGGTGAGAGTCACCTCGTCGTTCCCTATCCTGACGGTGACGCCCTCGATGAGCTTTGCTGTCCGGGGCTGCTTCTCGCCAAGGAAGTTGTTGATCTCGAGGCGGTTGCCCTGCTGTTTGAGCTGGATCGGGAAGTGGCTGTAGACCACCTTCATGCGATACTCGTAGCCCTCGACAACACCCCGGATCATGTTCTTCACATGGGCCTCGAGCGTGCCGCTCATGGCAAGGAACCGCTTCTTGTCGGATGCCGTGGAGACAACGACTTCGCCGCCTTCAACCTTGAGGTCGATCTGCGGGAAGCGCATGTCACGGACCAGTGTGCCCTTCGGTCCGGAGACCGTGAGCACGCTGCCTTCGAGCGTGACGTCCACACCGGGAGGGATCTCGACCTGTCGTGTTATTCCCATACTCTTCCCTCCTCAGTAGACGTATCCCAGCAGCTGCCCGCCGACACCCTCGCTCCTTGCCTGCGCGTGGGAGATGACCCCCTTCGAGGTGGAGATGATCAGGATGCCGAAGTTCTTTGCGGGGAGGTACTGTGACTCCCAGGATTCCATATCAGCCATCGCCACCGGGAACCGGGGGGTGATGGCGCCACACTTATTGATCGTTCCGGAGAGTTGGACCCGGAACTGGCCGCCGCGGCCGTCGTCGATGAACTCGAAGCCGCCGATATAGCCATTTTCCTGCATAACGCGGAGCATGGCGCCTAGCAACTTGCTGGCGGGTTCGACAATAACCTCGTTCTTCCCAGCGTCGCCGGCATTCTTGATCGTGCTCATCGCGTCAGCGATTGGATTCAGTCGTGCCATATTCTCTAACCCCTAGTTCATCTTCTTGAAGCCCATTTTCCGGGCCCACTCACGGAAGCACTGACGGCAGAAGTAGATGCCATACTTGCGTACAAGGCCCTGCTTCCGGCCGCAGATGCGGCACTCGTTGGCCCCACGGCCGAACTTCTTTGCTTTAGCGCCCACTGAAGGTGCTCCTGACTCTTCCGCCATTCCTTACACCTCCACCTGGTAGTGCTCGCGCATGAACGCGATGGCTTCCTCTGTACTCACTTTCTGGTCCGACGGCAGTTTCCTGCGCTCGGCGACCCTGCGTGCGATTCGCGCGCCTTTGTACTCGAGCACCACGTTGACGTCCATGCCGTAGATGCCGATCGTCGGGTCATACGACATGCCCGGGAAGTCGGTGTGCTCTTCGATGCCGAAGGAGACGTTGCCGGTCCGGTCGAACTGCGTGACGGCGAGTTGCCGCTCGATGATGTTGAGCGCGGTCGCGACGAACTTCTCGGCGTTCTCCCGGCGCAGGGTGACCTTGCACCCGATGGGAGCGCCCTTCCTGATACCGAACGCCGGCTGGGTCCGCTTTGCGATGGTGCGGACGGGCTTCTGGCCGGTGATCTTCTTTACGAGATCCTCGGCCTTGACCAGCCGCTCACCGCTCTCTCCAACGCCCATATGCACGACGACCTTGTCTATGTAGATATCTCTCATCGCACTCATGCTGAGGCCTCCAGTTGGGGTGCAATCGCCGAGCGGCCGACCATGAAAATGTACTCGTCAATGGTCTCGAACCGTTCGTCGGCCGATTCGTCCACGAGGATCACGCGGTTCGGGACGGAACTCGGCGTCATGATGACCTCAACGATCTTGCCGACCTTCCCGGAGTGTTTTCCACCGACGACCATGGCCACGTTGCCTTCTGCGAAGGGGAAGTGGTCGACGATCCGGAACCGGTCTTCACCGGCCGTTCCGTCGCCGAGGGTCACCACGATGGAGTCTTTTGCTTTGTAGGTGTTATCGGCGAGGATGTTTGCGCCGAACGCAAGGTTCAACTGTACCTTGCCGCCCGTGATCGTGGTCTTGTTCCGGATCTTGCAGAGCCGGGTCTTTGCAGACTCCGCCGGGATCTCGATGGCGACCAGGTTGCCCCGCTTGTCCAGCTGGATGCGGTAGTGCTTCCCGAGCTTCGGGATCGAGACGATATCAAAGACACCGAGGCCTATCTGAGGGCTCCTGCAGGCCCGCCCGTTGACGATGATGTCCCGCTGGTGCAGGATCTTCCGGGCTTCGCTCGCGTTCTGTGCGAGGCCGATGTGCTCGCGGAGCCAGACACCGACCGGCAGGGCGCCGGCGTTGTGGGGGCCCGGGGCGGTCTTCATGACAAATTTCTGTACTTTCTTCGGGATATGCCAGGACCCTGGCGCTACCAACCGCTTGAGATACTTAGACATTATTCTCCGCCTCCGAGTCTCTCCTCACGTAGTTTGTCCTTCAGGTTGAGCTTCGTGATCTGCACGTTCGAGGGATCGACCGGCCGGGGAACCTCGGTTCCGTCGGACTTGGTCACCATCACGCCGTGCACGACCAGCCGACACATCTTCATGTCCACTGCATCGACAACGCCTTCGTCGCCGGCGAAGTCGCCACGAAGCACCTTGACGGTGTCGCCCTTGACCACACGAGTCCTCCGGGCGTTGTACTTCCCGCGGAGCTCGGGGGCAAGCGATGCGGATAGGAACCGGCCCCGGGTGTGGTTCGGTGCGTTGTAACGCGCCTTACGCTGTTTTCTCGGCTGTTTGCTTACTATGCGTACCATTCTTCACCACACCTTACACGATTATCGTCGCCATGGAGGCGATCTTCGGGAACCGCTCCGCGATCTCGCGGGGGACGGCACCTTTGATCTCCGTTCCCTTCGGCTCGCCGCGCTCGTTGATGAGCACCATGGCGTTATCCTCGAACGAGAGACGGATGCCGTTCGGGCGGCGGATCTCCTTCTTCTGCCGGATGACCACCGCTTTCTCGAGTTTCCTCCGCATATCGGGGGTGCCCTTCTTGACGCTCACGGTCGCGACGTCGCCGACGCCCATGCAGGGCTGCCGGCGCCTGACACCGTGGTAGCGGTCGACCGAGATGATCTCCACGAGCCGTGCGCCTGTGTTGTCGGAACAGACCATCTGGGAGCCGGTGGCGAGGGCGCGCGGAATAGTTGACTGCATCGCCTTCATTCCTTCATCACCTCGACCACTACGAAGTTCTTAGTCTTCGAGAGCGGGCGGCACTCTGCGATCCGGACCACATCGCCAACGCCCGCGTTGATGCAGGGCGTGCTGTGGGCATGGTACCGGGATCTGCGTTTCTCGTACCGCTTGTATTTCTTGACGTAGTGGAGGAACTCACGCTCCACGACGACGGTACCGTTCATACGGTCGCTCACGACTTTGCCGGTAATCACCTGGCCGCGTACCGGTAAAGTGCCGTGAAACGGACAATTTGCGTCCTCACATTCCGTTTCCGGAAGGGGGACGTCCAACCCAATGTTTCGTGCCATTATTCAGCCTCATTTATCTGATGCGCATACTTATCCGTCGTTCCGGCTGTGTCTCCAGGCTCGACCCGTCCACATCGACGGTCGTGCCGTCAGGGAGCCGGAGGCGGAACACGCTGAACCGTTTTGGTATCCGCTTTTCTCCCCGCCCGGTCAGGATGACCAGGGTATTACGGGTTTCATCGACGATGCGACCCGATACCCCGGCATGACCCGGGTTGCTCGCACGGGTGACCAGAACGTCCAGGCCGATCAACTCGTGCCGCAGGACGTTCTGGGGAGAGATCATGCGTTCCTCCGTGCGTTCTGCTCGGTTCGGATGCGCGCAATCGTCCTTCTGACCTCACGGATCCTCCCGGGGTTCTCGGTGGCACCGCCGGCGCTGACTTTCCCCCGCTCCTGGATCAGTTCGAGGGAGAGTTTCTGCTCCTGCTCGAGGAGTTCAACGTCGGAGAGTTGTTTCACTTCCTGTGCGCGAAAGATTGCCATTTATCTCTCCTCCACGTACTCCTCACCGGAGGTCTCCTCGAACTCTTCCCCGAACTCCTCGTCGCCAACCTCTTCAGGCTCGATGGGCTCGGCCGGGGCCTTTTTCGGCGCGGGCTCGAGGACATCGAAGGTGTCGGGCAGCCGTGCATCCGGTGGGACGATCTTGACCTGGACCCCGATGGTCCCGAGTTTCTTGATCGCAAGCGCGTAGCCCTTCTCGACGATCGTCTCGCTGGGCTCACCGCAGTGCTTGACGTAGCCCTCGGTGAACTTCTGGGTCCGTGACCGGGCACCGGTCAGTTTCCCGGCAACGATGACCTCGCAGCCGAGCGCACCGGATTCCATAACCCGGCGGATCGTGCTCTGCCCGGCCTTTCTGAAGTACCAGCCGCGCTCAAGGGCGTTCGCCAGCCTCTCCGCCATGATCTGGGCGTTGAAGTTGGGGTTCTGGACCTGCTGGACTTCCACCTGCGGGGACTCGATATCGTAGTCGGTGGCGAGGTCCTGAGTGAGCTGGCGGACCTGCTTGCCGCCTTTCCCGATCACGATGCCGGGTTTCTCCGCAAAGATGGTCACCTGGGTGCCGAGCGGCGTCCGGGTGATGTCCATGCCACCGTATCCAGCCCGCTTGAGTTCCTTCGTGAGGAACTTCTCGACGCGGACGTTGCGCACGCCGTCAGTGATAAACTTCTTCTCGATTGCCATTACGCCACCTCGGTCACGACGATCTCGATGTTTACAGTCTCCCTGCGTTTCGGGGTGGCGCGACCCATCGCACGCGGGAAGAATGCCTTGAGGCCACGGCCCGTGTTTGCGGCAACGTGGTTGATCCTGAGGTTTCCGGTGTCGAGGCCGATGTACTCGGCGTTCTTCTCGACGGACTCAAGCAGCCTGATGTAGGCCTCTGCGGCCTTAACCGGGTACCGGCCGGCCGCCCACTTCTCAAGACCGCGCTTGTGGGCGACATTCCGGTTGAACCGCTTGAAGGGGATGGCCTTCTTGAGTTCTACCACATCGGCGAGGTACGCCTTTGCCTCGGCGGTGGTCATCTTCCGGATGAACCTGGCAATCTCGATCGAGTGCTTGGGAGAGACGGGAAGCTCGTTCGCCTTTGCGCGAGCGACGTTCTCGCCCTCGATCTTTGCTGAATAATCTGTTCTTGCCATAGCCATCACTTCAGCGGTACGTACTTACTCGACCGGGTTGCACCGATACCGGCGCTGCCGTGGGAGACCCTTCTGCGGGTCAGTGCAAACTCTCCAAGGTAATGGAAGACCGCCTCAGGCTGAATCTCCACCACCTGGAACTCTTTCCCGTTGTGGATCTCAAACGTCCTGCCGACCATCTCGGGCAGGATGATCATGTCACGCAGATGCGTGCGGATGCTCCCGTCTCCCGACCGAAGATCGGCAAGGAGTTTCTCGTGATCCCGGGAGAGACCCCGGTCAAACTTCCTGCGTACCCGGGCCGGCATGAGCGGCAGCAGCTCGGAGAGAGCCATCTGCTGCAGGGTCTCAACGGTGTGGCCGCGGTAGGTGAATTCCTCACGCCGCCGCGGCATTCGCTTCTGTGTCTTCTTTGCCATGCTTCACCCCTCACTTCTTCCACTTGCCGGTTCTCCGGGCGGCAACATGCCCTACCTTTCTGCCGGGCGGCGTACCGTGGGATACGGTCTTGGGCCGTCCGCAGTGCTGGTGTCCACCGCCACCGAACGGGTGGTCGATGACGTTCATGCAGACACCCTTGACGCGAGGCCACCTCTCGGAGGAGGACCTGACGTGCATGTGCTTCTTTCCTGCCTTGGCGAACGGTTTTTCGCCCCGTCCGCCGCCGGCAACGATACCGACGGTTGCCATGCAGGCACCGTTGAACCACTTGTTCTTGCCGCTCGGCATCCTGACACCGACTCTGCCGTCATCGGCCTTGCCGATGACGAGGGCCTGGACGCCGCTCGAACGGACGAACTTGCCGCCGTCGTTCGGGCGGGCCTCGATGTTGCAGACGTATCCGCCGACCGGGATCTCGCGGAGCGGGAGAGTGTTGCCGTTCTTCACGACGCCACCCGGACCCCAGGAGATCGTATCTCCGACACCGAGTCCTTCGGTGGCGAGAACGTAGACCTTCTCGCCATTCTCGATCTTGGTGAGAGCGATCGGTGCGTGGCGGGCCGGGTCGTGCTCGATATCGATGACGGTCCCGGTGATCAGGGCGTCATTCTTCCCTACGTGCCGCAGTGCGGCCTTATACCGGTGCGACGGTGCACGGTAGGTTGGGCCGCCTTTTCCACGACTCTGTGCTATAATTCGATGTGCCATCGTCACTCACCTTACATTATTCCCAGTCGGCTGAGGATCTCTTCAGCCGCCTTCGCATCCGAAAACTTTACAATGGCCTTCTTTTCGCCTTTCATGGTCATCATTGTGCGGACCTCGGTCACATCCTGCTCGAAGACCGACTCCAGCTCACGCTTGATGTCCTGTTTGGTGGCATCCCTCTGCACGATAAACTGGAGCTTGCTCTCACCTTCGAGCATCATCGTTGCTTTTTCAGTAACGAATGGGTATTTCAGTATCATGAGAACTCCTCCAGTCTCCTGATCGCAGACTCCGTCCAGATCGTCAGGCGTCCTGCCTGCGTGCCGGGTGCCAGCAGTTCGGTGTTCAACTGGTTGACCGTCACGGCATCGACGCCGGCAAGGTTCCGGGCTGCCCTGAGCGGTTCGTTCCCGGTGACGATGAGAACGCTCTTGCGCTGCTTGTAGCGGCGGCCACGCATGGTACCCCGCCCTGCACGGACTTTCTTGCTGCCCTTCGCCCGCTCGACGTCGGCATAGACACCGAGAGCAGAGAGCGCCGAGATGACATCGCCCGTCCGGACGATCTCTTCGAACCGGTCCTCGAAGACCAGCGGGAGGTCGCCCTCAAAGAGGTGCCCGCGTTCCCGGACGAGGTCCTGGTATGTGCTGGCTGCGACGGCAGACCGGAGAGCCTTCTGCTTCTCTTTCCGGTTGATCTCCTTGACGAGGATCTTTGCGACCTTCGGGGGATGCGCTGCACGCCCGCCGGTTGCCTGCGGTACCCTGGCCACCCTGCTGCCGTTCTTCAGGCGGGGGACCTGAGCGACACCCCGACCGCTGCCCCAGGACTCTGCCGAGGTGCGGAGACCGGCATAGGGGTTTGTCCCATGCGGCTGGAACCGGGTGCTCTGGAGCGCGAGGACAGCCCGCTTAATCAGGTCGGGCCTGTACTCTTCAGTAAAGATTTCCGGGAGATCGATCTCGTGAGCGATCTCACCTGTCAGTGTTCGAACCTGTGCCTTCATCGCTGCTCACCCCTGCTGGCTCTGCGCGCTGACGAAACTGATCGTCGGCGTGCGGATGGTGTGTTCACCCTGCCGTATCGCGGACCGTATTCGGACCAGCCGCTTGTTCGGTCCCGGGACGGAACCCTTGATCAGCACGTAGGGACCGCGCACAAGGCCGTAGTGCAGGAACCCGCCTGCCGGCGTTATGTCGTCGCCGTTGGTGCCGATCTTCAAGATGCGCTTGTTGAACTCGGTGCGCTGCTGGTAGCCCATCTGGCCCATCTGGGGCACCTGCCACCGAACGTGGTGCGGATGCCACGGACCGAGGTTGCCGATGTGGCGCTTCTTGCCGCCGCGGGAGTGTTTCCGCTTCCGGACCTGAACGCCCCAGCGCTTGACGGGGCCCTGTGTGCCCTTACCGGTGGTGATGGCGGTCACGTCGACGTATTCGCCGACCTCAAGGTTGCCGGAGATCGTAACCTCTTTCCCGAGGATTTCGGCGGCGTATGCGATCTGGTCGTCGAGGCTTCCCCCGGCGATCCGCATCTCCATCAGGTCGGGGACCTTCTTCGGGACGCCGGTGAGTTCCATGGGCCGGGTGTAGGCCAGGGCGTAGAGTTCCGCGACCTTGCCTTCGCCGATTGCGTTCCTGACGGCGTCAAGGGCGGCGGCGGTGTCGTGGTTCTTCGGGACGTTGATGCGGCGGGACAACTCCTCGTCGAGATCGGTCGTCCATGCCTCGGTCAGCGCATGCTTTCCGTAGGTGTCCTCGCTGTATGCGCGCACGCCTGCCACCCGCATGGGCGGGACCTCAACCACGGTCACCGGCACCATCACATCCTTGCCTTCTGTGGGGCTGCTCTTGTGGTCATCAACCATGATGACGTGGGTCATCCCCACCTTGTACCCTGCAAATCCCTGCACAGCCGGGGCTCCCGTATACTCCGGCCATGAGCCGTATCGGGGAACCGGGCTTTTCGCCCGTTTTCTCGGGCTGTACGCGAGGGATCCTCTGCGTGGTCTGTTAATCTTCGGCATGTTTCAATCAACCCTTCGTGCGTTGTAGCGTGATGCATCGACTGCAGGTCTGCTGCAGAGCGATGCGTGCGCCGGACCCCGTGCCGGACATGCCGGCACGATAGGTCTTCTGGTGAACCCGTATGGGGCAGGACATCGAACACCCCGCAAAAGCAGCCGGGGTGCGAAGGGAAACAGTTGATGGATGCAGCAAAGCGAGAGGGTCATAGAGAGACATCCGTCTCTGCGCGTTTCGATCGCTCTCTTTGCTGCCGTCCCGGTGTGCACCGGGTGCATTCCAGTCGTCGCTAATAGATCCTGACTCTCCGACGCTTCCAGGAAGAAAGTTCCCGGAACCGGGCGCGCTGCACTGGCGTTGGCCCAACGTCTCGATCAGATCCAGCTCCTGTCATCCCGTTGTGACGAGCACAACTCCATATCGACATCGGCCCTCCATGAGGAGGGTTCGACCTTCGCTTTGTCTGGTACCTTCTGCGCACTCCGCCGCGCGTCTCTGATCCCCATTGATTGCAGATCCAGAGGGATCCCGGGAATCGGAGGCACGTGCAGTGCCTGCTGCTTCCCGGATCCGGGCGGAATTGTGCAGAGCGGTTTCTTAAACATTACTTAAAATGAGATATAAACCTTGTTATCGGATTTCCAGGGAATTTGCGCAAATCGGCTATTTGCTGCAGGCGCGGCATCAGTTCACCGAACTGAACGGCTGGGCGGATGAACGAAGGGCTGCGGAGACCCCGTTGTAGACGTACAACCGGGAGAGAGCCTTCTGCAGTGCTCCCACTCCGGCACGGGGCCTATGCGCGCGTTCGGGGAACCACATCATCCAAAGTACAGGTCGCCGTCTTTGTTGATATAGATCTCAACGTCCTCGCGGACCTGCCTCCCCCTGAACCGCTCGGGGTTGGCGTCCCTGAGCCTGTTAATGAGCGAGATGGTGTCGTACTTGACCTTTAACCCCTTCTTCTCGGCTTCGGTGTAGATGATCTCGGGGGCCTTGAGCAGGTCGAGGCCACTCTGGAGCGTACAGAGGTGCACAGCGTCAAGGGTGTAGAGGAACTCAAGTGTCTCACGCGCTCGAGAGATGTTCTCAAGAGCAGCCTTCTCGATGGTGCAGACGTTTGCCTTTGAGGTATGGATGATCTCTGCGATCTGTTGCTGCGTCAACCCTTTCTTCCGGTAGCGCAGCACTTCTTTCTGGCGATCGGTAAGCAGACCTTGTTTCATCAGATATATATTGACGGCGTAAATTTAAACACTTTTCCTTAACCACCCCCTCTCCGGGCAGGTTTTTCGGGGCATTTCAAAACGTTTATATGAGAACTTGGTGATACTATCGTGTTCTCAAATTTTGAGAGGTGTTAAAGTGGTTGTTAAAGTAGGAATTGCGAAACTGGGAAATATCGCCAGTGGTGTAATGGGCGAACTTCTCCTCGATGAGCGCGCCGACCGTGAGGATATCATCACCTTCATGGCGACCTCCGGTACGAAGCTGCAGCCCGAGGATATCGACCGTGTGGTCAGCAACATGAAGGCATGGGGCCCCGACTTCTGTATCGTCGTCTCCCCGAACGGCGTTCTCCCCGGACCCGTCAAGGCCCGTGAGGATCTCGCAGCGGCCGGAATTCCCTGCGTCGTCATCACCGACGATGTCACCACCAAGAAGGAGCAGTTCGAAGCGCTCAAGGCGAGCAACTTCGGCTACATCATCATGAAGGCCGACGCCATGATCGGCGCCCGCCGTGAGTTCCTCGACCCCATCGAGATGGCGGACTACAACGGGAACCTCGTCAAGGTGCTCGCCCTCACCGGCGCGTTCCGCAAGATGCAGATGGAACTTGATAAGGTGATCGACCAGGTGAAGGCAGGCAAGAAGGGCGCGGACCTGGCACTGCCGAAAGTCGTCATGACCTCCGACAAGGCTGTCGAAGGCGAGTTCACCAACCCCTACGCGCTCGCGAAGGCCCGTGCGGCCTACGAGATCGCACAGGCGGTTGCAGGCGTCAACGTCAAGGGCTGCTTCATGACGAAGGAGTGGGAGAAGTACATCCCGATCGTCGCGAGCGCCCACGAGATGATGCGCCAGGCGATGTTCCTCTGCGAGGAGGCTCGTACCCTCGATAAGGGCATGGATGCGGTCATAAGGAAGCCGCACAAGAAGACCGGCGAGATCGTCTCCAAGACGACGCTCGTCAGCAAGCCCGAGTAAATCCAATACCATTTCTCTTTTTTGTATCTTCCCGGCCGCAGGTTCGCTGGCGCCGCAACAACAGGCGCAGAGAGGAGGCCGCACGCACGAGGCCTACCGGCAGTGAGCGCCCGACTGACCGAGGAAAAGGTATCCGGCATATAGAATGCGGCACAAAGCCTGCTGCGCACCGGCAAGCCGCGCCTTTCACGGAGAGAAGACCATCATCCGTTCCTCCGTCATCTCCTCGATCGCATATTTCGGCCCTTCGCGCCCGATGCCCGACCCCCTGACCCCGCCGTACGGGGCATGGTCCATCCGGAACGTTGAAACATCGTTGACCACCAGGCCGCCGACCCGAAGGTCGGCGAACGCCTGCGCGATCCGCCGGGCATCGTGGGTGAAGAGACCTGCCTGCAGTCCGTAGTCGGAGTCGTTCGCGAGTGCGATCGCCTCCTCGAAGGTCTGGTAGGGGGTTACCGTCACCACCGGGGCGAAGACCTCGGTCCGGTTCACCTGCATCTCCACTGTCGTGTCGACAAGGACCGTCGGCATGACAAGTGGACCGTCACGGGTTCCCCCGGTGAGCACCTTCGCACCCCCCGCAACAGCGTCCTGCACCTTTGCAAACGCTGTCCCGGCGGCCTTGTCCGATATCATCGGCCCCACGTCGGTGCCGGGCTCGCGCGGATCGCCGACGGCGAGGGCACGAACCCGGTCGACGAGCAGTCCCAGCGCTTCCTCAAAGATCGGCCGGTGGAGGTAGACCCGTTGCACCGAGATGCAGGTCTGGCCGGCGTTCGAGAACCCGCCGGCGACGATCCGGTCGACCGCGAAGGAGACGCCGGCGTCCTCGTGGACGATCACGGCCGCGTTGCCGCCAAGTTCCAGCCCCACCCTTTTCCGGCCGGCAATCCCCCGGAGGTGCCACCCGACGGCCGGGCTTCCGGTGAAACTTACGTACGCGACCCTGTCGTCCCGCACCATCCGTTCGGCGAGGGCAGGAGGGCAGGGGACGACACTGATCGCTTCCGGGGGAAACCCGGCTTTTAGCACCATCTCACCGAGCATCAGCGCGGAGATCGGCGTTGCCGACGCGGGTTTGAGGATGATGGAGTTTCCGGCGGCGATGGCGGGTCCCAGTTTGTGGCAGGCAAGGTTGAGCGGGAAGTTGGACGGCGTGATCGCGAGCACCGGGCCGAGCGGAAACCGGCGGAGGCAGCCGACCCGCCCTTCGCCGGCTTTGTTCCAGTCGAGGGGGAGGATCGTGCCGTCGATCCTGCGCGCTTCCTCGGCGGATACTTCGATAGTCTCTCCGGCGCGCAGAACCTCGTTTTCGGCAAGAGCCCGGGTCTTTCCCGCTTCGAGGACGATCGTCTTCGCAAGTTCTCCAGACCGTTCCCGGATGAGACCGGCAAGGGCGTAGAGGATCTCTGAGAGGCGGTGGGCCGGAAGGCGCCGGGTGAGGGAGAAACCGTCCTCTGCAGAACGGAGGGCGTCCTCGATATCCGCGCTTCCGGCAAGGCAGACCCGGCCGACGGTCTCCCCGGTGTAGGGGAAACGGATGTCCAGGATCTCATCACTCGTTCGCCACTCTCCGCCGATCAGGAATCCGTGCGGGCTCGTCATGATGGGGAGTTAACGCCGGCACGCAATCAACCTTTCTCCCTGAAGAGGGCGCCCAGGGCCTCGGGGAGCGTCAGGACGACCGGCTCCAGGTGCAGCCGCTCCATGAACGCCGAGTCGCACATGGAGAGGCTGTTCGGGTTTAACCGTGCGATGATGGAGCAGAAGGCCCGGTGGCCCCGCCCCGCCTTTCCGGGGGCGTCAAAGAAGATCGAGACATTAAAAGCGTGCGTGCCGAGGCTCCGGTAAAAAGCGATGACCCGGAGGATCCCGTCGGCCAGCGGCTCGACATACGGCCCGAGTTCGGCAAGCGTCGATACCGGGAGGATTCCCCGCACCTCCCGCTCGCCGAGGGGGACGGGGTTTGCCGACCAGAAGATATCGTCCTCGAAGAAGAATCGATCGGAACAGCGCTCGCCCTCCATCAGGTCGTCCCAGTAGAGGCGACCGTGGTCGGCGAGGTACCGATGGCCGCCGGAGATGTAGAGGTCCGCAAGGCGGGTGGGCTCCGGGTCGGCGATGCCCTGCAGGTGGGGGTGGACGATGCTCGCACCGGCCGAAGGGAGGTAGTTCCAGTTGATGCTCGCGTATCCCGGAGACCGGGCGAGGGCTTCTGCCGTGCCGGATATGGCGTCGGCGAGGCACCTCCCATCGAACCGGTCGGGAGCGTGATCGGGCGTGATCACGGTGACCACGTGGCGCTCGGCGAAGGGGTAGAGGTTGGGGAACGTCACGCTCTCCCCGCACCGGAGACGACTGCCGTCCTCGAACGTCGGGGTGGAGGCGTCTATGGCATCGGGGCAGAACGGACAGCCGTCACGGGAGGAGGGCATGGCAGGAGCGGTGTCGATCTGCCGTTCGACCCGGACGGGGCTGATCCGACACCGGATACCGGTGAGGGACTCCCGGCGGTACTGAAGAACCCCTCGCTCCATCCGGATCTCATGGGTGGTGAACATGACCCTTTGTACTCCGGTTGGCGCGCCGACCGTATAAAACCCTGTCCGGATCGCCGGTGGCAGAGACCAAAGGCCCCTGCGAGACGTGAGAGAACCGGGAATATCTGCGGGACCGGCCCGCATGAGCTATTCGGCGGTGCGGTTCAAGAAAAAAGTGATGGGTGTTTACCCGCCTCAGACAATGTACTTGCCGAGCAGGCGGATGGAGTTGGTCATGTCGGGGCCGAGCGGCGAGCCGAAGATAATCTGGGTAACTCCGGACTTTGCGAGGTCTTCGCACTTCTGCTTGACCATGTCGGGGGTTCCGGCAATGGTGAAGGCGTCGATCTCCGCGTCGCTGACGAGTCCGCCGACGGTCTTGAAGTCGAAGCGTCCGAGTGCTTCCTTGATCTTCGCAACGTTGTCCAGGTTGAGGTTGTGGCGCTGAAGGAGCGCGGGCGGGGAGCCGGCGGCGATGAACGCGGCGACAATCTTCGCGGCGTTCCGGGCCTTCTTCTCGTCCATGTCGATGGACATGGCGGTGTAGGCACCGACGTCGAACTTCTTCTTGCCGACCTTCTCCATCGCCTGCTTGATGATCGGGATGGCGATATTGAAGTCCTTGGGGTTGGACGCGTTGATCAGAGCACCGTCACCGACCTCGCCGGCGAGCTCGAGCACCTTGGGTCCCTGGGCACCGATGTAGACCGGGATGGCCTTCTTGCCGGGCAGGGTGACACCGGTCAGCTTGGCGCCGTCGTAGTCGAAGAACTCCATGTTGCCGGTCTTCTTGACCTCTTCACCGGAGAGGAGTTTCCGGATCTGCTCGACGCCCTCTTTCAGGTGGCCGACGGGCTTGACGGGGTCGATGGCGAGCTTCGGGAGGGTCGAGAGGTCACCGGGTCCGATACCGAGGACGGCACGTCCGTCGGAGATCTCGTTTAAGGTAGCCATGAAGGATGCAATGGCTGCCGGGGTGTCGGTGAACGTGTTCATGATACCGGGTCCCATCTTGATCGAGTCGGTGTTTGCCGCGATCATGGCGAGGGTCGGGTACGCGTGACGGTTGTTGTAGTGGTTGGTGATCCAAGCGTAGTCAATATCCTTCGACTCTGCGAGCTTGGTGTAGTTCACCACCTGCTTGACGTTGATTGCTCCGGGCACAAATTCAATTCCATATGTAGTCAAGGCTATGCACCTCATTGAGTAGTTACGTGCAGAGAGTTATATATATTATCATTTTGTGCTCGCCAAGCGACACGTACCGCACAGGTAGTGCAAAATGGAGAGGCGTAACGGGTTCTCCAGGACATTCGGTGAATCTTCTCCCTTATCCTGCAGGGGCCCCCAGCGGGGGGGAGTCAAACAGGAATATTTAAATATATCCCTTTTGTGAACGGATGCGCTCCCGCCTCCGGAGGACGTACAGAAATATATATGTCCGTCCGCCCACATACTCATCAGTAGTTTTGGGTGATATGCATGCGTTTTTCGCGGCAAAGGTCACTCCGGGCATGCGAAGATGCCGGGCAGGGAGTATAATGTTATGAGAGTGCTGACGATCGGGTTGGGTGGCGCCGGGTCACGGATTGTGGATAACCTCTACGACCACGACCAGCGAAGCAGAATCTGTTGCATGAGTGCGGTAGCAATCGACATCGACCCGAACTCCCTGCTGCAACTCCGCCACCTCCCGGACCCCGCGAGGATCTTCTTCCCGCGGATAGATATCGCGGACCCCGGCGAGATCACGGACGTGATCGATATCGAGGAGGTGATGACCCGACTCCAGAGCATGGATACGATGGAGATCGACGCCATCCTCCTCTGTTGCGGGCTCGGGGGCAGCGTCATCGATATCGCGCCGCTCATCATCGATGAGATCCGGAAGTCCTACGTGGAGCCGATCTTCACTCTCGCCATCCTGCCGTGCCTGGATGAAGGGAAACGGGTCTCGGCCAAGGCCGCCGACGACCTCGACGTCCTCCAGAAGCTCGTCGACGCCGTAATCCTCTTCGACAACGAGACCTGGTCGCGGAAGATCAGGGCGGCCGCAGCTGCGGCCGAGACGGAGAACACCGGCGTCATGGACCAGTTGCGCCGGAATCCGATCTCCGGGGCGCTAAACCCGAGAACCCACTATGGTATGCTCAACGAGCGGATTGCCCGCCATATCGGCCTCCTTCTTCGCGCCGGGGAGTTCAACGAGTTCGGACTCGATGTCGCCGAGATCGTCCTGGATGCCGGAGAGGTTCTCAACACCCTGAAAGGGAATGGTTTCGTCGCGGTCGGCTACGCCGCCGAGCGCCTGCCGACCGGATGGCTGAAC
This sequence comes from Methanobacteriota archaeon, assembly GCA_016841385.1. Classification (GTDB taxonomy): domain Archaea; phylum Halobacteriota; class Methanomicrobia; order Methanomicrobiales; family Methanoculleaceae; genus Methanoculleus. The sequence goes on along the minus strand of JAENZF010000005.1, from coordinate 10,596 downwards.
TTCTTCCACCGGCGGCAGTCGCTGAAGTACTTCATCGAGGGTTCGCAGGAGAAGGCCGCCAGGATCGTTTCACTCGCCAAACAGGCGGTCTACGAAGAGGTATCGGTTCCCTGCGACCTGACGAGCGCCGATAAGGCGCTGGTGCTGATCGCCGGGCCTTCGGCCGAACTCTCGATGAAGGGGTTTCAGACCGTCCGGAAGTGGATCGACCGGAGCATCGCCGGGCTCGAGATGCGGTCCGGCGACTACCCGGTGAAGAACACGTCGTTTGTCGGGATCATCATCGTGCTCTCGGGGCTCTCCAACGTCCCCCGTGTTGAGGATATCCGGGACATCCGGGCTGAATACCGGCTAGAATGCGAGGAAGAACAACTGAAGGCCGAAGAGGAGGAACGGCTGTGCGACGAAGAGGCAGCCCGGGCATCGGGTGCCGACTTCGGGGTGACGGAGGAGGACGATGCCCCGGACTTTGCCTCCCCCCTTGAGTCGGCATTTCTAGAGGAGAGTGGATACATGACGGGACCGTCTACACCAGAGAAGGATGAGATGATCATGCTCCCGGGCAGCGGCGAAGGTGGCCCAAAACGCAGGGACGATACCATCGATATACTCCCGAGAGCCGGGAAGGAACAGGACGACGGCGCCGTCATCCTTCCCCCGAAGCAGGGCGGGAGGGAGATTGACCTCACCGGGTCCGCCTCGGTCACCTCGTCTATGCCTGCCCCGAAGAACTCCACCTTCGGTCTGAAGAGTATCAGCATCGAGAAGACCGCCCCAAAAGATGATGCAATAACATACTCCGCATCCTTAAAACCGGTGCAGCGCCCGAAGGACGGGGTGTTCACCGGCGATCAGGTCGCGCTGGACCGCGGGATGCAGCGGCCGAGCGACGGCATCCTCGACAAGCCCGATCTGCACATGCGGGGAGCGAACCCCGCACCGAAGGACACCCTGCTGGACCAGACCGGCCGGGGGTTTGGCCGCCCAAATCCCCGCCCGAAGGAGGTTGACTCCTCGCGCGGGAGGCTCAAGGTGATCGACGGGGCCGCTCGACCGAAGAACCGGAGAGAAGAGGAGAAGAAGCCGGAAGGCGACCCGGACGACGACGGGATCACCTGGATCCGGTAGCGTCCGCTATTCGTTCAAACGGTATGGTCCCGGCACCGATCTCGGTCCTGAAGACGTAGCCCTTCTCAATGGCGTTCCCCACCATGTTCATGCCGGAAAACGCCACGACGGAAAGCCGGTAGGGGTGTTTCGGGAGGTTGAACTCCCCGATCCCTCCTCCGGCGGGGAAGGTGAACCCGCACTCCGTCATCAGGCCGGCGGCCTCCTCCACCAGGTCCTGCGCGACCGCAGGCACCGCACGAACGTTTGCAAGCCCTACACCGGACCCGGTCGTTACCAGCCGGTTGATCGAGGTGAGTCCGGCGGATATGAAGAGGTGGAGCGGGTCGACCGATGTCCCCCGGTAGCCGATGAGGTCGAGGAACCCGGCAGAGCCGTTCTCATCGACGGCAATTCTGCCGGCATACTCGAGCCTCGCCGGGATGCCCATCTTCTGAAGGACACCGTCCAGGGTGACGCTGCAGGCCGTCATGATCCCGGTCTGGCCGTCGGGTATGCGGGGGTCGGAATCGACGATCCGGTAGGTGTTCAGGAGCCCGTAGCCTGCAGCCGCCACCTCGTCGAAAGCTGCCGTGACGGCCCCGAGATCCTCCTCCCGCACGAAGGAGAGGTTGTAGGCAACACTTCCCGTGCCGGTCGCCGGGTCGAAGGTGCTCCGGAAGGAGAGTTGCTCGAGTCTCGATATGATGAAGCCGATCCGCTCGTCGACGAGCGCGCTCTCGCTCTCGGCGATCCCCGCCCCGGTGAGGATGCGGCCCCGGTTCCCGACCTTCTCCGTAAACCCCATCTCATCGAGGTACTGGAGGTAGTACTGGACGGCGCGGTCGCTGAGGATGAATCCCCGCTCGGCCATCTTCTCGCTTAACCTCTTCGCGCCCAGGGGTTCGTGCGACTCCGCGAGGATCCGCAGGATCTCAAGGTACTTCCGTTCCGAACGTATCGACGGGCTCATCGTGTATGCACCACGCCTTCGCTATCCTGATACCTGCCCTGGTAGAGCCGAGCGCCGCTCAGCACTTCCTGCAGGATCATCTGTACGATCCGGTCTCCTTTTGCAAGGTGGATCTCCTCCGTGCCAGCGTTCGTCAGGCAGAGCGTCAGCTGGCCGCGAAACCCCGGGTCTACGAACCCGCCGCCGAGGAGGACGCCGCGACGAGCGAGCGAGGAGCGGCACCGGAGGGTTGCCGCAAGGTCTCCCGGGAGTCCCACCCGCTCAATCGAGGGGACGAGGGTGCATGTGCCGCGCGGAAGCACGGTCTCTTCGGCCACCCGGAGGTCGTAAGATGCGGGCTGCTGGGATGCACTGTGGTATGGCTCGATGACAAGGTCGCCGTCCTGGAGCCGGCGAACGATTTCGCTGGACGAGAGGATCATTGTATACTATACTGACATAAAAACGCTTAATAACTTATGATAGAAACCCAGAAGGGGACCCATGGGGTAGAGGACATCCTTTTGGGCTTCGAACCCAAGGACGCGGGTTCAATTCCCGCTGGGTCCGTTATTTTTACGCACGCGCGGCCACCCCTGCGCATCTCCGTCTTAAAGATGGCTCTACAAATAACGCGAACGCGATTACTCGTGCCGCGCTGAGATCGATGGCCTCCTCCGCCGGGATCAGGGCAATGGAGAAGGCCGTAACGGCCCGGACTGCACCAGGGAGACGACCGGGTTCACAGCGACACCTCATGCCTGCAATACGGGCACTCCCACCCGACGACAAAGTGTTCCTTTTCTCTGAAGAGACAGAGCGGAATTATCTCTTCGGCCTCAATGATGAACGCGCTCTCAGGGATCGGCATACCGCACCGGCAACACTCGAACCCGCCGATCGCTTCCGAGAGAACCTCGTTCTGCTGCGCCGTCACGACGCGACGAGGTCGGGCAACTGCATGATGCGTCATGCAGCCTGCCCCCTCTGCCCGAGCCCGAACGCCGGCATCTTCCCGGACGGGTGCTGGAGGTCTTTCAAGCCTCTGCGGTACCATCTCCGGCAGGACCGATCGTGATCGATGGGCCGACGGGACGTCTCCTCCGCCGCCCCCCGAGAGACCGACCCGCTCCGGATCCGACGCGCCAACCACAGGAACGATCGGGCGAAGCAGGATCGCGAGGACGATTCCTTTCTTAAGATTCATGCTGAGATCAAGGTTCCGTGATCCCACAGAGTATATATAATGTTTCGCATTTGGCCCTGAACGAGTGGCATGCGGATATAAGAGGCACGCGAGATCAGGAGACCAGAGTTTAAACGGTTATTTTACCCGGATCCGCAAGGTTAAAACAAAAGTTTTGATTCCCACCCGGAACACCTTCAGGGCCGTCAGATACAGGGACGTGCAGGGAGCAGGCGCTGACTGCCCCGTTGAGCGATCACTGGAGCCGGATGTAATCTCTCTGCGGGCTCCCGACCCGGATGCTCCCGCAGACATCCCAGGCATCCGGCGCATCCGGTGCGGTGGCATAGACCCGGACCCGGTACTCCCCCGGCGGGAGGCTCCGGACATCAAGGCAGGAGACACCCCCGGTCGCGGTGCTGCCTGCGGTCAGGGTATCGAATCGCACCCAGGAGAGACCGCTGTCGTTTGAGTATTCTACCGTCTCGATCGCAGTCTCCGATCCGGTGTAGGCAAAGTCCCAGGCGACGGTGAGGAACTCCAGCGCCGGCTCTGCGCAGGTGTAGCGCGGGTTTGCAATCGTGAGCGTCCCGGAGCCCAGGCCCGTGTTGGTGAGGTCCGGTACGGCCGTGATGAAGGTGTCGGGGAGGTCGAGTTCCGCCGCGTCGTTGAAGCGTATCTTTGATCCGGGCCCGAAGATGTTGATGTTGCCGTCAGTGAGCACTCTCAGGCGGAACGTCGCCTCCCAGGTCTGGCCGAGGTGGACCGTGCCGATATCGAAGTGGATGGTGTGGTCGTCGTTCCAGTCGTCAGTCTGATTGACGGTTTTTAGGGGAATGATCTCATGAGGTCCTGTCTCGTTGTCAACCCAGCTCTTGATGGTCGTCGATTCCCCATCCTCGTGAACATAGGCAAATACGTCCTCCCCCTTCCGGTCTTCGTCGTTGACCCGGATTGTGTCGAAGTCGAGGGCCATCCCGGTGCCGACGCCCGCCTCGGTCTTGAGAACGCCTGCGATACGCTTGTAGATATCAGTGAGTTCGTCGCCGCTCCGGGCATGCTCGTAGAACCCGCCGGTTGAGGTCGAGAGTATGCCCATTGTCTCGCTGACTGTTGCGCCGGGGTCATAGGCAAACGTGATCGTATAGAGTCTCACGCCGTTGTCGCTGGCAAACCGGGACATGTTCTGGTTGGTGAACTCGCCGTCGAGACAATATTCATAGACGCGATAATTTTCTCCATCCTGCTTCGTTTCTTCCAGAAGCGTTCCACCGAGGCCATCGTAATATCGGTAACTATCGGGCTCTAAATTGCTGCCGCTGAATGAGTACACCCAGTCTGAACTTGCAGGGTACCCCGTCCCATGCCCAATCGGGCTTCCATCGTAGTTCCAATCGCCGTCGGTCATGATGACCACGGCTTTGACGGCACCGGGTGACCCTTGTGACATTTCCAGTTTTATTGCCTCATAGATCGCCCGCCGCAACTGTGTGGCGCCGTTCGCCTGAAGCCCATCCAGGCTTGTGTTTACCTCACCAAACGAGTCACCCAGAGCGTTATCCACCCTCGTAGAGGAGGAGAATGAGACAAGGCCGATGCGGTCCCGGCCCGGGTCCATCTGACCGATGAACGTCTTCGCCGCAGCCTTTGCCGCCATCATCCTCGTCGGGCTCACGTCCGTTCCCGCCATACTCCCCGACCGGTCGATCACCAGCACCACATCGATCGGGTCCGGCCGTAGCGCCCAGCCGTCGCCCCGGAGGCGGACGGTGACGTCGACCGTCTCGTTCACCGCGACCGTCCCCGGGGCGGCCTCCGTCTCCACGGAGAGGTAGGGGTAGTTCTCCCAGGTCAGGGGGATCGTCCGGGTGATGCCGTTCCACGTGGCGACGATGTCGCACCCGCCCCGGCCTGTGGCGCTCCAGTGCGGATCCTTCCGGTCAGTCGTGAACGTGCCCGGGTAGAACCGGACGGTGGCGTAGCCGTCGTCATCGGTCTTTGCGGAGGTTTCGGAGAGGTATGGTTCGTTGACCTGCACGAAGCCGCCGGTATCGGGGTTCCGGATCAAGAAGGTCACGCTCTCTCCCCGGACCGGGTTCCCTTTCTCGTCGATGACCTTCGCGCGGATGGTTGATACAGCCGATGGATTGACATCCCGGCTTGGCATGGACTGGGGGTTTGCCGAGAGGAGGAGATCTACAGGGCTGGTGTGGATGAACTCGACGACCTGCGGCACCGTCACGCTCGTGTTCTCCATGGCTGTCGCGGTGATGGTTATCCTGCCGGTGGTATCCTTCGGGCCGTAGGTGAGGCAGGCGATGCCCGAGCCGTTCGTCGTCAGGACTACGCCTTCTCCTGCAAGAGACGTGACGACCCGGAGGTCCCGGCCGGCCGCCGGGTTACCCCAGGAATCGAAGAGCCTGTAGGTCAGGGTAAACGTGCTCCAGCCATCGGCGGGCTGGTAGGGTTCCGGGTCGGCATCGGGGCTGACCGAGACGGCGATTGCGGCGGGAAGCCCGGTGGGCAGTCCGTGAATGGAGATGTAGCGGTAGGTCCCGCCCGGAAGGACAGTTATCCGGACTATATTCTCACCGGCGGTGCGACCGGTCCTGAGGGGCACCCGGACGAACCCCGTGGCGTTGACTGTCCGTTCGAGCTCAGGCACCGGCGCCCCCCCGTCGCCGATGAAGACGGCATCGTCGTCGACCGAACCGACGCTGAAGTGTACGGTCTCGGCGACATGCCGGTCGTCCACCGGGTTGCCGTGCCGGTCGGCCAGTCCCACGGTGATGGTAGCAATGTCGCCCGCGGTCACTTCGGAGTCGTAGTGGAGGTGCGTGATGCGGTAAGGCAGATCGTGGTCGATGGGCAGGTGAAGTGTCTCCTCTACCGTCCCGGCCCGTGCGGTTATCACGGCAACGCCGCTCGTCCGGTTGACGGTGAATGTAGCGACAGCAGTCCCGGACGCACCGGTGGTGACGATCGCGGGCGAGAGGCGGCCGAAGACCGGATCGACGTCGAGCGCCACGGTGCAGTTCCCGAGCGGCACCCCGCTCCCGTCGAGCACCTGCACGGTTATTCCAGCAGAATCTGTCCCGTCTGCCACCAGCCAGTCGGCATCGCATGAGAGGATGATCCGGCCCGGGCCTGCCGCACTCACCGCAGGAACGATCAGGCAGAGCAGGATCGTGAGGAGGATTACTTTTTGAAAATTCATGCTGAGATCAAGGAGCCGTGATCCCACATCATATATATAAGGATTCTTATTTGATCCTGGTTTTGGGGGACTATTTAAAATACGCATTTATCATCCAGATTTCTGGTAGGGAAATATTTTGAAGTTTTTTTCAACCAAAATCATCGCAAAAGATATCACACGCGCCACACAACAATCATATAGAGTTTCTTTGCCCTATTTTTCACACATATACGACCACAAAAAGAGCGATGTCGACCCCAGATGGCCGCTTTAAACGAGAATATACAGGTTCAACTAAAAATTGCCTCCCACGGTGCAGTTGACGTTCCGAGAGAATTAAATACAAGTTTGTGCAGGTAAGCAGGAGGCCGCCCGTGCGGGGCCGGGCCTCGCAGCCGGACGGCCGCCGGAGAAAGACGTGCCGGGGTGCCCGACTCTGCGAAGAGATTAACATGAGTAGGGGTTGGCAACCCGCAACTCGAGGCGTGGCCCGGGATGCGGTCAGGGACATGAGCGACCGGATCTCGACCTTTTCAGCAAACGTGTTAGGGATCGTGTTAACCCGCTCACCCCCGGGAAGAGTGAACGCTCACTCGTTTCCCGTGGGCAAAACCTGTATGGCGTGCCAGACGCGAAAAAAGAGGCAGGGGTTACCCAATCCTGATATAGTCACGCGATGCGTTCCCGATACGAACCGGGGCATCCGTGGCGCTCACGGCATCGGGGGCGTCGAGGGCCGATGCGATCAGCCGGAGCAGGTAGTCTCCCGGCGGCAGATCCCTGACATCCATCAAGGCCTCGCCTTGCGTTGTCGAGCGATCCACCGTCTTCTGGACGAAGACGGTCCACGACCGTCCGTTGTCGTTCGAGTAGGCAAGAGCTTCGTCGATATCCCGGGTACCGTTGTAGGTGACGGTCCAGGTCAGTGGGACGGTGTCGTAGAATGCATCCTGCCCGGCAGGGGGTTCCGGTTTATCAAGTGCCACGGCAAGCCAGCAGGACGTGATCCCCGTGTTGTTCAGGTCGGGGATGGCCGTGATGAACGTGTCGGGGAGGGTCAGCGTATCTTCGCCGTTGTTGAACGTGATCGTCGAGCCCGGGCCGAAGACGTTGATGTTCCCGTCGGTGAGCACTTTCAGGCGGAAGGTCGTTTCCCAGGTCTGGCCGAGGCGCACGGTGCCGATATTGAAGTGGAGGCTGTGGTCGGCGTTCCAGTCGGCGGTCTGGTCGATGGTTTCCTCGGATCCGGTCTGATTATGGATGTGGGTGGAATTCCCATAGTCGTAAACGTAGTCGAAGACATCCGTTCCCGGGAGTTCTACACCGGTCACGTTGACGTTTTCAAAGGCGACGTCCAGTTCGGTGTCGACGCCGGCCTCGGTCTTGAGAACACCAGCGATGTCGGTGTAAACCCCGGCAAGGTGGTCACCAGTAGGTGCATAGTAATAACTCCCGCCGGTGGACTCGGCCAGAAGCCTGAGGGTTTCTTTACCCTCATCGGAGATGTCATTTGCAAATGCGATGGAGTAAATGCGGATGTCATTGCTCATCGCAAAGACCGACATGTTCTGGTTGCTCATCCGTCCGGTCCCAAGCCCGTCGAAGGGGAGGTAATATGTCGTGAGATCACCGAATTCCGATGGAGCCCATGACGCTTTTGCACTGCCGCGTGCGAGCGGATCACCATAGTGATTATAATCTCCGTCAGAAAGGACGATGACGGCTTTCACGGCTCTGGCACTGCCGTTTACTTTCAACTCATTAATCGCCTTGTAGATACCAGATCGCATCGGTGTTCCCCAATCAGGAACCATCTGTTCAATGGTTGCGTTAATTGTTGAAGGGTTATCGCTCATTGGCAGGTCAACGGTGGCGTAATCAGCATAGTCCTTACGATCAGAAGGGTAATGGTCAGAACGATAAGCGAAATCATCGTCGTAACTGCTATCCCGACCTAACCAATAGCGATAACCGTAACCAATAAGATCTGTTGTCCCGCTTTTGCCGAAGGAGACGAGCCCCAGATGGTCACGTGGATAGTTCATCTGAACATTGAAGATTTTAGAGGCCTCCATTGCCTTGACCATGCGATCAGGGTAGTCCTTGAGCATACTCCCCGAGCGATCCGTGCAGAGCACCACATCGATCGGGTCCGGTTGTAACGCCCACCCATCACCCTTCAGCCGTATGGTGACATCGACTGTCTCGTTCACCGCGACCGTCTCGGGGGAGACCGCCGTCTCCACGGAGAGGTAGGGGTAGTTCTTCCAGGTCAGGGGGATCGTCCGGGTGGTGCCGTTCCACGTCGCCCGGACGGTCGCCGTGCCGGTCGCGGTCTCGCTCCAGCCCGGCGCGTCCTGGTCGGTCGTGAACGCGCCCGGATAGAACCCGACGATGGCATACCCATCAGCGTTGGTGATAGCGGACGTCTTCTCCAGTGCCGGATCTACGGTCTGGTTGTAGGGTGCGGCGCTGTTCGATACGATCTCAAACGTCACCGTCTGGCCCTCGACCGGGTTCCCCTTGACATCCATCACCTTGGCCCGGATCTGCGAGACGGTGTCAGGTTTGACATCCCGGCTCGGCATCGACTGCGGGCTTGCGGAGAGGAGCATGTTCACCGGATCGGTGCTGGTGAACACCACATCCTGCGATACACTCACGTCCGGATTTGCGGCTGCCGTTGCCGTGATGGTCGCGACACCGACGGAGTCCTCAGGCCCGTAGGTGATCATCACCTGCCCGCGGGAGTTGGAGTGCAGGAGAACGGTCTGCCGCTCCTCCGGCCGGTCTCCCCGCTGTATCGAGGTGTTCACCCGGAGGCCTTGCCCGGCGGCCGGGTTGTTGTACTCGTCAAACAGGGTGTAGGTAAACGAGACCACTTTATCCCCATCGGCCGGGACCGAGGCACCAACGGGATCAATCGCCTGGGTTATGCTGAACGGCACACCGTCCGCCACGCTGAGGATAGTGATATACTCACCCCTTACCGGGTTCGGCGGCAGGATAGAGACAATATTCTCCCCCGCCATCGTATCGACCCGGAGCATCGTGGTGGCGTTTCCGGCCGCATTCACCGGAACCGAGATCTCATCCGTACCGCCAACGAACACCGCGCCCGTGCCTCCCTCGGGCGAGCCCGCCATGAAGCGGACGGTCTCGGCTACGTTCCGGTTATCCACCACGTTCCCATACCGGTCGACCATCCGGACGGCGATCTCCGTCGTCCCCCCGGCGGTCACCTCCGACTCGTACCAGAGATTGGCGATCGTGTGCGGAGCCGCATGGTCGATCTGCTGGTCGACGCTCCCGGTCAGGGGTTCATCCAGCCCCTCATACGATACCGTCGCCGTGATCGTCGCGGTCCCGCTGCACGTCCCGGGGGTGAAGATCGCCGTCGCCATGCCGGCACTGTCGGTCGCGGTGCCGGCAGGCGTGATGCTGCCAAAAATGCTGTCCACCGCAAATTCAACGGTAGCTCCCGAGACGGGGGTGCTGCCGTTGAAGGCCTGCACCGTGACGGTCGCGGTGTTACCACTCCCCGCCGTCAGCCACTCGCTGTTCGTGCCGATCTCAACCGTATCAGGTATTTGCGCACCGGCCGGAGCCGCAAGAAGGAGCAGCCCGGCGATGACTATGTATGCACACATCCATCTCCTCATACGCATCGAAGAGGGACATTTGATTGAACGCATATATAAATTTAACTTATTAAAAAAATTGATATTTAGTTATATTATGCGATTTAATCGTTAAAAATTAGCTCTTTATGAAAAAATGTTTGCTAATCTGACAGTCATTCCGAACAAACCTTGCAGCAGGGTTCCGAACACAGGGGAATTCGTTTCCTCCCCGGGAAAGAACAGTTCCCATGAACATGGAAGATCTTCGCAGAAGGGATTAACATGGGGAGGAGCTGGCAGGATCAGCCCACAGTCCGGGGCGTCGCCCGGGATACACACGGCCACAGTTCAACCGGTGCAGCAAAGATGGTTCGTAGGCAGTTGTTAACCCGTTCGTCCCGGGAAGAGCAGACGACCACCCGGTTTTCCGCGGCCGGGACCGGCATGCGTGACGCACCGGACGCGAAAAAAGAGGCAGGGGTTACCCAATCCTGATATAGTCACGCGATGCGTTCCCGATACGAACCGG
>JAENZF010000195.1 GCA_016841385.1 Methanobacteriota archaeon | reverse complement strand
CCGCCGCGGATCACCATATCCTTCAGGCGCCCGACGATCTTGACGTAATCCTCCTCGTCCATCGTCCCGAGGTCGCCGGTATGGTTCCAGCCGTTCTCGTCGATCGTCGCATGGGTGGCATTGGGGTTGTTGTAGTAGCACCGCATCACGCAGTAGCCCCGGGCGCAGATCTCGCCGGTCTCCCCCCGGGGGATGATCCGTTTCGTGTTCGGGTCGACGATCTTGATCTCGGTGTGGGGGAACGGCCTCCCGACGGTGGAGACGCGCCGTTCCAGGGGGTCGGAGGTCGTGGTCATCGTGACGCCGGGCGAGGTCTCCGTCTGCCCGTAGACGATCACGATCTCGGACATGTTCATCTTCTTGTTGACCTCCCGCATCACCTCGGTCGGGCAGGGCGACCCGGCCATGATCCCGGTGCGGAGCGTTTCCAGCCGGTACTTCGGGAAGTCCGGGTGGGAGAGTTCGGCGATGAACATCGTCGGCACGCCGTGGAGCGCCGTGCACCGCTCGTCCTGCACGGCACGGAGGACCGCTTCGGGACTGAAGACCGGCGCCGGCAGGACCATCGCGGCACCGTGGGTGACGCAGGCCATGTTCGAGAGGACCATTCCGAAACAGTGGTAAAACGGCACCGGGATGCAGAGCCGATCCTTATGGGTGAACTTCATCCCCTCGCCGATGATGAAGCCGTTGTTTAAGATGTTGTGGTGGGTCAGGACAACCCCTTTCGGGAACCCGGTGGTCCCGCTGGTGTACTGGATGTTGACCGCGTCGTCGAAGTCGAGCGACGTCTCCCGCTCCCGGAGCTCTTCGGGGCGGATGAACGCGGCCTTTTCGAGGAGGTCGTCCCAGGTGTACATGCCGTTGTAGGGGATATCGCCAAGGAAGACGACGTTCTTTAAGAACGGGAATTTGTCGCTGTTGATCCGACCCGGCTTTGCCTCGAACGCCTCGGGGCAGGACTCGTAGAACATGCCGACGTAGTCGGAGGTCTTGAACCGCCCCTGGAGGAGGAGCGTCTGCACTTCGGACTGCTTGACGGCGTACTCGAACTCGTAGGTCCGGTATGCCGGATTGATGTTCACCATGATGGCGCCGATCTTCGCGGTGGCGAACTGGGTGATTACCCATTCCGCGTAGTTCAGCGCCCATATGGCGACCCGGTCCCCACGCTCCACGTCGAGCGCCATGAGGGCCCGTGCCAGGGTGTCGACACGCTCAAGAAACTCCGCGTAGGTCCACCGGATTTCCTGGTGAACGGAGACAAGTGCTTCACTGTCCGGGTGCGCCGCTGCTATACGGTTCAGCATTTCACCAATGGTGATGCCGAGCAGGGGTTTCTGCGAGTTCCCACACGCGTAACTGCCCTCAACCATTCTATATAAATGAGTGGCGGTACCGTTATATCATTACTGGTTTTTTCCAGCGTAACCCTTATACTACATGGCGTCAACGATATAGAGAGCGGGGTCGTGGCCTAGTCCGGAATGGCGACGGGCTCCAGCGGTCTTTGCACGTGATGAACAATGGGTCTCCTGATTGAGAGATGATGACCCGTTGGAGCACTGATGCATGTCGGAGAGACCCGTCGATCGTGAGTTCAAATCTCACCGACCCCACATTCTCATGATTTCTACCCGATACCGCAGGGTATCTTCGCCGGCACTCATCCCGGGCTGAAGCCGGGAGATTCGTGGCGACCGGGACCTGTACCATCACTGTCTGGTAGTGTAGCGGTCCCGATCTTTGCAAGCGTAGATCCGGATGTGCCTCACGCTCACCTTCGCGCGATATCCATAACCATCATGCACCGTTTATTCACGCCCGGCGTTCCGGTGTCGGGTACGAACAGGAACCTCCGCACGCGAAACCCGATAAGCCGCCGGGGAGACGTGTACCACCGACCGCATGCAGGATATGTCTCTTTTTTCCTGCTTCTCTCAATCAGGATGCTTCGCGCTTAATGTTATCGCTCAAACCGGGAGGTCTTTAATACCTGTTTCACCAATATTTCACCACTATCTGAGGGCATGCACATGTATCTCATCGGTGAAGCATTGGTTGGAGACGGCGCAGAACTTGCGCATATCGATCTGTTAATAGGAAACAAAGAGGGGGCGGTAGGGCAGGCGTTTGCGAACTCCCTCTCGCAGCTCTCGAAGGGCCACACGCCGCTCCTCGCGGTCATCAGGCCGAACCTGCCGACGAAGCCCTCGACGCTCGTCATCCCGAAGGTCACCTTAAAGAAGGAGTACCAGGTGAACCAGATGTTCGGGCCCGTCCAGGCAGCGGTAGCGAAGGCCGTCGCCGACTCGGTCGAAGAGGGCGTCTTTGAGGGGATCGAGATCGAGGACACCGTGATCATGGCAAGCGTCTTCGTCCACCCCACCGCAGAGGACTACAACAAGATCTACCGGTTCAACTACGGCGCGATGAAACTCGCGCTCCGCCGGGCTCTCGACCGGTTCCCCGACGTCGAGACGCTCCTGCACGAGAAGGATCGGGCGGCCCACGCGGTCATGGGATTCAAGGTCCAGCGCCTCTGGGACCCGCCGTACCTCCAGGTCGCCATGGACCTCGTCGACAAGAACCACATGAAGAAGGTCCTCGAACAACTGCCCCAGAACGACCACCTGATCATCGAGGCCGGGACGCCCCTGATCAAGAAGTTCGGCCTCTCGATCATCTCCGAGATCCGCGAACTCCGCCCGAACGCGTTCATTGTCGCCGACTTAAAGACGCTCGACACCGGGAACCTCGAGGCCCGGATGACCGCCGACGCCGGCGCCGATGCCGTCGTGATCTCCGGTCTTGCGCCCCTC
>JAENZF010000194.1 GCA_016841385.1 Methanobacteriota archaeon | reverse complement strand
GCGCGCTGCCAGTGCGCCACGTCAAAGACCTTGCCGTCCCGGACAACAAGGTGGAACCCGCATCCGGTGCCGCAGTACGGGCATGTCGTCGATACGTACTTAATATCCATCATTCTCCCTCTGGCAGGGACTACATACCGCCCGTGTTATATAATATGCGTGGCCAGGGCGGATTTTTTGAGGAATACTGGTGGATGAGGATGGGAATCTGGGTCACAGCCCGGTCTGGATCACCAGCGCCACCGCGAGCGTGACGAGGCCCGCCGCCGAGAGCGGCAGGGTGTAGTTCCGCACGACCCCGGAGAAGTCGTCGCCGGTCGTCCGTTTGAGGAGCCAGAAGAAGGGGTCGCTCACGTAGGAGAACATGAACGCTCCTGCGGAGATCATGAGCACCAGGGCGAGCGGGTCGATCGTCGCAACGGCCGGGATCGTGGCGAGGATGGTGGCAGTGACGGCCGCGGTGACGACCCTCGAGCCCTGTGCCGCCTGCACCAGGGCGGCGACGACGAACGGGAGGAGCGTTACGGGGAGGAAACCCAGGACCAGGGCGGTCACGTCTGCAGGGAACGTGCTTGCGGCGATGACGCCGCCGAACGCCCCGGCACCGGCGAGGTCGAAGATGATGATCCCCGCATTCTTTGTTCCCCGCGCCAGGGCTTTCTCCCGGACGTCAGCGGTAACGGTGGCAAGGGCGGCGAAGAGCCCGGCAAGGAGCGCCAGGTTGATGTTCGCAAGAGCGTGGAGCGGGGGGACGAGAGACCCGATCGCGAGCATGAGGGCGATGACGAGGAACGGCAGCCAGGCGCGCAGATTTCGGCCGCCCGTAGGAGGAGCGGGTTCTGCCGGCAGTTCGACAGGCGGCTTTCGGGCCCGCAGGACGAGGAGGAGCCCGGCGAGGAGAAGGAGGGAGACCGGGAGGGCGACGAGGTCAATCTCCCAGGGCCGGCCGGAGAAGAGGTCGAGCGTCGTTATGGTGGAGTAGACCACGGGAGCGGGATACAGGAGCACGTAGGATATCATCCCTGCGACGCCGGCGGAGTAGAGGAGGATCTTTGATGCCTGCCGGTCGGGCTGGAGGTGCGTGACGATGGGGGCGAGGATGACGAACGAGGTGATGCCGCACATCAGCGGGACGGAGAGGAGGTAGCCGGCCGCTCCCGCCGTGCCGAGGGGGCGGCGCACCAGCCCCCGGATATCGGCGACGATATCCGCTATCCGGCCGCTCTCACGGAGGACCTGGGCAATGCCGATCCCGCAGAAGATGACGATCCCGAGGATGGAGAAGATCCTCCCGGCACCGCCCGTGATCGCCGGCATGAGCGTCTCCGCCGGCATGCCGGCAAGGAGGCCGAAGAGCACGGATGTCCCGACCAGGGTGAGGAACGGGGGGAGGTGATACCTGAGCGATGCGACGGTGATCACCACGAGGGCAACGGCGAAGGGGATGAGGGTATCCATCAGTCTCTCTCTTGCGGTCCGCGAAAATAATATCCGCCTGTTTTCAGTCCTGCTCTCTTCCCCGGCGTGCTTCGGCGATCCTGGCCTCTGCGATCTCCCGGTAGGTCGGGTCGATCTCAAACCCGATATAGTCCGCGCCGAGGGCGAGGGCCGCAAGCGCCGTGCTCCCGATGCCCATGAAGGGGTCGAGAACCAGCGTCCCGGGCCGGCAGCCGTGGAGCCGGATGCACATCTCGGGGAGCTTCTCCGGGAAACTGGTCGGATGAGGCCGGGAGGAGCGTATGGTCCGGTAGGGGATGAACCAGGTGTTCCCCCGGTCCCTGAGGTCGCGCTCCGCCGCCTTCCACCGCCCGATGTTGCTCTTGTCCTGATAGGGCACCCCGATACCCAGCTTGTCGAGCGCCACCTCTCCCTTCTTCGTGAAGTGGAAGATATGCTCGTGGCACTGGCTCAGGTAACGGGAGCTGTTCACCGGCTGGTAGTGGCCGACGGCGATGTCACCGGCGATATTCTCGTAACTGCCCACGTCCTCCTTTTCGATGGCGATCGACTTGACCCAGTGGATGACGTTCTGCAGCTCGAAGTGAGGGCGGAACCGCTGGACAACGTCGAAGGGTATCCAGGGGTCCCGGGGTTTGCCGCCGATATTGAGGAAGAACGAGCCGTCGTCGGCGAGGACCCGCGCCGCTCCGGCGGCGACCTCCCCGATCCAGTCAAGGTAGTCTTCCCGGGGCTGCCGGTCATTGTAGGAGTTGTAATCCTTCCCGATATTGTAAGGCGGCGACGTGACGATGACGTCGACCGAGCCCTCCGGGAGGCGCTGCATGCCCCGGATGCAGTCCATGGTATGGATGGTGTTGACGGCAAGCCCGCCGGGTCCGCCCGTCTCTCTCTCCTCTTCTTCCACTCCGATCATCTACAGGTTCGCAGTCCTCCGCAAAAAAGGTGAACAAATCGGGAGGGTCGGCACCGGTGCCAGAGATGGCCCTCCAGTCGGGCCACGCATCCCGGAGATGGGTATCAGGGCGTGCTGTCGCTGCCCAGCAACTTCTGCCGCGTCCGCTCGAGCGCATCGACGAAGTCTTCGACCTCGTAGGGGTTGAGCCCCCCGCCCCCGGAGGTTTCACGCTCGAGGTGCACGACCTGGAGAAGCGCGTCTTTGAGGACCTCGAGGCGGCTCTCGGGGGGGAGGACGATCTCGAACCGGTGGAAGATGCGGTCGGAGATACAGACGAAGTCGCCGTGGATCGAGGCGAACGAGAGGATCTCGTCTGCGGATGGGACGTCTCCCTGATTCACCTCGACCTCCAGGACCGCCGGCGTATCGGCGCTCTCTTCTGCAAAACAGCGGGCGACCCTGATCTTCGTGG
>JAENZF010000193.1 GCA_016841385.1 Methanobacteriota archaeon | reverse complement strand
CTCCGGGCAAGGACGAACGGGGCGCTCATGCGAATCGCGGCCCTCGTCGCCCGGACGGGGGCGACCCCGAACACCCTTACCCTGCTCGGGTTTTTCGGGATGGCGGGCGCCGGGGTTCTCTGCGCCGGGGGATCGTTCATCTTCGCCGGGATCATGGTTGCGGCATCCTGCGTCTTCGACGCCCTCGACGGGGCGCTCGCCCGGGTGACCGGTGCCGGTTCGGTCTTCGGGGCGTTCTTCGACTCGTTCCTGGACCGCTACGCGGAGGCGGCGGTCTACGGGGGGCTGGTCGTTTATTACGCGGGGGCGGGGACGCCCTGGGGCGTCGAGGCCGCGTTTGCCGCCGCAGTCGGGTCGCTGATGGTCAGTTACGCCCGGGCCCGGGCCGAAGGGCTCGGGATCGAGTGCCGGGCCGGCCTCTTCGCGCGGCCGGAGCGGATCGCTCTCATCATCACCGAATTGCTCACCTTCCTCGTCCTCCCGGCGCTCGTCGTCCTTGCGGTCGCGACGAACGCCACCGCGGCGCGAAGGCTCCTCTGCGTCAGGGAGGCTACGATTCTCGCGTCACGGCCTCCTCGGTCGCCGTGAACTCTCCTGTGGCGCCGACGATCCGGTAGTTCCCGGCGGTCTTCACGTCGTAGGGGTTGTTGGTCGTGGAGTAGGGGACGACGAAGGCCCCGTTCTCGCTCTGCTGCCGGTAGACGAACTCCCGCCCGGTGTTGGTCACGACCGTGACCTCGATGACGCCCTCGCCCGGGATCACGGCGCCTTCGACGTATTCAAAGACCTTCACACTCGTCGCCGCATCGGGGGAGGACTCGTAGACGAGCCGGTAGTGTTTGAGCGCCGGGACGGTTCTGGGCGGGGTGGCGGCATCGGTCCCGAAGACCGCGGCCTTACGCGGTCCCGTGTAGGCATCGGCCGCCGCCTGCGCCTCAGCCGGGTTCATCTCGCGGCTATCGGTGAGCCTTGCGTAGCCGGTCTCCGGGACCGATCCGGTGTCGTACTCGACGTAGAGGGCCTTCTCCGGCTCCGTCATCGTCCCGTCGAGGGCCTGCAGCCGCACCGCCATGGTCTCGTAGTAGGCCTCCCGGTAGAACGGCTCGATGCGGTAGGTATTCTCTCCCACCGGCACGGGAAGCGCCGTCGCGTAGGGTGTGGTGCCCGCCGCCGCGTCGTGCCAGTAGGCGATGGCCGGGAACCCCTCGGCGGCCATCCTGCCGTCGGTGACGACGT
Organism: Methanobacteriota archaeon; assembly: GCA_016841385.1. Taxonomy (GTDB): domain Archaea; phylum Halobacteriota; class Methanomicrobia; order Methanomicrobiales; family Methanoculleaceae; genus Methanoculleus. The sequence continues at coordinate 1,595 of JAENZF010000193.1, read as the reverse complement.
AGCGGGAGCCGGCTGCGTCGGCCTTCTCTTCGGCGGTGGCGAGGAAGAACCCGCTGGCGCGGCGGACGTTGTCCTGGAAGGGGTTGGTGACCGGGATCCGCTGTGCGATGAAGGTGATCCAGTGGCCGTAGTCCCACCAGGACATGACGCCGTAGGACTCTTCGGGATAGGTGAAGCCGTTCTCCTCGTAGATCGCGTAGTAGTCCACGCCGGGGTTGGGGGTGTTCGTGTTCATCCACTCGAGGGCGTTTCGCCAGTCGTCGGCGAGCATGGTGCGGGGGACGCCGTTTGCGGCGTAACCGATGTTTTCCGAGGCCGATGCCCCGACGAGAGCCACGGCGAGGAGGACGGCGATCCCGACGGCGGCGACCTCCGGCAGGGGAAGTGTTTTCTTCTTCTTTTTGCTCTCGGGCTCCCTGAGAAACGCGGCGGTTTTGCCAAGCCCGTAGTCGAGCGCCCACGCGATGAAGACCGCCGCAAGGAGCGCGAGGTTCACGGCCAGGTAGTACTCGAACCGCAGGTGCTGGATGGTCGCGATGAGGATGACGACCGACCAGACGATGGCGAAGAAGAGTTCGGGCCGGTTCTCGCGTCGGGCCCGGAGGGCGAGCACGGCAAGCCCGGCGGGGATGAGGAGGAGGCCGACGTTGAAGCTCTGCCACGCGAGTCCGGCGTCCCATGGCCCCATCTCCCGGATGGCGGTGGCCGTCATGTCCTGGCCGAAGAACGTCATAAGGCCGTCCGCCATCGTCTTCCCGATATCGGAGAGCATGAGGAAGGCGGCCGCGGCGACGGCAAGGGCGGCAAGGGCGGCGAGGTACTCGTTCCGCTTTCCTTTGAGCGCCAGCGAGATGCCGGAGAGGAGGACGGTCGCGGCGATCAGGAGGAGGTAGGCGTAGACGTGGGCGACGGAGTAGAGCGAGAGCGACATCGAGTCGACCATGAACCCTGAGATGGGCAGGAAGACCGCCGGGACGGCGAAGGCGACGGCGTTGACGAGGAGGAGCCCCTCCGGCCCGGTGCCGTCGAGGTGGTTCCGGACGGCCTGGAGTACCGTGAAGACCCCGGCGATGAGCGCGAAGAGGATCATCGTCGGCATGACGAGGAGGCCGAGGAGGTACGCGACCCCGGCACCGAGGGCGAGGAGCGCGACGGGGAGGACGGTTTTTGCCTCCGCGAGCGTTACCGGGTGCCGGGCGGCGTAGGCGAGCGCGGCGATGTAGGCGAGGCAGAAGAGGGTGGAGAAGAGAGTTTCCGCAACATGGTGGTCGACGAACCCGAAGATCGACCGCGCGAAGAACGATGCCGAGACGATCGCGATGAGTCCGGCGGCGACGAGCCCGGTCTTTCTGTCGGCGAGGGTCTTTCCGGTGAGGTAGACGACCGGGACGACGGCGGCCGCGAGGAGCGGGGGGACCCACGCGGCGGCGTAGACGATCTCGGGCCGGGATGCCGCCCCGGCGACGATGCAGGCGGTGGCGGTGATGAACGGGAAGAGCGGCCCCCCCGCGATCTCTTTCCCGGTCGGGGAGGCGGGCATCGGTTCGAACCAGGCGTAGCCGGGGGAGTTTGCCACGCTCGCCTCGACCTGGCGG
>JAENZF010000004.1 GCA_016841385.1 Methanobacteriota archaeon | reverse complement strand
GCGACGCCCGTGCATCGCCGAGCTGCACCCGGCAGGAGCCGTACGTGCAGGCGATCGTCGAACTGCTCGGCGGGATGGAGATACCGGAGATACAGGCGGTGCGAGAGACGCAGAGCGGATGAGCCGCGGGATCATCAGGCCGCAGCTCCGCACGGGACAACGTTCCCTCACCCCCAGCCAAGCCCGTACGCCAGCACGACGACCAGGAAGACCATGATGCCGTTTCTGAGCATCGTCGAGACGAGCATGATCTCTGTTCCCGTCCGCATCCCGAAGATCGCGACGTAAGAAGAACCGAGCCAGCGGATGCTCCGCGTCACGCTGGTGAGAACGTTGCCGACGAGCAGGGTGAGGACGATCTGCTGCCAGGTTATATCCCCGGAAGCGAGCAGGGTGGACGCGACGCTCGCACCTGCGACGAAGCTGCCGAACTGGGCCGCGATGATGGCGAACCCTTCCGGAGGCACGGGAAAGACCGTTCCTGCGCCCTGCATCATCCCGGCAAGCCGGTCGAAGGCACCTGCGTTGATGAGGAACGCGACGATAACGATGGTGGGGACGGTGATCGAGAGCAGGCGCGTCAGGGTCTTTTTGGAGGAGGTGCACGCCGCCTGCAGCGCTTCCCGGAGCGTGATGGCCGGCCCCTCCGCCGGACAGACCGAAGTGCACGGCGGGGGGTCGAGGACGGCCCGGCCGACGAGCATGACGACCGCGGTCTTTAGCAGGCCGACGAGCATCAGCAGGCAAAAGTAGATGAGGCCGGGGATGCCGAGGAGCGGGATGTAGACCGGGAGGAGGTATCGCCAGTGCATGACGACCGTCGGAAACGAGTTCATGGTGGCCGCGATGATCAGTTCCTTCCGGGAGATGATCTCTTTTGTGTGGTAGTCCAGCAGCATGGCATTCGCGGCAGGAGGAGAGACGAAGGCCATGAGGAAACTGGTGCCGCACTCCTCCCTCAGGCAGGCGAACGAGGTGAGCGGGCGGGAGAGGGCCGCGATCCTCCCGGCAATATTCAGGGCGACGAGCACCTCGGCGAGAAAGACCCCGACGACCATCATCGGGACCATCTCCCAGAGCAGGCTGGCAGCGAGCGTCACCGTCTGAAGAATGCTGTCGTACATGGCTTCCCCGGGTCTCCGCCGGGTAACGGCGTCCCAGGGACTGCCGTGTTCCGGCGATATGAAGAGCATGCGCTTACAATTTAATAAATAATTGTATTTATACCTATAGATTCCACAAAATATGACATAAAACAATATTAGTAGCACCAGACCACGAAGACACCCCCCGTCGTTTGTTCTCCCAGGTGCGGCGCCATCTACAACGCACTGTACTCGACGGGCATCCATCCGACGTCGAGACATTGCACATCAACCGGTCTGCAGACCTCGACGAGGCGGTCGATCACTTCGCACCGAGGTGCTTTGCCGTGACCGAGGAGCAGAAGGAGGTGCTCAGGCAGTGCCCGGGAAGGTACGCCAGGCCCGAAGAAGATACCATCATTGTGCCCGGACAAAAATCAGGCGGGAGAAGGCGGATCCGCCCTCGTAGCCCGGCCGGCAAAACCTACATATCTCCCGAGCGGGAAAGAGGTTTTCATGCCGACCTGCAGCGACTGCGCCCTCTATACGAAGAAGACCGCGACCGACGGGGAATGCAGCATCAACGGCCCCGTTCCCGCCGACCGGGATGCCGGGCGGTGCCCTTCCCGGACGTTTCGGCCACGCGGATGATGTCGTATGGTTCAAAGACCCTGTCCAATCGAGCGGCATGCCCGTATTCACGCGAGTCCGGATGCTGCCGGGAGCGGATGCCCTTCGTGCGGCCTGAACGCCGCGACAACGAACTGTATAGTCGGAGTAGCCGTTCCAATAACACCGGCGACTGCCATTTCAATCGACCGGGCGGCATGCAGGTATACGACAGATGGCGAACGTTGCAATCGCAAACAATCAATGTTAATACTCTTTCGCACCATCGGATAATTATATGGAGGATCTCCGGCACATCGCCAGTTTTCCTACTCTCGACGGATTCACGGCGGTCCGTGAGGAGGCGGCATGACGGTTGCGCCCTACGTGCCCGAGCCGCTGCCCCCGGACGGTATCGACTGGGAGAGCCACATTCCGAGGATAGCGTCGGCGAATCGTGCCCTCGCCCGGTACGACGGTATTCTCCAGGCGATCCCGAACCCCGAGCTCCTGCTCTCCCCGCTCCTGACGCAGGAGGCGGTGCTGTCCTCAAGGATCGAGGGGACCCAGGCATCGCTCGAGGATGTTCTACGGTTCGAGGCGAACCCGAGGGAGCGAATCAGCGGTGCCGCCCTTGCCGACATCCAGGAGATCATCAACTACCGGGAGGCTTTGCGCGCCGCCGTGGACGCCCTCAGGACCCGGCGGCTGGATACCGCCCTGATCTGCGACCTGCACCGGATCCTCTTAACCAACAGCAGGGGCATGGACCGGGAGCCGGGGTGCATCCGGGATATCCAGAACTTCATCGGGCGGGATGCTTATGTCGAGCACGCAATATTCGTCCCACCGGCACCGGGGAGCGTTCCCGGGGCGCTTGAGGACTGGGGGGCCTACCTGCAGCGTGAGGAGAAAGACGTCCTCGTTCAACTCTCCGTCTTGAAGGCGCAGTTTGAACTCATCCACCCGTTCTGCGACGGCAACGGGCGTATCGGGAGGATGCTCGTCCCGCTGATCATGTACGAGAAGGGGCTGATTCGAAGTCCGATGTTCTACATCAGCGCCTACCTCGAACGGCACCGGCCGGTCTACTACGAGCGGCTGCTCGCGGTCTCCCGGGAAAGGGACTGGAACGGCTGGATTGCGTTCTTCCTCCACGCCATCGAGGAGCAGGCGGAGGAGAACGGCAAAAAAGCAAAGGCGATCCTCGATCTCTACGACGAGATGAAACAGACGGTGCCGGAGGTAACCCGGTCGCAGTACGCCGTCGCCGCGATCGATGCCATCTTCGGGACGCCGATCTTCAGTTCGTCCGAGTTTTACGAGCAGACAGCGATCCCGAAGAAGACAGCAAACAGGATCCTCCAGCAACTCCGGGAACAGGAGATCATCGCCGTCCTTGCGGAGGGTGGAGGACGGCGTGCCACGACCTACGTCTTTTCGCGCCTGATTGCCATCACCGAAGGGGACCGGTTGTGAGTGCTCTGATACCGGCAAATCCGCTTGTGTGTATCTAAACCCCGATCCGGTATACACAATCTCCCTGGTGTGTACCAGAATACACGCAAACCATGCCCGGTTGCAGTTGTGGGTCACCTGCGATCCACAACGGAATTTGAGGGACATGCCAACGCATCTTATGTCCCACAAACTCTGTTGTGGGACATTGGTGAGGGACAACGACCGAACCCGGGCGACGATGGCGGCATGAGCCCGGGAGCAGGGCCGATTGAAAGGGAACCGTATTTGGCCCCTGGAAAACAGACGTGTATCATGGATGAAGAGACGGAAAAGATGCTCTACCACGTCAGGACGGTGCTCCAGGGATCGGGGGCGCACGGGTTCGACCATACCGAGAGGGTCGTGCGTCTCTGCGAGACGATCGGCGCCCGCGAGGGTGCGAATATGCGGATCCTCATCCCTGCCGCCCTCTTCCACGACATCGCACGACCCCTCGAGGAGGAGACGGGCGTCCCCCACGAAGAAGAGGGGGGGCGGATGGCGGAGGCCTTCCTCCGCTCCGTCCACTACCCCGAAGATTGCATCACCGGCATCGTCCACGCCATCCGTGCACACCGCTACAGTTCGGGGCTCGATCCCGAGACCCTCGAGGCCCGGGTGCTCTCGGACGCGGACAACCTGGACGCGATGGGCGCAGTCGGGATCGCGAGGACGTTCATGCAATCCGGAGGACAGGGTCGGGGCATCGCGGACGCAACCGGTCACTTTCATGAGAAACTGCTGAACCTGAGGGATCTCATGTACACAGAGAGCGCCCGGAACATCGCCGAAAGGAGGCACGCGTTCCTTGTTGCGTTTATTGAGGCCCTGGACGACGAGACGGGGGCACGCACTCCCCCGGAGTAGCCCCGGTGATCCGCCCGGGGAGGCTTCCGGTTCCCGCAGACGGAACGCCCCGAACGATGAAGACGTTCTCCCCTCTCCGTGCAATAAAGAAATGTTTAGTGGCTATACGGGAATGTCGGCATCGGTGGGGTGGGTTATCCCTGCCATGCCCTTTTGGGGCGATGGAGAGACTACCCATATCTTCCACGACATTTTCCGGTGCGGAACACCGGTGATGCATGTATCCGGAATCTTCAGGAAGATGCGCAAGAGGGAGCGGCAGGGAGGGTGCCGCCCGTCCCTGTTCAGCGGCTGCGCTTACCTCCGCCGCCATGTCCTGCAGCATCTGCGGCGGCAGCGTGGTGCGGGTTGACCGTGCCGACGTAGCCTGCGTGGGCAAGTGAGACGGCGGCGTTGATGATCCCGATGTGCGAGAACGACTGCGGGAAGTTACCCATATGGGTTCCGGTCATCGGCTGAAGCTCTTCAGCATAGAGGCTGAGCGGACTGGCGCGTGCGAGGAGGTTCCTGAATATCCGGTGCGCCTCCCTCTCGCGTCCGGCACGTATCAGCGCATTGACGAGCCAGGTCGTGCAGACGACAAAAGACCCCTCCCTCCCGACCACGCCTTCCGGAGCGTCGACGTAGCGATAGCAGAGGCCGTCGACAACGAGGTGCTTGAGCGTGGCGTCTATCGTCGAGAGCATCCGCGGATCGTCCCCCTCGATGAAATTGATGGAAGAGAGACGCAGGTTCGCGGCATCGAGAAGTTCGTCTTCGTACGACTGTTTGAACGCGCCCAATTCATCGCTCCACCCCATTTCTAACACTTCCTCCCGGATCAGGTCGCGTTCGCGTCGCCACCCTGCGACGTCGCCCGAAAACCGCATACCTTCCGCAACTTCGATTCCGCAGTTGAGGGCGAACCACAGCATGGCTTTACTGTAGACGAAATGCCGCAAACCGCCCCGGACCTCCCAGATCCCGCTACCGCGATCATGCCAGTGATCCGTCACCCAATTGAGCATCTGTTGTACCGTCTCCCAGATCGGCGTCGGATCGTACTTCCCGATCCGCCAGGCGAACTGGATTGCACCCATAACCTCCCCGTAGACGTCGAGCTGTTCCTGCACCGCCGCTCCGTTCCCGATCCTCACCGGCCGGGAGTCCCGGTACCCCCGGAGATGGTCGAGGATCTCCTCGGTGGTTCTGCTCTCCGGGACAATCGGATACAAAATCGAAATACCCGTGCCTTTCAACTTGACCGTGCGCACAAGCCAGTCAAAGAACGGCCGTTCATCATCGAGATAACCGGCAAGGAGCAAGGCATACAGCGTGAACGATGCGTCACGAATCCAGGTGAAGCGGTAGTCCCAGTTCCGCTCACCGCCGAAGGTTTCAGGGAGCGATGTAGTCGGTGCCGCAACGATGGCGCCGGATGGTTCGTAGGTCATCAACTTGAGGGCGAGAGCGCTGCGGATCACGATATCACGATACGGCCCACGATATGTGCACTTCTCGCTCCATTCCCGCCAGAAATCGGTCGTCACCTTCAGGGCGTCTGCCGGATCAAGCTGCGGCAGGGCGGCATCGTCCTCTGTTGCAAGCGTGAAAGCCGCCTTTTCACCGGCGTGAAGCACGATCCAGCAGGTCAGCGCCCTGTTCTGGGTGTCCACCTCCCACGCCGTCGGCCCGGCGATCGTCCACGTCTCGAACGCCACATCGTTCCCATGGGAGGTAAATTCCGGGAGTGTGCGGGCATAGTTCGGACGGGGCAGGCATCGGCAGACGATCTCGATCTCCCCGTCGGTGCACCCCGCAATGCGGATAACCCTGCCGGGAGCAGGGAGCCGGCGAAACCGGGCGGCGCTTGCGATGTCCATGAAGTCCTGCAGAACGACGGTTCCGGCAGCGCACCGGAACGTCGTTTCGAGGACGTTCGTTCCTTCACGATAGCGATGCGAACTCTCGAAGCGCCCTTCCGGCTGTATGCTCCAGTAGCCGCCACGGTCCGGATCGAGAATACGGGCAAAGAGCGACGGCGAATCGAACCGATGAAAGCAGAGCCAGTCGATTGACCCCCTGCTGCTGACGAGCGCCGCGGTGTGACCGTTCCCGATCACCCCGTAGTCTTCGATTGCCCGGTACTCATCACGGGACGCGCTTTCACGGCGGCGGGACTGCATGGGAATTTGTGACCGGTTTCCCTGGATAGTATCCGACATAGCAATCCTATTGTTGTTTTGGTGCACCCCTCAGTTCACGAGGATGTCGACCTGCTCTGAAATGTTCTTCGATCTCTTCGAGTGTGAGTCCTTTTGTCTCCGGCACCAGCCTGAGGACGAAGAACCATGCAACAATGCCCACGAGTGCGTAGAGCCAGAAGACGCCTGCCCGTCCCAGCACCCCGGCCAGTGTCAGGAATGTCAGGGTAATGAGAAAGTTCGCAGCCCAGTTGGCGATGGTTGCGACGCTCATGGCGCGCCCTCGTACGTTGAGCGGGTAGATCTCGGCGATCAGCAGCCAGAACACCGGTCCAAGGCCGATGGCAAATGAGGCGACGTATGCCATCAGGCTGACCGCGGTAATCAGTCCCAGGAGATTGCCGCCCTGAACCGTTCCGCCGAAAGCAAACCCCGCCCCGAGCACGGCGAGGCTCACGACCATGCCGCCGATTCCCGCGAGGAGAAGGGGGCGGCGCCCTGCCCGGTCCACGAGGATGACCGCAGCAACGGTGGAGAGGACGTTCACGACACCGACGCCCGCAGTCGCTGCGATCGAGGCCCCGGCAGAGTGCAGTCCGGCAAACTGGAAGATTGTCGGGGCGTAGTAGATGACGGTATTGATGCCGGTCAACTGCTGCAGGATTGCCAGGCCGAGACCGACGATCAGAGGCATTCTCATCGACGATGCCAGCAGGTCGGACCAGCTACCGGCTCTCTTGACCGACCGCTCAATGCCGTCGAGTTCGCCTGATACGTCCCGGGTTCCGCGGATTTTCTGGAGAACGCCGGCTGCCCTGTCTTGCTGCTGATGAGCCACGAGCCACCGGGGACTGCTCGTAAGGAGGAACATCCCGACGATGAGGATAATGGCCGGCACTGCACCGAATGCGAACATGGCACGCCAGTTGCCGCTTGCGGAGAAGAGGTAATCGACCCCGTAGGATACGAGAATCCCGAGGGTGATGAAGAGCTGGTTGAGCGAGACCATACCGCCGCGGAGCGCTGAAGGTGCGATCTCCGAGATATAGAGAGGAACGACGAACGATGCGACACCGATGGCGATACCGATCAGCACGCGGCCGACGAGGAAGACGGGCAGGCCCGCTGCAACGACGACGACACCTGTACCTGCAAGGAAGGCGGTCGACGCGGCGATGATCGAGAGGCGCCGCCCAATCCGGTCGGCAAGGAAACCCCCTGCGATCGCCCCCAGAATCGCGCCGACGAGCACCGAACTGGTCGCGACCTCTTCCAGGATCGGAGAAAGACCGAACTCACCGGTGATGAAGAGAATCGCTCCGGAAATGACCCCCGTATCGTACCCGAAGAGGACCCCTCCGATGGCCGCCACTGCAACGGCAATGTAGACGAATGATGTGAGACCGGACTTCTTCGGCTCTCCATCCTGTGCTTTCATTCTCCATCCCCTGTTTGATGTTCGAGCCAATTTGTTCCGGAGCAGATAGGCCCGAAACAGATGGTCATTCCCAGACGAGGCACGAAGCACGTATCGTACATTCCGTACCTGTCAGGACACAAATCGTGCGTTCAACAGCTTTTCGTCAGGTGATGGGATGCTTCATCCGCATCTACATAAACATAGTGATGAAATCACGATCGGCAGGTCGGCACTGTAGTGTGGAGGGGGCTCCACTCGCATCCTACCAGAACCGCTCCATCTGACTCTGCTGGTTGTTCGATTGTCTCTCTTCGCATTACTCTTCCTTGGCGAGCGAGTTATACCTGAACAGGAGGCCCTGGGTTCCCGTGCCCGTGCGATAGATATTAATGAGCGGAGGGGGATCACGAGCCGACGAGGCACAAAAGGGATCAGAGGATCGTGATGGATGATCTGGGCTTCGTGTATATCCCCAGTGGCAGAGCAGGCCGCATCGGGGATTCCCCCGTAGATGGTGCGCATGGGAACGATCTTTCGGGCATATGATATCCGGGGAGCATATCCGGACGAGCTTGATGAAGGCATAGCCCGCCGGATCGGCACCGGGTTCGTCAGGCTCCTGCACGCAGAGGCGATCGTCGTCGGGCGGGACATGCGGCTCTCCTCGCCGTCACTGACCGAAGCCTTCATCGAGGGGGCGCTTTCTGCCGGAGCGTCGGTGACCGATATAGGAATGGTGAGCACGCCGCTCCTCTACTATGCCATCATCGACGGCGGGTTCGACGGAGGGGCCATGGTAACGGCATCGCATCTGCCCGGTCGGATGAACGGGTTCAAACTCTGCCGCAAGGACGCGATCCCGCTCAGCGGGGATACGGGGCTGCCCGCACTGGAACGTCTGGTCGGGGAATCGCCACCTGTTCCGCCACGGCCTATAACCGGGCCGTACCGCAGGGACTCCGCAATGGAACGCTATATCGAGATGCTTCTTTCGTTCGTCCGGCCGGGACGGCCGCTCAAGATCGTCGTCGATGCCGGCAACGGCATGGCCGGGCCGGAAGTCCCCCGAATCGCGGCGAGGGTTCCGGAATGGACGTTTACTTTCAGGGACATCGAACCCGACGGCAGGTTCCCCGACCATATCGCAAATCCCCTGATTCCCTCGACGACCCGCGCACTGCAGGCCGCAGTACTTGACGAGCAGGCCGATATCGGCGTCGCATTCGATGGGGACGCCGACCGATGCGGGTTCATCGACGAAGAGGGGAATCGTGTTCCGGAAGACCTGGTGACGGCGCTTATCGCCGAGGTCTATTTACAGCGCCACCCCGGAGGGACGATCCTCTACGATCTTCGGTCGAGTCGCATCGTTCCGGAGACGATCGGGAAACTCGGAGGGAAGGCCGTGCGGTGCAGGGTGGGCCATGCGTTTATCAAGGCGCAGATGCGCCGGGAAGAAGCACTCTTCGCCGGAGAACTCTCCGGGCACTACTATTACCGAGATACCGGCTACACCGACAACGCCGTGATGACGATGATCCAGATGCTCAACCTCCTCTCCATGAAACAGGAACCCCTCTCCCGCCTTATCACGCAGCTGAAGAAGTACGCTTCAACCGGCGAGATCAACATTCGGGTGAAGGACAAAGACGCCGTTCTTGCCACTCTCGGGGATCACTACGGCGATGCGAAGATCGATCGCCTCGACGGCCTGACGGTCGAGTATCCGTCGTGGTGGTTCAACATCCGCCCCTCTCACACCGAACCCGTCCTCAGGCTCAACCTGGAGGCACGGGATGAGGGGCTCATGGAGACGAAAAAGCGGGAACTTCTGGCAATCGTATCGAAGGTCGACCCGGCTATGCGCATCGGGGACTAACGGTGCTCCGGGGGAGATGATCGAGATCCTCTCGTCATTTCGATCGGAGAAGGTCTTGCGGAGGATGACCGAGCTGGCCGGAAGCGTCTCTCTACGGCCGGGGAAGAAGAACATGTCGCACCTTCGGTGTCGATCAAATTAAACCGGATAGGTACCGTCACCGATGCACGGATGGCGTCGCCGTGGCGATTGACCGCATCACGTCGGGAATCGGATCCAGGGGAGAACAGGAAGAACTGCGTATGTCGGTATCCTCCGCACGAGCGGGTTCGCCATGGTGTGGATCGGGGACAAAGGTTATACACCAGCGTGGTATAGGCCTCCCATCCAAGAGGGGGGATTGCCATGAAAAAAGTTGCAATTAATGGATTCGGGCGTATCGGGCGGATGATTCTCTCCAATTACCTGATTGACCCACCGGGCAACATCGAGATCGTTGCGGTCAACGATCCGAAACCGCCGGATGTACTCGCCTACCTGGTGAAGTACGACTCGGTGCACGGGAGAGCGCCCTTCCCGGTCGAGGCGGGGTCGGATCACCTTCGGCTCGGGTCGCGGGAGGTGGCCGTGCTCGGCGAGAGGAACCCTGCCGCCCTTCCGTGGAACGATCTCGGCGTGGATCTGGTGCTCGAATGCACAGGAAGGTTCACCGACAGGAACGACGCTGCAAAACATCTGGATGCAGGGGCATCCCGGGTCATCATCAGCGCACCGTCGCACAATCCCGATCTGACGGTCGTGCTGGGCGTCAACGAACAGGCCTACGATCCGGCCAGGCATACCATCGTCTCGAACGCGTCCTGCACGACCAACGCTCTGGCGCCGGCAGCAAAGGTGCTCAACGATACCTTCGGTGTCGACCACCTGATGGCGACGGCGATTCATGCCTATACCGCCACCCAGGCGCTGGTCGATAAGGCCGCAAAGAAGGTGCGCCGCGGGCGTGCTGCGGCGGTCTCGCTGATCCCGACGACGACCGGTGCCGCCGTCGCCACCACCCACGTTCTGCCGGAACTCACCGGCAAGATGGACGCTATTGCGGTACGGGCGCCCATCCCGGACGGATCGATCATCGATATCGTCGCAGAGCTGAAGCGGGAGACGACTGCGGATGAGGTGAATGCGGCCATGAAAGCGGCTGCCGAGGGGCACATGCAGGGCATCCTTTCGTATACGGAGGAATACCTGGTGTCGGTGGATATCATCGACGATCCCCATTCCGGCGTGGTCGACGGGCGATCCACGAGCGTCGTCGATGGGCGGATGGCCAAGGTCATGGTCTGGTACGACAACGAGTTCGGATATGCCCGGCGCATGGTCGACCTCGCTTCTTACATGACGTCCCGGGAGGAGGGATGATGTCCCGGCCGCAGAACCTGGCTGATCACCCGGGAGAGCGAGCATGGTGAAACTGGTTTTTTTCGATCTGGATGAGCAGGAAGAGATCGTCATCCGGGATGCGTTCGCAGGAGAGAGCGGATACGAGGTTGCCGTGCACGGTGAACCGCTTACAATCCAGAGTGCATCATCTGCCCGGGATGCAGACGGGATCGGGGTCTTCATTCAATCACGTATCACCCATGAGATCCTGGACCTGTTACCGAACCTCCGGATGATCGCCGCTATGTCCACCGGCTTTGACAACATCGATCTGGAAGCCTGCCGGGCGCGGAACATCGCCGTCTGCAATGTACCGTCGTATGGCGACAATACAGTGGCAGAATACGCTTTCGGGCTTATGCTGGCGCTCACCCGGAAGCTTCGGCCGACGTTCCGGCGGGTCGAGCAGGGCGAGTTCAGCCGTGAGGGTCTGCGGGGAACGGACCTGAAGGGAAAGACCCTCGGCCTGATTGGAACCGGCCGGATCGGGTCGCACCTTGCACGCCTTGCATGGGCAGCCGGAATGACGGTGATCGCCTACGACCTGCATCCGAAGCCTGATCTCGCCGAGCAGTACGGGGTGAACTACCTGAGCCTGGAGGAGGTTCTCGGGCAGTCGGACGTCGTCAGCCTGCACGTCCCCTACACGAAATCCACGCACCACCTGATTAATGCCGAACGGCTGGGGCTGCTCAAGCATACCGCACTGCTTATCAACACCTCCCGGGGAAAAGTGGTGGACACGCGGGCCGTATCCGATGCCCTGCGGGACGGACGCCTCGGCGGGGTCGCACTCGATACCTTTGAAGGGGAACAGGTCTGGATTGAAGAAGAATTCTTAAAAAGGGATGATGTCGCCGCGATTGTGCTGCGGGAGGCGATGGAGAGTTTTTCCATCCTGCACTCCGACCGCGCGATCCTCACCCCGCACAACGCATACAACACGGCGGAGGCCCTGGAGCGGATACTGACCACCAGTGTCGACAATATCAGGGCGTTTTTCGCCGGCAACCCAGAGAACGTGGTTGCCGAAACATACCACAAGCCGGCGGCGCGAGCTGTACCGGCGGCACGATAGGAGGGATAGAAGCATGAAACAGGATGCGAAGTACATCCGCTGGTTCGAGGAGATCAGAAACGAAGATGTTCCTCTGGTCGGCGGGAAAAACGCCTCACTCGGGGAGATGTACGGTGAACTGACTGCGAAAGGCGTGAAGATCCCCGACGGATTCGCCATCACCGCCGACGGATACCGGTATGTGCTGACGTCTAGAGGAATACTCGACGAGATGAAGTCCACTATGGAAGGGCTGGATCGGAACAATGTCGCCGATCTTGCGAGACGGGGAAAACGTGCACGCGACCTCATCCTCGGGGCAGGCATCCCGGACGACCTCTGGGCCGAGGTGAAGACCGCGTACGATATGCTCTGCGACGAGTACGGAGCGGATACCGATGTCGCGGTCAGGAGCTCCGCCACGGCTGAAGACCTGCCCACGGTATCGTTCGCCGGCCAGCAGGAGACCTACCTGAATATCCGCGGCTACCAGGCATTGCGGGAAGCAATCAGTAAATGTCTTGCCTCCCTCTTCACCGACCGGGCGATAGCCTACCGGGTAGACAACCATTTCGATCACTTCAAGGTCGCCCTCTCGGTCGGGATTATGAAGATGGTGCGCTCGGACTTATCTTCGAGCGGGGTCATCTTCACGCTCGACACCGACACCGGATTCCGCGACGTGGTGCTCGTCACCGGGTCATACGGCCTCGGTGAGAATATCGTCCAGGGCGCCGTCAACCCGGACGAGTTCTACGTCTTCAAACCGACCTTCCGGAAAGGCTTTCGGGCGCTCGTCCGGAAGAATCTCGGCGATAAAAAGATGAAACTGATCTACGGCCACGGCGGGGCAAAAGAGGTGACCCGGAATGTCGAGGTGCCGGAGGCCGATCGGAAGAAGTTCTGTGTCGGCGATGACGACGTTCTGACGCTCGCCGGATACGCGCTCACCATCGAGGACCACTATTCAGAGAAATCTGGCAAATCGATGCCGATGGATATCGAATGGGCTAAAGACGGCGAAACCGGGGAGTTGTTCATTGTACAGGCCCGTCCCGAAACGGTGCAGTCGCAGAAGACCGGGGATGTCCTGGAGACGTACCGTATGGACGAGCGAGGGACAGTCCTGGTTACGGGGAAGAGCATCGGTGATGCGATCGCCGCAGGAAAGGCTCGCGTCATCACCGATGTTTCCAAACTATCCACCTTCAAACCGGGCGAGATCCTGATATCGGACACGACCACGCCGGACTGGGAGCCTGTGATGAAGACGGCCGCCGCCCTCGTGACCAATCGCGGGGGGAGAACCTCCCATGCCGCTATCGTCAGCCGCGAGCTCGGCATTCCCGCCGTCGTCGGCACGGGTGACGCAACCGAGAAGATCCCGACCGGCACCGACGTGACGATCAGCTGCGCCGAGGGCGAGGAGGGGTTCGTCTACAGCGGGACCCTGCAGTTCCATATCGATAAGACCAGCCTGAAGGATCTCAAACGGCCGAGGACCGAAATGATGATGAACCTCGGTAACCCGGACGAGGCGTTCGGGCTTGCGATGATCCCGAACGACGGTATCGGGCTTGCCAGGATGGAGTTCATCATCGCAAGTTATATCAAAGTCCATCCGATGGCGCTTGTTCATCCTGAAAAGATTCAGGATGCGACCGTTCGGGAAGAGATCGACGATCTCACCTACGGCTATGCGGATAAAAGGGACTATTTCGTCGAGAAACTCGCGCAGGGCGCCGGCACCATCGCAGCGGCGTTCTACCCGAACCCTGTCGTCGTCCGGATGAGCGACTTCAAGACCAACGAATACGCGAACCTGCTCGGCGGAAAGTACTTCGAGCCGGAGGAAGCCAACCCGATGCTCGGCTTCCGCGGCGCAGTCAGGTATTATGACGAACGGTACCGGGAGGGCTTTGCGCTCGAGTGCCGGGCGATGAAACGTGTCCGGGATGAGATGGGGCTCACGAACCTGATCGTCATGATCCCCTTCTGCCGCCGGGTTGAGGAGGCAAAGAGAGTCCTTGAGGAACTGAAGAAGAATGGCCTTGTGCGGGGCGAAAACGGACTCCAGGTCTACCAGATGTGCGAAATTCCAAGCAATGTCGTATCGATCGACGAATTCAGTGAATTCTTCGACGGGTTTTCGATTGGGTCCAACGACCTGACCCAGCTGACGCTCGGCGTCGACCGTGATTCCGCGATCATTGCGCAGGTGTTCGACGAGCGCGACCCGGGCGTTGAAAAGATGGTCGCCATGGCCGTTGAAGGATGCCGGCGGAATGGTCGGCACAGCGGACTGTGCGGTCAGGCGCCGAGCGACTTCCCGGAGTTCGCCGATTTCCTGGTGCAGCAGGGCATCAACTCCATATCGGTCAACCCGGACGCCCTGCTGAAGATCACGCTCCGGGTGGTGGAGATGGAGGAGAAGATGAAAGCAGGATTAGAGGAGAGGAAGGTCGCACCGGTACCCCGGTAGAGATGCACGCCTACCGGGAGAACCGTATCCCGCTATGGTCGATGATGTTGTACGTCCTGACCTTGATGAAATCCATGACCAGGAATCCGATGAGTGCATAGAGCCAGACGAACCCTGCCAGGTACCAGCCGATCGGCGTGACGAAGATGCCGTACACCACGATAATGGTTGCAATGACCTTCGTGATGATGGCCGACCAGAGCAGGGCCGATCCTGGCCTGATAGACCAGAAGTATCCTCTGGTGCGGGTGACGAAGATGGTGAGGTGCCCCGCGACCGCCAGCTTCAGGAAGATGAGCGACTGAATGACAGGAAGGCTTAGAGCAAGCGGTCCCACTGCGATATAGAGAAGGGCGAATGAAAAGACGAGTCCTACAAATCCGAAGATCGTGGAGAGGGTGAGGATCTCCCGCATCTTCCACTTTTCAGGGGATTTTGAGGAGATGACGTTGTCGTAGGCGATGGTCATGATCGGAATATCATTCAGGAGCGCCAGCAGCACGATCATGAGAGCGGTGATCGGGAAGAAGTTGAAGAACAGAATGGAGAGGGTGACGAAGAAGAGCACACGGATGGTCTCGGTAATACGGTAGATCACGTAGTGATTCATCCGCTGAAAGATCTTCCGGCTCTCTTTTATCGCATCGATGATAACCGAGAGCCCCGGCTTTGTGATTACGATAGATGCTGCAGATTTTGCCGCATCCGTGGCGCCGGCAACTGCGATGCCGACATCCGCCTTTTTAAGGGCAGGCGCATCGTTCACGCCGTCACCGGTCATGCCGACGATGTGTCCCCTGGACTGGAGGAGCGAGACAATCCGGTACTTATGTTCGGGGAAGACTTCAGCAAAACCGTCTGCTTTTTCCACGATCTCTCCCGCCTCGGCGTCATGCTCCTTGAGGAATGCATCGGCAGTGGCGATATCGGACTTCAGGCCCACTTCTCGCGCAATTTCTTTCGCGATCGCCACATGGTCGCCGGTGACCATCTTGATATCGAGCCCCATCTCCTGCGCCGTCTTGATGGTGGCCGCCGAATCGTCACGTGGCGGATCATGGAGACCAAGCACCCCGGTATAGACCCAGGTGTCGTCGGCATCGCTCCTTGCCACGCCGAGCATGCGGAACCCTTTCTTCGCAAAGGTGTTCGAGAGTTGATCGATGCGCTCTTCGAGATCCCTGCTCCCGCCCGTAAGTTTCAAGATCACCTGCGGCGCACCCTTTGCCACGGCAAAGTGGCCGCCGTCCGCATCCTCTACGGTGGCCTGCGTGCGTTTGATGACCGGATCGAAGGGTTTGAAGTTCAGCACCCTGTAGTTGGCGACTTGTCCCTGCTGGCTTTTGGCCTGCTCCGACGTGAGGATCGCCGTATCGATGGGGTCCTGGTCCTCCTCTCTGGATGCGAGGATGGCGTCCAGCAGTACATCCTCCTTCGTGAAACTCTCAAACGGCACGATATCGGAGAGAGTGAGGCTGTTCTCCGTTATCGTCCCGGTCTTATCGGAGCAGAGGATGTCGACCCCGGCCATCTCCTCGATGGCAACGAGCTTGCTGACGATGGCCTCTTTCCTGGCGAGCGCCACTGCCCCGACCGCCATGGTGATGGACAGGACGGCCGGCATCGCCGCAGGAATCGCCGCCACGATCAGGACAAGGGCGAACTGGAGCGTTTCGAGCAGGTTTTCCTGCCGGACGAGCGAAACGACGAAGGTGATGGAGACCAGGGCGATCGCGAGGACGATGAGGTAATCCCCGATTTTAATAACGGCTTTCTGGAAGTGGCTGACCGTCACCGCCTCTTCGGCGAGCCGGGCGGTTTTTCCGAAGAAGGTGTTCAAGCCTGTGGACACCACCAGCCCGGTCATTTCACCCTGTTTCACGATGGAGCCGGAATACCCGACGTCAGAGACCTGTTTGTCGACCGGCATCGACTCCCCGGTCAGTGCGGATTCGTCCGCCGAGAGGTAATCCCCCTCGATGAGTTTGATGTCCGCGGGGACAACATCCCCGAGCCGTATACGGACGATATCGCCGGGCACGAGCTCGCGTGCAGACAGTTTCTGCCATTTGCCGTCGCGCAGCGCCCGTGCCTCGAGTGCAAGCCGCTCCCTGAGCATCTCGATGGCGTTTCCTGCCTGTCTCTCCTGCCAGAAACCGACAATCGCGTTGATGAGGAGCAGCGATGAGATGATCGCGAAGTCCTCCCAGCGCTGAATGATGGCCGAGATGACCAGTGCCGCTTCGATCATCCACGGGATAGGGCCCCAGAAGTACTTCAGGAACTTGAGAATCGGGCTCTCTTTCTTCTCCGGAATCTCGTTGTACCCGTATGCCTGAACCCGGCTTTGCGCCTCGGACCCGGTCAGCCCCTCCCGCCGGGATGAGAACTTCTCGAAGAGATCGTCGATGGTTTTGCCTTTGGCCTCCTCCGTAGTGATCGGCTGTTCCACCATGCCGCTTCGCGGCACTCTCTTCGAACCATAATATATAAACTGTAAGGTGCGCCGGGAGAGGGCACATACGGATGAGTCCCCGTCATTTTCGAGCGGGAAGAACCTGAGTCGGGTATGGGGCAAATCGTTAAGTATGACCCGTGAAAACTCGGGGGTATGGTTATCAGGGACCCTGTCTGCGGAATGCCGCTGGAGCCGGAGAGTGCACCGTATACAGCTGAAGTTCGGGGAGGGATCTACCATTTTTCGAGCGAACTGTGCAAGGATACGTTCCTTGAAGGACCCAGGATCGCCTACTTTTCAATGGAGATTGGAATCGAAAGCGGCATCCCGACGTACAGCGGCGGTCTCGGCGTGCTTGCGGGCGATGTCATCCGATCGAGTGCCGACCTGCTGCTCCCGATGGTCGCGGTAACCCTTGTCAACCGCAGAGGATACGTGCGGCAGCAGTTGACCCCCGCAGGTGAGCAGATCGATCTCCCTGACGAATGGGACCCGGCGGAGCACCTGCGGGAACTGCCCGAGCGGGTGACGGTGCGCATTGGAGAACGGGACGTTGCCGTCCGGGCGTGGCTGTACGACTACTGGAGTCCGGTGGGCGGGCTGGTACCGGTGCTTTTTCTCGATACGGATCTCGAAGAGAACGCTCCCGAAGATAGGAGTATCACCGACTACCTTTACGGCGGGGATCAGGAATACAAGCTGAAGCAGTCGATCGTCCTCGGGATCGGCGGGGTACGGATGCTCGGGGCAGTGGGATTTCGGATCAGCAAGTACCATATCAATGAAAGCCATTCCAGCCTCCTTACCCTTGAACTCCTGAAGCACCGTGACATGGATGAGGAAAAGGTGAGGACACGGTGCATCTTCACCACCCACACCCCGGTTCAGGTTGCGTTCGAGACGTTCCCCCGCGAGATGTCAGTCCCCCTGCTCAGAAGCGAGATTCCACCGGTCTTGATGGACCGCTACGTCAAGACGGACGGACTCTCTCTGACAACCCTTGCGTTCGACCTGAGCAGATTTGTGAATGGTGTGAGCCCGGCGCACAAGAACTACTCACAGCAGCTCTTCCCCGGTTTCCATATCCGGGCAGTCACAAACGGTGTTCATCCGCACACGTGGACTTCCAGACAGTTCCGGTCTCTTTTTGACCGATACATCCCCGGCTGGGCGCACGAGCCCGAGCTGCTCGTCAGGGTGGACGAGATCCCGCACGAAGATATCAGGCATGCCCATCAGCAGGCAAAGCGGATCCTTATCGAGTATATCAGCCGGGTGACGGATGTTGAGATGGATGACGGGGCGCTCACGATAGGGTTTGCCCGGCGAGCGGCGGCATACAAACGAGCAACTCTGATCTTTTCGGATCTGGACAAGATCCGTGAGATCAACAGACGGGGAGCCTTCCAGCTGGTCTTCGCCGGCAAGGCTCATCCGGCAGATCAGGTCGGCAAACAGGAGATCCGCCGGATTCATGAGTATATCCGCCAGCTGGACGGTGATGTGAAGGTCGTGTACCTGGAGAACTATTCGATGGACATGGCGGCCATCATGACCGCCGGGTCCGATGTCTGGTTGAATACGCCCCTGCCGCCGTACGAAGCCTCGGGAACGAGCGGGATGAAAGCGGCTCTCAACGGGGTAATAAATTTCTCCGTGCTCGACGGCTGGTGGATTGAGGGCTGGATTGAGGGCACGACGGGGTGGGCGATCGGCCCCGGTCCTGATGAACAGATTAGCGGTGACGAACGCCGAACACGTGAACTTCAAGACCTCTACAGCAAGCTGCAGTACCTGATCATTCCGACATACTATCATAAGACGGACGAGTGGGCGACGATTATGAGGAGTTCGATCGCGAAGATCGCCTACTACTTCAATACTCACCGCATGATGCGGCGCTACGCATCCGAGGCCTATCTGTAGATGGGAAAACCAAATTCTGCGCCGCCAACCCCGCATTGCTTGGGGCTTACGCTTCTCAGATCACCGCGGCTCTCCCGGTGAGGTTGATACGCCGGGAGCCCCGTCACAGTGAGCGCATCCTGACCAGGATACGCTGGTAGGCGAGGTGCAGGAGCCGTATGATGTTTCCGAGGTAGCGATTTCGGATCTCTACCTGGCGGAGCAGCACTGCCTCTTCTGTGAGGAAAAGACGTTTGAGATGGTGGATATCCTCCTTGGGGGAGAAGTAGATGTAAAGCGGGATCCCCGCAAGAATCACGAGCGTTCCGGCGATCTTGTCGGAAAGCGTGGTCGAATAGAGCAGAAACGTGCAGATGGCGATCCCGATCAATGGAAGGATCCGCTGCCCGACGAGGTGTTGTTGCTGGTGCCTCACCAGGACGATCAGCGCAATGCAGGTGAGCAGGTAGGCGAAGGCGATGTTGAAGATAGCGAAGACAGGCAAAGCCATCAGTTCTGCTATCCAGAGGCTCCAACCTGTCAGGAAACCATGAAATTGATCCAGCGCGGCAGAGACGTAGGCAAAGGGCCCGCCGACGTGTGGGACATAGAAACTGCAGTATGCAAAGACCATAGCGATAGTTCCGGCAAACACGCCAGCGACCACCCAGACAACGATTGAGAACGGTCCGACCGGCCCCGCCGTGAGTGCGGATGCAATATAGATGTCAGCCCCGACAATGGCTCCCACGATGATATTGGTCAGGTCGAACTGCGTCAGTCGGTGTTTCGGTTCCATTGATCCCGTCAGCGGATGGGCTGGGGATAGGGCATAAGCGTTTCGTCCGATATCCGGTTGTAGCGATCCGACAGGAAACTTCTCCCGGTCATCTTTGGAACCCGATCTCGATCGAATACCGGGCGGAGGCAAAGCCAGTTGGGAATTATCCAGAGATGACGAGAGGACCGGGTTGTACAGCCCCCTGACAAATCGGCGGCGTTGTGCCGCCCGGCAACCGGCAGCCCCGCCGGGACCGCAGAGGTGCCCGCATCCGTCACATTTAACATGGAGGAGGGCCCTTCCCGACACAAAACGGAGGTATCGAGAGTGGTGAAAGTTACCATCGACAGGCCGGGATGTACCAGCTGCGAGTCCTGCTGGACGCTCTGCCCGGACGTTTTCGAACAGGACCCAAACGACGACTTCAGCTCGATCAAGGAACAGTACCGGGTCAACGGCAACCCCGCGGAGGGCGAGGTGCCCGACGACCTTGCCGACTGCGTGGTGGAGGCTGCCGACTCGTGCCCGGTAGCAGTCATCGTTGTGGAAGAATGAGATGCTCCGGGCCGGCACAGAGCGCCGGCTGGAGGTATGGGCGGCAGAATAATGGTTATTCTCGTGGTCAAACAAAAACTATATCCTTTGAGAGCTACCAGGGTCTTGCCTGAGAGAGGGATCAATCAGGAGGTGCATCTCAACATGATGCAGCGGGTTCACAGACCAAGGCAGTTGAGGCCTGTGAACAGAAAAAGACACTGCACCATGAACCAGAATGCGCCCGGAATCTTTCTCTTGGGCACCCCGATTTTCCATCGATCCGTCACCGGAGGGGTCCTGCCACGCCGGCGAGAGCCTCTTTCCCGCTCTTCGTAAGCACAGAGAAGTTACCGTTCGTCTCGAGGACGACGGCGTCCACGCTCTCGAGAGAACCCACCCCCTCCGATCGCAACGCCTGCCGGATCTCGCTCTCGGTGATGCGTTCCCGTCTCATCGCGTCCTCGAGGAACACTCCCGCGTGAAAGAGGAGACGGGGCTCCGACTTCACCGCCTTCCGCACCCTCTCCGACCGGACGGAGGACCAGGAGACGATGTACTGCAGCCCGACCAGGATGCCGAGGGCGAGGACCCCCTCCGCAAGCGAGACGTCCCGTGAGATGATCGTCGACGCGAGGGTCGAGCCGAGGGCCACGGTCACGATGAAGTCGAAGGCGTTCATCGACGAGAGCGTCCGCTTCCCCGAAAGGCGGACGATGATCACAAGGGCCGCGTATGCGAAGACGCCGATGACCAGGGTCCGCACCAGGAAGGCGGGGTCGCCGAGGAAGATCGCCTGTAAGAATTCGGTCCAGCCGTCGCTCATACCCGGCAGTGCACGGGGGGCGCTATAGCACTTTCTGCACGGAGGGTCTTCAAAAAAAGGGGGCTATTTTAGAGGGCCGGCTTGCTTTTCAGCGCCTCGACGAGGAGCCGGATGCCCGCCTCGAGGTCGCCGGTATCGACCACCTCGACCGGGGAGTGGATGTAGCGGGTGGCGATCGAGAACGGGATGCTCGGGATGCCGCCCCGCTCGAGGTGGATGATCGTCGCGTCGGTGTTGCCGCCGGTCCCGACCTCGAGCTGACAGGGGATGCTGTTCTTCTCCGCGGTCTCGCGGAGCCACGCGGTCATCCTCGGGTCGGCCATGAGCCCGCGGCCGCTCGCGCTGACGAGAACCAGGACGGGGCCCTTGCCCATCTCGACGCTCGCGTCCTTCTTCTCGATCCCCGGGTGGTCGCCGGGGATGGTGACGTCGGTCGCGATTGCGCAGTCGGGGTTCAAGGAGTAGGCGCTGACGCGGGCCCCCTTCAGCCCCAGCTCCTCCTGGACCGTGAAGACGCCGTAGATCGTGTGGGGCGACTTCGCCTGCTGCAGGGCCCGGATGAGCATCGCGACGCCGACACGGTTATCGAGCGCCTTTCCCGTGACGCGGTTGCCGGCAAGTTCCGTGTACTCGCGGTCGATGGTGATCGGGGTGCCGATCTCGATCCCGAGGTTCTTCACCTCCTCCTCGCTCGCCGCACCCACGTCGATGTACATGTTCTCGATCTTGATCTCCTTCTTGCGCTCGTCCTCCTTCATCACGTGCGGGGGCTTTGCACCGATGACCCCCGGAACCGGTCCCTTCGTCCCGTGCAGGACCACACGCTGGCAGTAGAGCACCGGCCCGAACCATCCCCCCAGGGGGACGACCCGGATGAACCCCTTCTCATCGACGTACTGGACCATCAGGCCGATCTCGTCCATGTGGGCGGCGAGCATGATGGAGAAGTCGTCGCCGCGCTTTACGGCGATCAGGTTGCCCATCGCATCCTCGCGGATCTCGTCGACCGATCCTGCAAGTTCCGCCCTGATGATATCCCTGATGCTCCCTTCGCTGCTCGAGACGCCGTGCGCATCCGATAACTTCCTGAGTAACTCTTTCACCATTCTACTCTCACTCCATCAGTGCCCCAATTCTCTCGACCGCCCGGGAGAGGTTCTCCCGGGACGTCGCATAGCTGAAGCGTGCGTACTCGGGTGCCCGCGAGCCGAACGCCGCGCCCGGCACGATGACGACACCCGCTTCGATGACCTTCTCGATAAGGGTTCGCCCCATCGGAACGAAGGCATAGAACGCACCCTCAGGCCGGGGGAAATCGAACCCGAGACCGGAGAGGCCGTCGTAGAGGAGATCCCGCCGTACGCGGTACTCGTCCCGCATCCGCGCAACCGGCTGCTGGTCGCCGGTGTATGCGGCGAGCGCGGCATACTGCGATATCGACGTCGCGCACGCCTGGGCATATTGGTGCACCTTGAGGCACTCGGGGATGTAGTCCTCCGGCGCGGCGAGGTAGCCGACCCGCCAGCCGGTCATCGCGTAGGTCTTGCTCGCGGCGTTGACGGTGATGACATCCTCACCGAAACGCGCCGCACTGACGTGCTTTTTTTCGTAGATGAAGTGCTCGTAGACCTCGTCGGTGACGACGGTGACGCCCCGGTCGCTCGCGTACTCCACGAGGGCGCGGATGGATTCCTCGCTCTCGACGGCGCCCGTCGGGTTCGCGGGGGAGTTCAGGATGAAGAGACGCGCCCCGTCCATCTGCTCCTTCGCCCGCTCGACGTCGATATGCAGGGTCGCATCGAGCCCCACGCCTTCGGGCTTCCCGCCCGCAAAGGCCGCGAGAGCGGCGTAGGAGACGAAACCCGGATCGGTGAAGAGGACGCGGTCGCCCGGATCCACGAGCGCCTCCATGACGAGGTGAAGCGCCTCGCTCCCCCCTGCCGTGACCAGGATCTGCTCCGGCCGGTAGGCGAGACCGTTCTCCCGCTCGAACTTCGCGCAGATCGCCTCCCGGAGCTCCGGGATCCCGGCGTTCGGGGTGTAGCCGGTCCTTCCCTCCCTGATGGCGGCGATCGCGGCCATCTTGATATGGTCGGGTGTATCGAAGTCCGGCTGCCCGATGCCGAGGTTGATCGCATCCGGTCCCCCCGCTTCGAAGAGTTTCCGGATGCCCGACATCTCCACCGACCGAACCCGGTCGGCATACCTGTGTTCACTCATGATATCTCTCACTCGATGTTCGCGTGCCGGCACTGGAGGTCTTCGGGTCTGCACTGAGTGATCTCCATCAGCCGGGATATGATCGCATCCGCAAAGACCATGGCAGTCGTCTCGAAGATGGTGCCGAGCGGTGCAAACGACTTGTGCTCGCCCATCATCTGCCGGATCTCGAACTCTGCCGACTCGTCGGCCACCCTGTCCCGCTGACTCTCGATGATGACGATGCAGTCGGCGATGCGACCGATCCGTGACTCTTTCTTCGAGGTGATAAGGCAGATCCTCCCGCCGATATCCCTTGCGGTCTCGGCGATATCCGCAACCGTCTTGGTCGCGCCGGACCCGGAGAAGACGATAATGACGTCTCCCGGCTTCATGGCCGGGGTCACGGTCTCCCCGACGACGAATGCGGCGAGGCCAAGGTGCATCAGGCGCATGGCAAACGATTTTGCAACCAGCCCAGAGCGCCCCGCGCCCATGGTGTAGATGCGATTCGCGTTCAGGATCTCGCCTAAGAGCGCATCGATCTGATCGTCGGACATCACATCCGCGATGGTCCTGATCTTGGTCGCCATCAACCGCATCATGTTCTTAACCGGGTGATTTGTCATCGTAGTTCCTTTGTTACGTTTCACCAGATCATACATTAGAATATCTCAAATGCGCCGGGATGTGGAGCACCTCTCCGGGCCACCGGACCCGCCGGAATCCGGCACCTGAGGGGACAGGAATTGCCGGAAACGCCGATAAAATAAATTCTCCCGGAGAGGACGGTCGCGACTCGCCGCCGGCGGCAGCCGGGATCCCATATCACCACCGTTATGCCCAAAATTCAAAACGGACGACACAATTCCGAAAAATAGCACTCAACCACCTCGCTCGATCGGTCCAGAAGACGCAAAAGGCTATTCTAGATGACCACAGAATATGTACAAAATTCTGCGCGGCGTCACGGTCGCAAAAAGGGAGTAACTGCTGTTGGAATCCAATTCTAAAGCATTCTTTTTCCCTTTAGCCGCCCCTGCGCGCCGATGTGGGTAAATTCTCCTGCACGAAGGGCAGATCAGGGATAACGCGGGCATGCCGTCCCCCACATCGCTATACGGGAGGGCGCACGGCAGAACCCGGGGGATAACAGCAGGTGAAGAGATGGAGAAACGGCCGGCGGGGCAGGAAGGGCATTCTGATGAGGAGATCCTCGGTCTCCTCGATGAGAATGTACAGGAGTGGTGCATGCGACAACTGGAGGGGCGGTTCACGCCGCCGCAGCGGATGGCGGTCCCGCTCATCCACGATGGAAAAAACGTCCTCATCTGCTCGCCGACCGGGTCGGGAAAGACCCTGTCGGCGTTCCTCTCGATCATCGACGACCTTTTCGTCCGTGCACGGACACAAGGGCTCGAGGACAGCGTCTACTGCCTCTATATATCGCCGCTCAAGTCGCTCGCAAACGACATCCACAAAAACCTCAGCCTGCCGCTCAACGGGATCCATGAGATCGCCCGCGAGCACGGGATCGGGCACACGCCGATCCGGCACGCCATCCGCCACGGGGACGTTTCACGGGCCGAGAAGGTGAAGATTGCAAGGAAACCCCCGCACATCCTCAACATCACCCCCGAGACCCTCGGGATCCTCTTAAACTCCCCCAGGTTCCGCCAGAGCCTCCGGACGGTCCGGTGGGTCGTCGTCGACGAGATCCACTCCCTTGCGGGTTCGAAGCGCGGTGTCCACCTCTCGGTGAGCCTTGAGCGCCTGGAGGAACTGGTGAAGGAGTCCGGCGGCGGCTTTACGCGGATCGGGTGCTCGGCGACGATCGAGCCTCTCGCGGAGGTCGGCCGGTTCCTCGTCGGCGCCGGGCGCGATGTGAAGATCGTCGATACCCGGTTCGCGCGGGAGTTCGACTTAGAGCTCCTCTGTCCGGTCCCCGATCTGATCGACACCACCCCCGAAGACCTCTCATGGCACCTCTACGAGACCATCCACCGCCTTGTAAAGGAGCACAACAACACGCTCATCTTCATGAATACAAGGAACGGCGCCGAACGGATCCTCCACAACCTCCGGGTCCGCTACCCCGGGTGCTACACGGAGGAGAACACGGGGTGCCACCACGGCTCGATGGGGACGGAGGGGAGGCTTGCCGTCGAGGAGAACCTCAAAGCCGGGAAGGTGAAGGTGGTGACGACCTCGACGTCGCTCGAGCTCGGGGTCGATATGCCCCACGTCGACCTCGTCCTCCAGGTCGGGTCCCCGAAGTCCGTGGCGGCGCTCCTCCAGCGGGTCGGGCGTGCCGGCCACCGCCTCGGCGAGGTGGTGAAAGGAAGGATCATCGTCCTCGACCGCGACGAGGTCGTGGAGTGCGCGGTGATGCTCCGGGAGGGGCAGAACGGGTTCGTGGACCGCATCCACATACCTGAGAACTGTCTCGACGTCCTTGCGCAGCACGTCTTCGGTATGGCACTTCTCGGGCGGACGCAGGTCGACGCGATGTTCGAGGTCGTCCGCCGGTCCCACTGCTACCGGAACCTCGAGGAGGACGACCTCATGAACGTCGTCCGCTACCTCGCCGGGGAGTACGCGGGGCTCGAGGAGCGGCACATCTACGCGAAGATCTGGCACGACCCGGAGACCGGGACGATCGGGAAGCGGGGGAGGAACGCCCGGATGATCTACTTCTTAAATTCCGGGACCATCCCGGACGAGTTCTCCTGCGACGTCCTCACCCGGGACGGGGCCTTCGTCGGCAGCCTGGACGAGAAGTACCTGGAGCGGATGAACAAGGGCGACGTCTTCGTCCTCGGCGGGCGGCGCTACAAGTTCGCCTACCGCCGGGGCGGGAAACTCTACGTCGACCCAACAGGCGACCGCCCGACGATACCGAGCTGGTTCTCGGAGAAGCTCCCGCTCTCGTTCGACCTCGGGCTCCACGTCCTCGCCTTCAAGGAGATGATGCTTCGTGCGATGCAGACGCTGGGGACGGATGACCTCGTCGAGATGCTCCTCACCAACTACCCGATCGACGAGAACAGCGCCCGGAGCATCTGCGCGATCTTCGAGCAGCAGGTGCGCTACCTGGGTGATCTGGCCGTCCCGACACCGAACCGGATCGTCGTCGAGGAGCAGGTGGACCGGGAGAACCACCGCCGCCTCTACTACTTCATGACCAACTACGGGCTGCGGTTCAACGACGGGTTCTCCCGGATCGTCGCCTTCATGATTGCGCGGGACGTGACGACGAACGTCTCGGTCGGGATCAGCGATACCGGGTTTCTGGTCTCGATTCCGCTGGAGAAAAAAGCCGACCCCGTGCGTTTCCTCCGGAGCATCCGGGCCGACGAGTGCCGGGAGGTCCTCGAAGAGGCCGTCGGGGAGACCCAGCTCTTAAAGCGGGTCTTCCGGATCAACGCGGCCCGGTCGTTTATGATCCTGCGAAACTACATGGGAAGGAGGAGGAGCGCCCGCCGCCAGCAGGTGAGCGCCGATATGCTGATATCGTTTGCAAAACGGCTTGATGGGTTCGCCGTGATGCGGGAGACCTATCGTGAGGTGATCGAGGACCGGTTCGAGGTGGAGAACATAAGAGGGATCGTCGACGGGATCGGCGCAGGCGAGATCGACGTCGTCCTGACCCGTGCCGCGTCCCCGAGCCCGCTTGCGTTCGGGATCGCGACGCTGGGAGTCTCCGACGCGGTCTACGCACAGGACCGGCTCTCGATGCTCCGTGAGTTCCAGCGGCGGGTGATGAGCAGCATCGGAAGCGAGGCGGCGGCATGAACGCGGTCCCGGAGGCCGACCTCCTCCGTCGGTTCGGCTTCTATAAGAGCGCCCTTTACGTCCGGGACCTCTCCCTCTGCGTCGTCTCCGACGTCCATATCGGTCTTGCGGAGACGCTCTACCGGCAGGGGCTCCACTTCCCGCTCCACGAGGAGGAGACGCTGCTTGAGAGGTTCGAGGCGATCCTCGACCGGTTCGAGCCGGCGGTCTTCGTCCTCGACGGGGACATCTTCCACTCCTTCGACCGGGTGAGCCGGGAGACGAAGGAGGCGTTCTCGAGGATCCTCGCGACCCTCCGGGCCGAATGCGAGGTCGTCCTCGTCACGGGATCGCACGACACCATGCTTCCCTCGGTCGCGGGGGGGACGGTCGATCGCTACGACCGCGGCGGCTACACGGTGGTCCATGGGGACCGGGCGGTCGACGACCACGGGACGCTGATCATCGGCCACGACCACCCGGCGATCGAGATCGATATGGCCCGGTTCCCCTGCTTCCTTTACGGGCAGGGCGTGGTGCGCGGGAGAGACCTCGTCGTATTGCCGGCCGCGAACCCGCTCTCCCCCGGCGTCATGATCAACGCTGCGTTGGGCCGCGACTTCCTCTCGCCCATCCTCCACCGCGTGGACGCAGGAAGCCTGCAGCCGGTGGTGGAGGTCGACGGCGAGGCGGTGGTCCTCCCGCCGCTTGCCGGCATCCGCCGGTTCGCGTGAGTAACGCCTATATACACTCCCGGCCATCCGGAGTCCGGAGATGACCCTTCATGACACGCCGGACTGTTATCATCCTCGCCGCTGTTACGGCGCTCGCCCTGCTCGGTATCGCCGTGGCCGTCGTGATGCCGCCGGGCGGCACCACCGGCACCCTGCCGCTCGATACGATCACCCTCCCGCCGGGGTTTACCGTCGACGTCTACGCCGGGAACGTCACCGGAGCGCGTTCGATGACGCTCTCCCCGAACGGGACGCTCTTTGTCGGTAGCCGCGGTCCCGGGAACGTCTACGCCATACCCGACCGCGACGGCGACGGGAGGGGGGATGAGGTGATCGTCGTCGCGAGCGGTCTCGACTCCCCGAACGGCGTCGCGTTCCGTAACGGCTCCCTCTACGTCGCCGAGATCAGCCGCATCCTGCGGTACGACTATATTGAAACCGACCTCTCCGACCCGCCCGAACCGGCGGTGGTGAGCGACGCCTTCCCGGGTGAAGCGTCGCACGGGTGGAAGTTCATCGCGTTCGGCCCCGACGGAAAACTCTACGTCCCGGTGGGCGTGCCCTGCAATGTCTGCGACCCCGACGACGAGCGGTTCGGCACCATCCTCCGGATGAATCCCGACGGGACCGATCTCGAGGTTTATGCCCGGGGCATACGAAACTCCGTGGGGTTCGACTGGGACCCGGAGACCGGCGACCTCTGGTTCACCGACAACGGCCGGGACTGGCTCGGCGACGACGTCCCCCCCGACGAACTGAACAGGGCGCCGGATGCGGGGATGCACTTTGGGTTCCCCTTCTGCCACGGGCGGTCGATCGCCGACCCGGAATTCGGTGAGGGGCAGTCGTGCGACAACTTCACGCCGCCGGAACAGGAACTCGGGCCGCACGTGGCCGCGCTCGGTATGCGGTTCTACACCGGCGAGCAGTTCCCGGAGGAGTACCGCGGTCGGATCTTCATCGCCGAGCACGGCTCCTGGAACCGGGCCGAGCCGATCGGCTACCGGGTGACGATGGTCAGCCTTGAGAACGGCACGCCCGCCTCCTACGAGGTCTTCGCGGAGGGCTGGCTCCAGGGACGCGATGCATGGGGGCGGCCCGTGGACGTCGAGATCGCGAACGACGGGTCGCTCCTGGTCTCGGATGACCGGGCGAACGCCGTCTACCGGATAACCTACCCGGGGGTCACTTCCCCTTCCGCATGACCCGGCCGAAGTGAAACGGGGTCGGGCCCGGTGCAGCGGCAGGGAACGTCCCCTCCGCCGCCCGCCGGATATCCTCGATCGAGTAGAATGCCTTCGGGTTGAACTCGTGGATGGCGTCCTCCACGTCCCTGATGCTCCTCCTCTTGACCACCGAGAATAGGACCTTGCCGGGACCCTGTTTCCCCTGGGCGTCGAGGACCGTCACCCCGTAGCCGGCGGCACGGAGGTAGTCGATGAGGTTGGTCGCGTCCCGCTGGGTGATGATCCGGACGAGGGCAAGCCCCATCGCCAGCCGTTCCTCGACGAGCATCCCGATGTAGTTCCCGGTGCCGAATCCGGCCGCGTAGGCGAAGTAGTTGAGCGGGTTCGTGAGGTTCTGGAAGATCTGGCCGATGGCGATGATCCAGATGAAGACCTCGAAGAACCCGAGAACCGGAGCGATCATCTTCATTCCCCGGGATATGAAGATGATCCGCATCGTCCCGATGGTGACGTCACAGATCCGCGCAAGAAAGATGAATATCGGGACTATGACCAGCGAGAAGACCTCCGGGTCGATATCCGGGACGATGCCGAGCATGGATCATGGTTGATGAGCAGGTGTTATATTTTTATCCATATTGAAATATATGTCGGACGCAAAAAATTCCAAAGACTCTCTCTTAGGGGATATTGCACAAAAATGCGCGGGAAATAGGTTGAAAGGGTGCGCAGATCATATGGATGATCGCGGCGCCCGGCAGCGTTCCACCCCTGCCCCCGGAGGTTCTCCGGCCTCTTCTCGCTCCATCGAAGAGAGTTCCTTCTCCCGCAGAGAGGACTGACACCGGCCCCATGAACGCGGGCCCGTTAGCATCGCGAAAACCGTCATATCCCGGGAACGGGTATTTCAGCCCGTAGCCGGAATTCCGGCCGGAACCTCCATAAGATAGCCTTATGGTGTCGGAGTCCGATCAGGCATAGTGTGGTGAGATACCATGCCGAAATGTTACAGTTGCGGTGCAGAGATCAACCCGAAGAAGACACGATGCCCCAAATGCGGGGCAAAGGTTGAGGCAGGAAGCGGAAAACAGCCGGAAGCCGGAGTTGCCGGGGGGCGACGGTAAAAGACCCCGAAAATACTCTCACCGAGTCTCTTCTATCCGTTCCTGCTCTTTTTCCACCCGGTAGCGCATGGAGGTGCGCCGCCAGTAGTAGACCTCGTAGACCAGCAGCGCGAGCAGCACCGCGCAGGCGCCGAAGAAGAAGCCCATCACCAGGTCGTGGACCGCCGGCACCCCGGCGGCATCGAGGGCGGGGGCCCGGAGCGTCGAGACACCCTCCCCGGCGCCGGAGAACTTCTCCCCGTTTTCAGTCGCGACCCTCTGAGCGGGCGAAAAGCCGCCGAGCGGCAGCACCAGCGGAAGAAACGTCGCAAGGCTGAGGCTCGCGAAGATGATGACACTAAAGAGCGCCGCATACTTCTGCAGCACCGACCGGAGGTCGCTCACCGGTGGAGCGATGATGAGGACCTGGTTCGCAAGGCCGTAGACCTTCACCTCGCGTCCTTTCTCGCTCCAGCGGGTCTCCATAACCTCAAGAAGCCCGGCGTCGAGGAGGTTCTCGATGTGGTAGGAAGCGGTGGTGATGGGGATCGCCATCTGCCGGGCAACCTCCGACGACGTCAGCGGCCCGCCACCGAAGGCCAGGATGACCGCGTTCGCCGTCTGGCTCGCCATTGCCCGGGCGATCTTCTGTGCCCGCTCATCGCCCGGCTGGATAACTACAACATCTTCAACCATGGAGTGCTTCAAGGATCTGGCTGCGCCCGTGATCGAGCGCCTCTTCGAGCCGGGAGGCGTCCTGGCCCGCGCCCTGCGCAAGGTTCGGCTTGCCGCCGCCTTTCCCGCCGAGGACGCTGCAGGCCTCCCGCACGATATCGACAGCGTTCACCGCCGGTACTCCCGACGTCGCCACCACTTTCACGTTTCCGTCAGCCGATGCAAAGAGCGCCACGCCGCCCTCATCTGCGACGGTGGTGGCGAGTGCGACGAGTTCCTTCTGGGTCGCATCCAGCTGCCTGACGACGACCCTGACCCCGTCCACCATCTCGCCCCCGAGGTGCTGCACCTGGAGGTCCACCACCTTCTTCTGGAGATGCTCGATCTCCTTCTTCTGCTCCTTCCATTCCCCGAAGAAACGCGCTACAGTCGCCGGCAGGTTCTCGGGCTGGACGCTCACCACATCGGCGGATGCCTGAAGGAGCTCCGCCAGGTGCTGCATGGCATGCACGGCAGCGATGCCTGCCGCAAAGACCAGCCGCTCGACGCCGTCCTGAATATGCTCGACGCCGAGGATCCGGATCGGCCCGATCTCGCCGGTTGTCCGGACATGCGTTCCCGCGCACGCCTGCACGTCGCTCCCCACCTGCACCGTCCTGATCTCCCGGCCCGGTGGGACGCCGCCCTGGTAGAGGCCGAACCCGTACTTCTGCTCGGCCTTCGTCCGCTCCTCGACACGGATGTAGACCGGCGTATCGGCCATGACCATACGGTTCGCCTCGATCTCGATCCTCTTGAGTTCTTCGGGCGTGATATGCTTGTAATGCCGGATGTCCAGGCGGGAAGTCTCGCTCCCCTTCTGGGCACCTGCCTGATGCACATGGACGCCGAGCACCTTCTTCGCGGCGTGCAGGAGGACGTGGGTCGCCGTGTGGTGGCGCATCAGCGACCACCGACGTTCCTCATCCACCATGCCCTTCACCCGGTCGCCACGCATGAGGGGGCCTCCGGAGACCCGGTGGAGGATCACCTCCCCGATCTTCGTGGCCTCCTCCACCCGCACCATGCTGTCGGACGTCACCAGGGTGCCGGTATCGGACGGCTGACCGCCTCCCTCGGGGTAGAAGAGCGTCTGGTCCAGCACCGCCATCCCGTCGAAGTGGTCCAGCACCATCGCCTCGAACTCGACCTTGTTTGGCAGTTCGTAGTAGAGTTTCTTCGTCGGGGGGAGAGTTTTCGCCCGCTCGCGGTAGGCGGCAAGCGGGTCCTCCCCTTTCGCCTCCCTCTGCGCCTCCGAGTGGGTATCGGCGATCAGCGAGTAGAAGTTGTCGGGGATCTCCACAACAGCGCCCTCGGCGGCAGCGACATCCTTCACCATCTCGGGCGGGATGCCGTGCGAGTCGTAGAGGGTGATAACCTCCGCGAGGGGAACCCGGGCACTCTTCGCCTTGTAGTTCCGG
Organism: Methanobacteriota archaeon; assembly: GCA_016841385.1. Lineage (GTDB taxonomy): Archaea > Halobacteriota > Methanomicrobia > Methanomicrobiales > Methanoculleaceae > Methanoculleus. The sequence continues at coordinate 1,560 of JAENZF010000004.1, read as the reverse complement.
GCGATCTTCTGGACGATCCTGGTCCCGCGCTCGAGGGTGCTTGCGTACCTCGCCTCCTCGTTCGCCACGATCTCCCTGACCACATCGACATCCTGCCCGAAGTTCTCGGCCCCCACGACCTGCATCTGTGCCTCGATCAGGTCTGAGAGGTCCTCGTCCATCGAGAGGTCGTTCATCATCCGGAGTGTCCGGCGAAGCACGAGACGGGCGAGATACCCCTCACGGATATTCGAGGGGACGATGCAGTCGCCGAGCATGTAGGCGAGGCAGCGGGTGTGGTCGGCGATCGAGTAGACCTTCTCGATCGGGACGACGATCCGCTCCAGTCTCTCCACCGGCACGTCGATCGCCTCGGCGACCTTCCTCCGGAGGTTGTAGAGGTTCGTCCCGGAGATATCCATGACCCCGGCGAACCGGGCGCTGAGCGCCATGATCTTCGTGAACTCGGGGTTGTCGAGGAGGTTCTCGAGGTGAGACGAACGCATCAGGCGGCTCACCATCTCCGGGAAGACCGCATCGTATATCGTCGGCGAACCCTTCGAGGCCCAGACGAACCTCTCAAGGCCGTAGCCGGTATCCACGATATTCAGCCGCATCGGGTAGTAGGGCTCCCCGTTCACATCGACGGGCGGCTTATCGGTCTTCTGCCGCCCGAGGTTCATGAATACCAGTGTCGCGACCTCAAGGCCGCCGATGAGCACCTCGACGGATGCCCCGGCGTTCCCGCCGCCGAACCAGGGATGTTCCTTATAACTGACCCGGTCGAGGTCGCCCCCGATGGACGCGATGAACTCGTCGCAGAGGGCGACCGTCTCGTCCTTCCAGTAGATCTGCTCCTCCGGGGTGTTGAAGGCGTGATGCGCCATCATCTCAAAGAGCGTCAGGTGGCGCCCCGATCTGCCGACGGAGTCGAGGTCGTTTAGGCGGATGCAGGGCTGGGAGATGGTCAGCGGGTTCGCCGGCGGGGGGACGACCCCGCTCGTGACGAACGGCTGGAAGTCGGCGATGGACGCGATGGTGAGGTAGATATCGTCTCTCCACCGGGCGGCTACGGGGTATCGTTCGAGGCGTGTATGACCGTGCCGCTCAAAGAACGAGAGGAATGCCTCCCGCATCTCACTGACGGTATGGGGTTTGAAGACCGGGTTGCCGATGAAGTTATACGTTACACACGGAGCGTCGCCGCAGAACTCTTGTTCGGGGTCCCGGGTCCAGAAGGCCGCCCCGCAACTCTTGCAGACCTTCCGCTCAAATCCCTGGGATCGGAAATAATCGAGCGTATATTCTTCTTCGAGCATTGAAAACCACGCAGTATGATCAGATTTGACCGGGACCGATATAGTTGTTTGTGCAGGTGTTTAAAATTTCCAGGTGTCCTGGTACCAGAGATCGTAGGATTCGTATAATCCCGTCCGCTCAGCGATGCGTACGGCAAGGATGTGCCAGCATTCGCGTCCCCGGAAGAGGAAGTCGCTGCAGGTGCAGAAGTCATCTTCAACGATATACTCGTCGCTGCGCCCCACCACGATGAAGAAGTCCCGGTAGCGCTTCACCTGCCCT
>JAENZF010000192.1 GCA_016841385.1 Methanobacteriota archaeon | reverse complement strand
AGATTCCTTATTAACGCTAATGACGGATCGAACGCCTGCCTCTGCACCCCTTCTGGAAACCCGAAACAACTGCCCCCTTCAACCCGAAACATTGAAGGCGGATGAACGCCAGGAGCACACGATGGTCGAGAGCGCGGCGGAGAAGACCCAATCCATCGAGACGCCTGAGGGGACGTTTACCATCAGGCTCACCCTCGATGACTTAGGAAGCATCTATCCGGGCATGATCCGGTACACCGTCGAGGTTCTCCGCGGCACCGAGACGGTCTACACCTACGCGATCAACTCCTACGAGGCGCCGCCGGGCTCCCTCTTCGATACCCAGGAGGTGGCGGAGATCGTCTTCTCCCGGCTCGCGCACGACGTTGCGTCCCGCCCCCACATCTACACCCGCCCCCGTCTTTTCACCCGCCCGCTCCCGGACAGCGGCACGACCGACGTCGTCATCCTGCAGGGGAGCCCGCGCCGGTTCGGCAATTCCGCCCGGATCGCGTCGTGGTGCGACGACGAGGCCGGCCGGGCGGGCCTCTCTTCCCGGATCTTCTACCTGCAGGAGATGAATATCAGGGCGTGCACCGGCTGCTACACCTGCTACGACTACGGCTACTGCCCGGTCGACGACGATATGCCCCAGATCATCCGCGCTCTCGAATCCGCCTCCGTCATCGTCGTATGCACGCCGGTCTACACCAGCACCGTCCCGGCGACCCTCAAAGCGATGATGGACCGCTGCCAGTGGCTCCATGCCCGGGAGAAGGTACTGGGGAGAGAGGTGCACGCCCGGGGCCTGCTCGTCGCCGTCGCGGGGCGGCGGGGGACCGAACCGTTTGTCTGCGTAACACATGTGGTCGACGCGTTCATGGAGAACCTGGGCATCCTTCCTGCCGCGCCGGTGCTGATCGGCGACCTCGACCGGGTCCGGGATGTGGGAACGATCGAGGGGCTTGAGGGCGACGTCCGCGCGGCATTGCGTGCGCTGCTCGCTCCCCGAGACGAAGGATAATATAGCATTCGTCCCCCACCGATGATGCATGGTAGAAGTGACTGTTGAGATTGTCGGGTTCATGGAATCCGAATGCGGCCCATTTCCCTGCGACGAAACGAGATCCTGCGGCCTTGAGACCTGCTACCCGTCGAATAGCCTGATGGACGCCATCAGCGCCCTGCGCGACGAACTTCTTGCCGGGTATGGCGATAAGGTCGAGGTGAAGACGACACTGCTCGACGAGGAGATGCCCGACCACGTCAGGGAGATCATCGAGGAGCGCCACCCTCCTATCCCGATCGTTCTCGTCAACGGAAGGCTTACATCGATCGGGAGGGTCTCGCTCGATCTGATAAAAGAAGAGATTGATTATGCCCTGGAGGGGTCCTAGAATATCTTCTGCAACTCTCCGGTCGCAAGGTCGAAGTACAGGCCGTGAAGTTTGACCCGTCCCTCTTTTTCCGCAGCCATGACCGGCGGGTAGGTACGGAGGTGCTCAAGCTGCAGGGCAACGTTCTCGATCTCAATGAGACGCAGCCGATTCTTCTCTTCTTCGGGGCTCTTCGGCGCCGGAATCCTTTCATCGACCCGGCGTTTCGCCTCCGTCGCGTTATTCAGCCAGAGCGGAACATATGCGTCCTTGCTCTCGTGGTCCAGCGCCTTTATGGCACCGCAGTCCGAGTGCCCGCAGATGACGATATCCCCGACCTTGAGGTGCTTGACTGCGTACTCGAGCACGGTCGCGAAGTTCCAGTCGTGAACCGGGACGATGTTGCCGATGTTCCGCTGTACGAAGATCTCCCCGGCCTTTGCGCCGGTGATGCGCTCGGGGTTCACTCTTGAGTCGGAGCATCCTATCCAGAGAACCTCCGGGTGCTGGCTTGACGCGAGCGGAGCGTAATGTTCGGGATCTTTTGCGAAATCTTCTTCCAGGAATCGCTTGTTACCATCAAGAAATTTCTCTATCATCCGTGTACTCCGTAGGCGATATGGGCGACCATCTCGGACGGGTGCGCCTCGAAGAGGGATTACTTCCAGGATTTAAAAATGTATACGGCAGGGTGATGTGGGGGGAAGAGCAATAGAAGGTCCGGGCAAACGAATGGGATTCCGGCCAGGAATGGCGCCGGATGTGCAGGACATCCCTGCGCACCAATGCCCGGATCGGGGGCGTGGGATACCGAATACACCATGGCATTAAGGCAGATATGGTTAACAAAGTACGTGTGTTTATAGAAACGGTCTCCGACAGGGGCCACGATACCTGTAAGGAGTATGCGCTCCCCGCAAAAAAGAGAAGTTATCTCTGGACGGCGCCGAAATTCGCCTGCTCGACGGTTCGTGCGTACCGGGCGAGCACCCCCGTAAGGCGCCGCGCCGGCGGCTTCCAGGCCCGCCGCCGCTCTTCCAGAGTTTCTGCATCGACCAAGAGGTCGAGGCGCTTTTCGTAAAGGTCGATCTCGATCTCGTCGCCGTCCTCCACAAGGGCGATCGGCCCGCCGACCGCGGCCTCGGGGGCGATGTGCCCGATGCACGGCCCCCGGGTGCCTCCCGAGAAGCGCCCGTCCGTCACCAGGGTGACCCGGGCGTAGCCGAGGCCCATCAGCGCGGATGTCGGCGAGAGCATCTCGGGCATCCCGGGCCCTCCACGGGGTCCTTCGTACCGGATCACGACGACGTCGCCCTCCGTAATCTCACGGTGGAGGATCGCCTCCATTGCTGCCGCTTCACCGTCGAAGACCCGCGCCGGGCCCTGGTGCCGCCACATCGCCGCCGGGACGGCGGCGCCCTTGACGACGGCGCCGTCGGGGGCAAGCGATCCCCGCACGATCTTCAGGCCGCCGGCAGGGCTGACCGGGGCGTCGGCCATCCGGATCACCTCCGGGTCGGCGAC
>JAENZF010000191.1 GCA_016841385.1 Methanobacteriota archaeon | reverse complement strand
CTTCGCAAAGTCGCTCCCGAGGGTCGCCGCGACACCCGCCGCGCCCGCGACCAGGTGCGGGTCCCGCTCGTCCTTGACCGCCTTGCCCCGGGGGTACATCCAGAGCACGGTGACGAGACCATTCTGGTGCGCGTGGTTGACGATCTGGGCCGCCTGGTAGAGCATCATCGGCTCGTACTCGCTCCCGAGGTAGACCGTGTAGCCGACGCCGAGGATCGAGAGCGCCGTCCGGTCCCGGAGGTCGACGGCCTGCCGCACAAAGTGGAGCTCCGAGCTGAGCGGGTCGCGCTGGGAGGTCCCGATCAGGTTGGTCTTGGAGTTGAGTTTGACGAGGTACGGCACGTCCCGGTAATCACCGCCGTACCGGGCGATCATCCCGAGTTGCGTCGCAAAGACCCCGATCCTCGCCCTGCTCGCGATCCGGAAGAGGTGTTCGGGGTCGGCATCCTCGGGATGGATACCTTCGCCGAAGAAGTCATCGTTGAGGTGCTCGATCTTCTGGTCCCCGGCAAAGAGCATCAGCCTCCCGGTGTCGTGCGTAATCGTCCGGTAGTTCTCCCGGTACCTCTCCTGCTCCTCGGAGGGCACATCGAGAGGGATCCTGATATCGGGTGCAGGTGGCATACCCCTTCCTCCCCATCCCCACATACTTAAGTGTTGCTGGAGTCCCGGGGAGAATGGAGCGGAGGATGCACGGGTCAGCCCGGCTTAAGCACCGTAACGGAGATGTGGCGGGATTCTCCCCGGTAGAGAGGACCGGGATAATCCTCCGGTTGACCAGGGCAGTATGTCGCCGGCGGAAGTCATGTTCGGGGTTGAGGTCAGTTTAACAACGTTTATTTTACTCTCCGTCAGAATCATTCGTAGAGTACCTGGCGTTGTTCTTCCGGGCGGAAAACAGTGCCGCACAATGCTTCAGGGATAGCGCAATGGATGTTCTGTCAATCCTTATCGACTGGTTACCATATCTTCTTTCAGGCGTTGCCGCTACCCTCGGCCTAGTCCTCGCCGCCCTCGCCCTTGGACTCCTTCTCGGGCTGCCTATGGCGCTCGGTCAGGTATACGGCTCCCGGCCGGTGCGCTGGGTCATCGGGGTCTACGTCTGGTTCTTCAGGGGTCTCCCCATCCTTATCCTGCTCTTCCTCTTCTGGTTCGGCATATTTCCCGGGCTCGGGCTCGGTAATCTTTCGGCGTTTGTCGTCGGAGCGGTCGTGCTGGGCCTCCGGGGGGCGGCATACCAGTCCCAGATCTTCCGGGGAGCCATCCAGTCAGTCGGGGAAGGACAGATGATCGCGGCGCGATCTCTCGGGATGAGCAGGCTCGCTGCCATCCGTTCCGTCATCCTCCCCCAGGCGATGCGCATCGCTCTTCCCGGGTGGTCGAATGAGTACCCCAACATTCTGACCGACTCGGCGGTCTGTTATGCCATCGGGGTCGCCGAACTGCTCACCCTGACGACGAGGATTGTCACACAGACCTACATTACGATGCCGATCTACCTTGCCGCGGCGGGAATCTACATCATCATGAACTACGGGGGCCTCAAACTTCTGCACAGACTGGAGAAGAGGATAGCGGTTCCGGGATTCGGAGCCGGAGCGGTGTAGAGCATGAACAACAATGACTTTGTGTTGAGAGTTGAGGACATACACAAGTCCTTCGGGAGTAACGAGGTGTTGCGGGGGGTCTCGTTCGACGTCCGGAGAGGCGAGACGAAGGTCTTCATCGGCCCCTCGGGGACGGGAAAGAGCACGCTTCTGCGGTGCATCAACCAGCTGACGTTGCCCGACCGTGGCAGGGTCTGGCTCGACGGGGAGGAGGTCACGAACTCAGGAGCCCGGATCAACTACTTCCGGCAGAAGATCGGGATGGTCTTCCAGAACTTCTTCCTCTTCGACCACCTCACCGCGCTCAAAAACGTCGAACTGGCGCTGCTCAGGGTCAGGGGCATGGGGAGAGCGGAAGCGCGCGAGAAGGCGCTCACCGAACTCCGGCAGGTGGGGATGGAGGAATGGGCCGACCATTATCCTGCAGAGCTCTCCGGCGGCCAGGCCCAGCGGGTATCCATCGCCCGGGCGCTTGCCATGGACCCGGACGTCATCCTCTTTGACGAACCGACGTCCGCGCTCGATCCCGAACTGACCCGGGAGGTGCTGGAGGTCATGAAGCGGCTGGCCCAGGAGGGGATGACGATGCTCGTCGTCACCCACGAGATGGGGTTCGCCTGCTCTGTTGCAAACGAGGTCCTCTTCATGGAGAACGGCGTGGTGGCCGAGCAGGGGACGCCGGACCTGCTCCTGCATGATCCGCGGTTCACCCGGATGAAGGACTTCATCGGCCGGTTCGATACCTACCAGGGAGACTGAAGCGACCCATGGACCAGGTAACCTTCATCTTCGACATTCTCCTCCCGGCGCTGATGCAGGGGCTGGTCGTAACCCTCCAGTTGATCGCGTGCTCCGCCCCGTTCGGGATCGCGCTTGGGATCGGCGTTGCGGTGGGGAGGCAGTACGGCGGCCGCGTCACCTCCTGGCTCTGCAAGACGTTCGTCTTTCTCATCAAGGGCACCCCGCTCCTCCTCCTCCTCTTCATCCTCTACTTCGGCCTCCCTTCGATCGGGATCACGTTTACCGCGTTCACCGCATCGGTGCTCGGTTTTATCCTCTGCAACGGAGCATATAACGCCGAGTACATCCGGGGTGCGCTCATATCGATCAAGGACGGCCAGATGATCGCCGCCCAGGCGCTGGGGATGACCCGGTGGCAGGCGATCCGGAGCGTCATCCTGCCGCAGGCGCTCCGCCGGGCGATACCGGGGCTTTCGAACGAGTTCATCTACTTAATCAAGTACTCGTCGCTTGCCTACATGCTCACGGTGATCGAGCTCTCCGGGGCGGGGAAACTGGTGGCGACGAAGTACTTC
>JAENZF010000190.1 GCA_016841385.1 Methanobacteriota archaeon | reverse complement strand
TCTCCCTCTATCATTCGGACCATCAGGTCCTCCATCTCCTCGTGGACGGTCGCGTTCATCGACCGCTCCTCTCGGGTCTGCATCATCCCAAACCCGGTTCCGTCCGGGTACATCATCGACGTCTGGGCGCTCCCTGCCACCGGGATGACGCAGAACAGTATGCAGAGGACGACTCCGAATTTCAACATGGGGGCGAATACCCTCGCGGGTAATTAATTTTATCTGCTGCAGGGTGGTTTCAGAGAACAGATATCGACACCGCAGACACTCATGCCCTGGCGCCTCGTGGTGGGGAGGGGTGTTCAGGCCGACCATGCACGGTGCTGCCGAGTATTGCATGAATTCTGAGAGCAGGCGGAGAATACACTCACGGCAGTCATCAAAGAGGGAGAGCAACATGGAAGTATTGGATCCAGTATGGGGAGTACCCGTCGATACGGAGAAAACACCGTTTAAAGTAGAGATGTGGGGCCGCACCTACTATTCCGTCGATGAACAGCATATGCGCAGATTCGTGGAGGGGCAGAGAGTCGCATACTTCTCCATGGAGATCGGGTTACGCAACGATATCCCGACCTATAGTGGAGGGCTCGGCGTTCTCGCCGGGGACACCATCCGGTCCGGCGCCGATCTCAAGATCCCCATGGTGGCTGTCACTCTGGTGAACCGGATGGGATACTTTCGGCAGGTGGTGTCGGAGACCGGAGAGCAGCTCGAATATCCCGATCCCTGGGATCCGTCGGAGTTCATGCGGGAGCTCCCCGACACCGTGGAGGTACGGATTGGGGAGAGAGTGGTCAGGGTGAAGACCTGGGTATACGATTACCAGAGCCCGGCGGGATCGCTCACACCCATCCTGTTCCTGGATACCGATGTTGAAGGGAATACCGACGAGGATCGGCAGATCGCGAGTTACCTCTATGGAGGGGATGACATATACCGGCTCAAGCAAGCCATCGTCCTCGGCATCGGGGGTGTTCGGATGCTGGATGCCCTGAACTTCAACGTCCTGAAGTATCACATGAACGAGGGGCAATCCAGTCTGCTCGCCATGGAGCTGCTCCGGCGAAACGGCATGGACGCGAATAAAACACGGGATCGCTGCGTCTTCACCACCCATACGCCTGTGGCTGCAGCATTTTTTTCATTCCCCTATGAAACGGTCCGTGAGCTCCTCGGGGACGAATTTGATCTGGAGAAGATCCGGGTGTTTGCGGGGAAGGATCGGTTCAACATGACCGCGCTCGCGCTCAGTTTGAGTACCTACGTGAACGGCGTAGCCCGTGCCCATATGGAGTCTTCCACGAGGCTCTTCCCCGGCTACCATATCCGGGCAATAACAAATGGCGTCCATCCCTACACCTGGACCTCGCAGCCGTTCCGGGAACTCTTTGATCGGCACTTTAGCGGATGGGCGAACGAACCCGAACTGCTGGTGCGGATCGATACGGTCCCCCATGAGGATGTCCGCAGCGCTCATATGAGTACCAAGGCTGCCCTGATGCAGTACATCAACGAGAAGACGGATGCCGATCTGGACGTCAACACACTGACCATCGGGTTTGCACGAAGGGTGACGGCATACAAGAGAGCCGCTCTTCTCTTCTCCGATCTCAACAGACTCAAGAAGGTCTTGAGAAGGGGGCCGATCCAGATCGTGATGGCGGGGAAAGCACACCCCGAGGACGAACAGGGCAAAGAGTTGATCCGGGATCTCTACACTTTCAAGGAAAAACTGAGAGGGAGCATTGATGTGGTATTCCTGGAGAACTACGACATCGATCTTGCAAAGAGGCTCACCTCGGGCGTCGATGTGTGGCTCAACACGCCACTCCCACCCTACGAGGCGAGCGGCACGAGCGGGATGAAGGCAGCGTTCAATGGCGTGGTCAACTTCAGCGTCCTCGATGGCTGGTGGGTTGAGGGATGGATGGAGGGGGATACCGGGTGGGCGATCGGACCTGCTCCTGATGCACCAATCGATGTCGAAGACCGCAGAGCCATGGAACTGGACGACCTGTACAATAAACTGGAATACCTCATCATCCCGAAGTTCTACAACGAAAAGGACAATTGGGCAACCATCATGCGGAACTCTATCGGGAAGGTCGCCTCCCACTTCAATACGCACCGCATGATGCGGAGGTATGCATCGGAGGCGTACCTGTAGACAGGAGCAGCGAACCGGCGGAGCAGTTCTCGGCGTGGGCGGCAGCACCCAGGGGGGGAAAGCCTGTGCCCCGGACGGTGGCGATAATTTCAGGCAGAACAACGTATCGTTCGGCGTTTGGGATTGTTCTGCAGCGCTCGGATCAGTCTGGTACCGGCTACTGCACCGTCTGGTCAGAGACGGCCGCAACATTCGAGACCCCCGATCCGGATAGTTTTGGAGATACATTTATATGATGGTGCGTGACAGACCCCCGGCGGCAGGAGAGATCCGAATGGTCGAGTTATGTCCCGTTTGTCTGATGCCTGTAGAGGAAGAGTACCCCCTGTATAGGGCGCGCTATAAGGGGCAGGAATATGTCTTTCACACGCCCGGGTGCAGGCAGAAGTTCCTGGATGACCCGGAAAAGTACCTCCAGGAGGGCGGCCCACCAGAGGATGAGCCCTGCGGTGTGCCGGAGCAGAAGTAGGCCGGAAGGCTTTGCGGGGGCACCCTGGATCGCTCTTCAGGTCGAAGTATCCGGTCGTGCGTCAGCTCCTCGCCGCAGCTCGACATCCCTGTAAGGTTTCTACCACTCACCTTGCGATAGGATGCTCGAGATCGCCACAAGCGATGCACGAGCTCCTATGCCCTCGCATGAGAAGAGGCCTCCTCACCACCTCCGGTAAGAAAGTCCGCTGCCCGCTCGAAAATCGAAGATTTTCTCTCATGCTCGAAAATCGAAGATTTTCTCGCACCTGCCTGCCTCTCCGGGCCACGCACGGTGCCGGGCATCCGCGG
>JAENZF010000189.1 GCA_016841385.1 Methanobacteriota archaeon | reverse complement strand
AAACGCCGAGGGGGAGATTTGAACTCCCGAGGTGCCAGGCACCAGTGGCTTTCGAGGCCACCGCCTTCCCGGGCTAGACTACCTCGGCACAGAATCAGCCTAGAGTATTTAGGTTCTTCGACTATAATAGTATCGAGATATGCTTTGTCGATTCATCCTCATCCCGGACGGCAGCGTGCTGATCTACCAGGGGCGGCCGGGCGATACCTACGAGGCTGCTCTCCTCTCCTTTGGGATCAATCCGGATGCGGCCTTACTATTTCACCACGGAAGAAGTCTGCCGCAGGATAAAAAAATTGAGGAAGAGGAGGTCGGCATCTTCCTGACCTCCTCGCGCGGGTGACTTATTGTGCGCCCGGTCTTCCGGACTGGGTGATCATCATGTCGTCGACGCGGACGAGGAGCATGGCCGTCTCGGTCGCGCTCTTGATCGCCTGGGTCTTCACCCGCAGGGGCTCGATGACGCCGGCCTCCCGCATGTCAACGACCTCGCCGGTGTAGACGTTGAGCCCGGCGTGCTTCGCGCCGTCGGCGTGGGCCTTCCTCAGGGCGACGACCTTGTCGATCGTGTCGAACCCGGAGTTCTCCGCGAGCGTCCTCGGGATGACCTCGAACGCGTTCGCAAACGCCTCGATGGCGAGCTGGACCCGCCCGCCGACGGTTGCGGCGTATTCGCGCATGCGGAGCTGAAGTTCGGTCTCCACCGCTCCACCGCCGACGACGAACTTACCGTCCTCGATGGCGTCCTGGACGACGCGGGCCGCGTCGTAGGCCGCCCGCTCGAGTTCGTCCAGCAGCAGCTGGGATGAGCCCCGCAGGAGGATCGTGACGGCTTTCGGGTTGTCGCAGCCGGAGATGATTGTGAGGTCGGCATCAGGGATCTCCTCGGTCGCTTCAGCGTGGCCGAGCGTCGCTGCGTTGAGTTCTTCGGGCTTGTTGACGATGGTGCCGCAGAGCGCCTTGGCGGCGAACTTCATGTCGCCCTCTTTGACGTCTTCGATAGCGTAGATGCCGGCTTTGGCCAGGTAGAACTGCACCGCGTCGGCGATCCCCTTCTGGCAGAGGACGACGTTCGCGCCGGAGGCAACGATCTGGTCGGCAAGTTTCCGGAGGGTCTCGCGCTCCTGCTCGGAGAACGCCTTCATCTGGTCGGAGGAGGTGATCTTGATCTTCGACTTCACCTGCGTCTTCGTGACCTCGAGCGGCAGGGCAAGCAGGGCGACCTTTGCGTCCGTGACCTTGTCCGGCATCTGCTCGAAGACGCGCTTCTTGTCGATGACGATTCCCCGGATCAGTTTGGCGTCGTCCATCGAGTCGCCGACCTGCGTCTTGATCTTGACGTCGTCCTCGTCCACGACATAGGTGCCCGGGGTGCTCTCGACGGCGACCTGCCGCACCGCGTCCACCACGATGCTGGAGATTTTATCCTTGACCGCTTCGATGGACTTGCCGGTCATGGCGGTGTCGGCAATCTTCAAGAGGTCGTCGCGGTCGCCGAACCCGACCGTGATGGCCAGTTCGTCGAGGAGCAGAAGAGCCTTCTCCATGCCGAGCTGGTAGCCGTTCGCGATGATAGTGGGGTGAACCTCCTGGGCGAGCAGTCTCTCCGCCTCTTCCATCAGCGACCCGACGAGTACGGTCGCGGTTGTGGTGCCGTCACCGACCTCGCCGTCCTGGGTCTCCGCAACCTCGACGACCAGCTTGGCGCCGGGGTGCTGCACGGACATCTCGTGCAGGATGGTTGCCCCATCGTTTGTGATCACCACATCACCGCTGGAGCTGACCAGCATCTTGTCCATTCCCCGGGGACCGAGCGTCGTCCGAACGGCGGCCGCAATCGCCTTTGCAGCCATGATATTCGAGCGCTGCGCCTCGAATCCGCGCGTGCGCTCAACATTTTCCCGTAAAATAATGATGGGCTGTCCAGCAAGCATTGTATAATCCTCCTTTGTTCGTTAGATTTGTTCAGAGGTTCTATATATATCAATCGATAGGGGCCGGCTTTCCCGGGGCGCCCGGGCCGAACGACGGGGGTAGATCGCCTGTCTGCTGATGTTACGCGCCTGGTACCTCTGGCGGGCGCACCGGTCGCATCGGCCTGCTCCGGGAGGCGGGCTCCGGGGTTATCCGAAAAAGACGTAATAGGGGTTTCTCACCCGAGCCTCGATATCGCGAAGAGCGACTGGACCGGGACGCCGTCGATCTCCCGGACACCCTGCTTGTCGAAGAGCGACCAGACCGCCACCGGCGTGGCTCCATGCCGCCGGAGGAACTGTATGGCTTCCGAAAGCGTCGTCCCGGTCGTGACGACGTCGTCGATGATGATGCAGCGCTGAGCGGTGATCGCGGAGAAGGTGCCCGAGAGGGATCCGGTAGGAGTCTCGCTCCGGCTGTGTTTCGCGGGGAGGTAAACCGCGAGTTTCAGCCCCTCCTCCGCGGCGATGAGGGTGGCGAGCGGGACACCCGACAGCGCGATGCCGACGACCGTATCGGGGACCTCTCCGACGGGATGCACGCCCCCTCCCTCCGCCAGGTAGAGGAAGCGCTTGAGCATCATCATTGCCATGTCGCTGAGGAGCGTTCCATGGCTTCCTATCGCCGTCCAGTCGATGTGGACGTCTTTTGGCGCCTCCATGCCCTTTTGCTGGGTGAGCAGCCAGGTGACCGTCTCCATCGAGAGGCCCAGTTCATCGGAGATCTGGCCGGGAGTGTGCCCTTCTGCCTGGAGCGCCTTTGCCTTCGTGATCAACTCTTCAAGGGCGGACATGGAGAAGAGATCTCCGAGTAATCTATTTAAGTTTTCTTTTGATCGCCGCGCCGCAGACCCGGCATTCTCCCGGCTCCCGCCAGTAGCGCCCGCACCCGCTGCACCGGTAGCGCCACCGGATCGCCCGGGCGGGCCGTTGCCGGATGCTCCGGGTCTCGATGCCGAGGCTGTGCGCGACGTTCTGG
>JAENZF010000188.1 GCA_016841385.1 Methanobacteriota archaeon | reverse complement strand
AAAGAAGGCCAGGGCCGAGATTCGAACCCGGGTCGAGGGATCCACAGTCCCTTAGGATAACCGACTACCCCACCCTGGCAAGGTACTCATTATAGTTGGTAGCCGGATTTGATTAAGGTATCTCTCCATCACGTCCGCACCAAACACCTTCCCGGGGATCGCGGACGCACGTCCGGCCTGGATCACCGGCGGCTCCGCGATCCGCCGGACATCCGGCTGTCACGTTGCCGGTTCGACTGCCATCGTCCGTAGCGGGACATGTGTCGGGGTGAATTATTAATAGACTCCATGTTCTATAACGTACCAGTGTTCCGGGTGCCGGACGGCGCCCCGGGGGTAGGAGAATCGCCCATCCTATGGCGTGGTTCGGCAAAAAACGGTCAATATTCCAGATTTTTCGGGTTTATTCGTCCATACTTCATATACCGAAAGGTGATTATCATGGCAAAGCAATCAACGATCAGGACCCCCATCGTCTGCGTGATGGGCCACGTAGACCACGGCAAGACATCGCTCCTGGACAGGATCCGGGGCTCGTCCGTGGTATCGACCGAGGAGGGCGCGATTACGCAGCACATCGGCGCCACGGTCGTTCCCATCGACGCGATCACCCGTATGGGTGGAGCCTTGAGCCAGATCAGCGTCAACGTCCCTGGCCTCCTCTTCATCGACACCCCCGGGCACCACGCCTTCACCACCCTCCGTGCGCGCGGCGGGGCGCTTGCCGATATGGCGATCGTCGTGGTGGACATCAACGAGGGCTTCCGCCCCCAGACGATCGAGGCGCTCCAGATCCTGCGCAACTATAAGACGCCGTTCGTCATCGCGGCGAACAAAGTCGACCGCATCCACGGATGGCGCGTCCTGGAGGGCCAACCCTTCAAGAAGACGTTCGCACAGCAGAACGAGCGCGTCCAGGGCATGGTCGAGACGAAGGTCTACGAACTCGTCGGCAAACTCTCCGACCTCGGGTTCAACTCCGAGCGGTTCGACCGGGTCTCGGACTTTGCGCGGAACATCTGCATCGTGCCGACGAGCGCCCTCACCGGTGAGGGCATCCCCGACATCCTCATGGTGCTGATCGGGCTCGCTCAGCGCTACATGACCGAGAACCTCAAGGTCAGCGCCGACGGCCCCGGAGCCGGCACCGTGCTCGAGGTGAAGGAGGAGCGGGGGCTCGGGATGACGCTCGACGTGATCCTCTATGACGGAACCCTCAAGGTCGGGGACGAGATCGTCGTCGCAGGAAACGACCAGATCATCGAAGCCAGAGTGCGCTCGCTCTTAAAGCCCCGCCCCATGAGCGAGATCCTGATCGAGGAGCGGTTCGAGCGGGTCAAGTCCGTCACCGCCGCTGCGGGTATCAAGGTCGCCGCCCCGAAACTCGACGGGGTCATCGCGGGCTCTCCCCTCCGGGTCATCCGGGGTGGGAACCGGGACGAGATGATCGAGCGGGTCCGGCACGAGGTCCAGGACATCCAGGTGAACCTCTCCGACATCGGGGTCATCATCAGGGCGGATACCATCGGCGCCCTCGAAGCGCTCTCCAAGGAACTCGAGGGCCACCAGATCCAGGTGATGCGGGCCACTGTCGGGCCGGTCACCCGCCACGATATCATCGAGGCGGGGACTATCAAAGACCCCCTCTACAGCGCAATCATCGCCTTCAACACCCCGGTCCTGCCGGACGCGGTCGACACCCTGGCGGACACTTCGATGTCCCATGTCAGCATGTTCGAGGGCGGGGTCATCTACCAGCTCCTCGACGACTATGTCGAGTGGCGCGAAAAGAAGAAGCAGGAACTTGAGCGGCAGCAGTTCGAGAAGCTGATCATGCCCGCAAAGATCCGGATCCTCCCGAACTGTGTCTTCCGGCAGAGCAACCCGGCGGTGGTCGGCGTCCGGATCCTCGGTGGGAAACTCCAGAGCGGTGTCGACCTGGCCCTCCCGAACGGCAAGAAGGTAGGCCGCATCAAGCAGATCCAGGCGAAGAACGAGACGGTCCAGGAAGCGGAGGCGGGCAAGGAGGTGGCGATCTCCATCGAGGGGCCGACGGTCGGCCGTCAGATCAACGTCGACGACGACCTCTACGTGGACATCCCGGAGCGGCACGTGAAGGTGATCGAGCGGGAGATGATCAACCACTTGAGCCCGAGCCTGCGGGAGACCCTCGAGGAGTTCACCACCTTGAGGCGCCGGGAAGATCCCTTCTGGGGGAAGTGAACTGCTCCGCCCCAGGCGCGGAGCCTCTCCCGGCTAACATTTTCCTTCAACCGCGTAAAGGTAGACTTTTAATACCATATTCTCAAATTGTATAGGTACTTTCGAAGGAGTCGTTAACATGGTAGATTTCAAAATTATACTATCAGAACCAGAAACCGGGCGCTCATATAAGGTTGATGCGACCGGCCCCGCGGCAGGAGCGCTCATCGGCAAGCGCATCGGTGAAGAGATCGACGGGGGAGTCCTCGGCCTTACAGGCTACACGATCAAGATCACCGGTGGCACGGACAAGACCGGCATCCCGGCACGCCGCGACCTTCCCGGACCCGCACGGAGGAGGCTTCTCCTCTCTGAGGGCGTCGGGTTCCACCCGCTCATGGACGGGGAGCGCCGCAGAAAGTCGGTGCGGGGCAGCGAGATCAGCGCCGATTTCGTCCAGATCAACGCCGCCGTGAAGCAGAGCGGCGCAAAACCTTTAGCCGAATACTTCAGCCAGCCCGAAGCGGTTGCTGAATAAATCAGCACTCATCTTTTCTCAAGATCTGTTGTTCCTGGAGGAGTTCCAGGTCGATCTGCTCTGTATTTTCATCCCTCGTTCTACCGGCCGCGCCAGGGTTCCCTGAGCGTGGCGGGGCAGCGGTCGCGGAGGGGGCATGCCCCGCAGTCGCGGGGGTGGGTGGGACACGCGAACGCCGCGGCATACGCGGCGGTGAGTGATGCTGCGGGGTCTCCCGCGTATGCAGCGGTGAGCCGTGATGCCTCGACGGCGACCT
>JAENZF010000187.1 GCA_016841385.1 Methanobacteriota archaeon | reverse complement strand
ACGGGCAACACGGCAGACCGGTACGGCGGCGGGGCGTATTTCTGGGGTTCCGCCGATGCCGCCCTGACGGACACGACCTTTACGGACAACACGGCAGGCCAGGACGGCTCCGGCTCCGGCTATGGCGGCGGGGCGTTTTTCTGGGGTTCCGCCGATGCCGCCCTGACGGACACGACCTTTACGGGCAACACGGCAAGCTACGATGGCGGCGGGGCGTGTTTCGCAATTTCCGCCGGTGCCGCCCTGACGGACACGACCTTTACGGGCAACACGGCAGGCCGGGACGGCGGCGGGGCGTATTTCGCAGATTCCGACAATGCCGTCCTGACGGACACGACCTTTACGGACAACACGGCAGGCCGGGACGGCGGCGGGGCGTGGTTCGCAGCTTCCGACAATGCCACCATCACCAACTGCCGTTTCGCCAACCCCACGAATATCTACGCGGCATCCTCCAGCGCCGTCCTGAACGGCACCCGCAGCACGGGGACGAACATCGCCGGCGGGCCGTACCTCGGGGGCAACCTCTGGCTCACCGACCCGACCCAGAACATCTCCGAGTGGGGCACGGATGCCGACTTCGACGGCATCTGCGACGAGACGCTGACCATCGCAGGCTTCGGCACCGACTCCCTCCCGCTGGTGTACGGCGGGACGGCGGCGGTCGACTCGGCGCCGGCGGGGGCGTCCATCCATCTGGACGGCGCGGAGATCGCCCGCACCACCAACACCTCCCTCTACCTCCCGGTCGGGGATCACGACCTCACCGTCACCCTCGACGGGTACGTGACCCCGGATAACCAGACGGTGACGATCCTCGCGGGACAAACCGTACCGGTCTCGTTCGACCTCGACCCGGTATGCGGGTCGCTGGCAGTCTCGTCCGTTCCGGAAGGAGCCCGGATCGTCATCGACGGTACGGCGACGGGCAGCACGACGAACGCAACCCTTACGGATGTTCTACCCGGCAACCACACCGTCACCGTCACCCTCGACGGCTACGTGACCCCGGATAACCAGACGGTGACGATCCTCGCGAACGAGACCACAGCAGTATCGTTCACCCTTGAACCGGTGCCGACCCCCACTCCCACGGCCCGGTCCCACGGTTCCAGCGGGGGGCGCTCGGATCTCTCGGCCGGTTCGGCAAGCGATATCCCCGCCGGCGGCCGGGCTTCGCTTGCGGTGGAAGGCACCGCGATCTATGCGGTGACGGTCACGGCCGCCGAAGATATCCCGGAGATCCTGATCACCATCGAGAAGAAAGGGCTGCCTTCGGGCACCGACGCCCCGGCCGGCGCGGTCTACGAGTGCGACGAGGTGATCCTCTACCGCACGACGGACGCCGCCATTGCGGGTGCGACCCTGAACTTCACCGTCCCGAAGGCATGGCTGGCGGAGCGGGGCTTTGCCCCGGAGAACGTGGTGCTGTACCGCTACCAGAACGGCACCTGGCAGGCCCTCCCGACGGTGATGACAGGGGAGGACGCTTCCAGGTACTTCTTCGCCGCCGAGAGCCCCGGCTTCTCCCTCTTCGCGATCGCTGCCGAAGGCGAGGTCGTCACCTCCCCGACGGGCGAACCCACGGCTCAGCCGACAGCGGCCCCAACACCGGTCTCCGCCGCTGCCGCCGCGGAATCGACGCCGACCCCGCAGCAGAGCCCCGTCCCGTGGGAGCTCGCCGCTCTTGCCGCGGGCATGGCGTATATCCTGAAGAAGAGACGTCTGTAATCCATCCCCCGAGAATCTTTTTTCCCAGTCCCGTTGCATCCCCAGGGGTGCCGAAACGCAAGGCCCGGCTCACTCCCGCGCCGCGAGGTGCTCCCGCACCTCCGCAAGGTGCCGATCCAGCCGCCGCCTGAATTCCCCGGGATCGAGCGCCTGTGCTTCGTGGCCGGCAAGAATCAGGATCCGGTCGGCCTGTGCGATAAGGATGTCGAGCGACGAGGCGGCGAAGAGGATCGCCGTCTCCCCGAGCGCCTCGCGGCGGGTGGCAAGCAGGGTGGAGAGCGGCGTCACCTCGCCGCTCTGGAGGCAGCCCGGCACCAGCAGGTTGGTCGCAGAGCGGTCTTCGTCGAGGATGAGGAGCGGTACTGCGGCCAGAAGCGCGGTCTGGATCTTGTGCGCCATCACGAGCGACCCGCTCCCCCAGCCGTAGGCCGCCCGGGGCTCGCCGCCGATGCCGGGCGGGAGGCTACGGAAGAAAAGGCTGACGTCCGCGCCGACGAGTCCCTGCTCGTTCGCCTCCGCCCGGGCTACCCCGTCGACGCTGACGAGAAGCTCCCGCCCGTCCCCCGCGGCGTGGTCGTCCTGTCCGGCGACGACCGAATGAAGGAAGGTGCTCTTCCCCTCGGCGTTCGAACCTGCGACCGCGAAGGCCTCCCGGCGCCGGAGTGCAAGGCCGGTCACGACCCTGCCGCTCCCTGCGAGTTCCACCTCGACCGGGTCGAGCTCCCGCGGGCAGCGGAACGGAACGTGCACAACCTCCTTCGGCCCGGCGATCCGGTGGTGGCACCTGAGCGGGGTGAACCGGCGGGCCGGCCGCGTGCCGTCGGCGATGAACGAGACAAGCCCCATTCCGGGCAGGGCGCGCCGGAGCGCCTTCTGGTCGACGGAGAGGTCGCGCGCCGCGGCAAGGGGACCGTCCGGCACCCGGCGCACGACACGGTCGAGAGCCTCGAGGAGGGCACCAAGCCGCTCCGTAACCTCCCCGACCGCGTCCGGCACGGGCGGCCCGGGGTACGGGAGAGCGCCCCTGACGACGAGGCGGACCCCATCGCCGTCGATCCGGTTATCCTGGTCCGGCCGCCAGAGGTCGGTCCCGATGGCGCTCCTTGATGCGATCAGCGTGACCGGTTCGACGTTTTGCAGGCAGTGGCGGGGGTGCTCCGTCCCGGTCCCGGCGATCGGGCCGAGGTCCTGTTCGGCGGGAACCGCCGCCTTGATCGCCTCGATGATGACCCCGGCAGCCCCGTCGGCCCCGGGACCGGGGATCGCTACCGGCGCCGTGAGCAGGACGGGGAGGCTGAACCGGAACGCCGTCGTATCGAGCGACCGGACAAGGTAGGTGTTGACGAGGTTTCTCACCCTC
>JAENZF010000186.1 GCA_016841385.1 Methanobacteriota archaeon | reverse complement strand
CCGTTAGTGTACCGCACCCGATCTCCGGTCTGAAGTATCTCCATTATGCTGCCAGCCTCCGTGATTCAAGGATAAGGTGTTCGAACGCGCAGAGGAGCGTCGCTTCCGTCTCCTCCGCCCACGCCGTGTCCCGGGCGAGGAGTTCCGTCTGCTCCGAACGTTGCACCGTGACCGCCGCAGGTGCCGGGCCGCCGGTGATGCTCCGCACGGCAACAGCGTGACGCGGATCGAGGACAGAGTCTATCCGCTCCTGGGTTACGCCCAGATCCACGACCGAGAGGCCGGCCGCTTCCCGGGCGGCGCCCTCGGGCGTGGCGAGATCGAGCGAGCCGTGCCTGACCGCCCGCCCGACGATCCGGTGGGCGGTGCGGAAGGGAAGTCCGTAGTCCCGGACGAGGACGTCGGCAAGTTCCGTGGCGGTAGAAAAGCCCCTGCCCGCCTCGGCGGCCATCCGCCCGGTGTTGAAGGTTGCAGAACCGATCATGCCGGAAAGAAGCGGGATGCTCTGCCGGGCCGCCTCCACGCCCCGCCAGAGGTGTGGGGTCAGCTCCTGGAGGTCGCGGTTGTAACTCATGGGAAGGCCCTTCACGATCGTGACGGCCGCGGCGAGTTCCCCGGCGACCGACCCTGCCTTCCCCCGCATGATCTCGGCGACGTCCGGGTTCTTCTTCTGGGGCATGATCGAGGAGGAGGAGCAGTAGGCGTCGTCGAGCTGGACGAACCCGACGAACGCGGTGCTCCAGAGGACCAGTTCCTCGCAGAGCCGGCTTATCGTCGTCATGCAGACAGTTGCGTCAGCAAGCACCTCGATAGCGAAGTCCCGGGCCGCGACCGCGTCCATGCTGTTTGCCGCCGGACGGGCGAACCCGAGGAGCCGGGCGGTGTAGTTGCGGTCGAGGGGAAAGCCGGTCGAGACGAACGCCGCCGAACCGAGAGGCGATACGTCCACCCGGGCATACGCCTCCCGCAGCCGGGCCGTATCCCGGGAGAAGGCCTGCTCGTAGGCGAGGAGGTAGTGGGCCAGCGTCGTCGGCTGGGCGTGCTGGAGGTGGGTGAAGCCCGGCATCACCGTCTCCGTATGCCCGCTAGCGACGTCGAGCAGGGTCTGCCGCAGGTCGGTGAGCGACCGCACGAGGTCGATGATCTCCTCTTTGAGTCGTATCCTGATGCAGGTGGCGACCTCGTCGTTCCGGGACCGCCCCATGTGGAGACGGCCGCCGAAGTCCTCGCCGACCCGGTCGATGAGGTAGGCCTCCTTGCCCGCATGGATATCCTCGAAGTGCTCGTCGAACGCCTCCTCCGGGAGGCCGTGGTCGTGGAGGTCTAGGAGAGCCGCCATCAGCGCCCGTGCCGGGGCTTCGTCGATGATCTCCTGCCGCCAGAGGCCGAGGAGGTGTGCCATATCCACGAGGAGGTCCGCCCCGGCTATCCAGCGGTCGGCGTCCATCGACGCAAGAAAGTGCTCGAGATCGCCCGAACGTTCTCCCGAGAGACGGCCCTGTCGAATCTGATCCGTTCGCATCCTATCAACAGTCCTGTCTGTACCGTTTGGCCGCTGGAAGGATTAAAACCACACCCCGCAGGTGCCTGGGTGGTCGTGCTCCGGTTCTCGCACCTGCCGGGGCTCAAACGCTCACCATGCCGGCGGTCGCACACCCCACCCTGCGGGGCCCCTCACCGCTCACCGTTCTCCGGCGGTCACACCGTCGATACTCATGCACCTTGCCCCCCCCCATACGGTAAATTTTAAACATAAATTAATACTAAAGTATAACAATACTCCAGGTTTTCGACAATGCTATATATCGATAAGCATGAAGAGTACATCGTATAACAGTTACTCATACAGACGGAGATACTATGAGACCAATTACCGCAATTCTTCTGGCCGTGGCCCTGGTCGCAACGTTCACGTTCGTCGCCGGGTGCACGGGCACCGACACCGGCGACGTGACGAACCTGCGCATCGGCTACCAGCCGAGCACCCACCAGACCGCCCACTTCACCGCGATGGAGAAGGGATGGTGGCAGGACGACCTCGCGGACCTCGGCGTCACCCGGGTGACCGATTATGAGTTCGGCACCGGCGCTCCCGAGATGCAGGCTATGCTTGCCGGGGACCTGGATATCGCCTACGTCGGCTCCGCCCCGTTCATCGCGGCCGTGAGCACCGGGCTTGACGCCAAGATCGTTGCAGCGGTGCAGACGCAGGGCTCGGACCTGGTGCTCAGGAACGAGATCCCGTACTCGACCCCCGCCGACCTCGTGGGCAAGAAGATCGCCACCTTCCCACCGGGAACGATCCAGGATACCATCCTGCGGACCTGGCTTGAGGAGAACGGCATCGACCCCGCAAGCGTCACCATCATCGCCATGGACCCCGGTGCAGCAACCACCGCCATCTCCGCGGGCCAGGTCGACGGCGTATTCCTGCCCCACCCGTCCCCGTCCATCATCGCGGCGGAGGGCACAGGGAGATCCGTGGTGCAGTCGGGCGAGATGCTGAAAGATCACGCATGCTGTGTTCTCGTTGCGAGCGGCTCGCTGATCCGTGAGCACCCTGAACTCGTCGAGCAGGTCGTCCGGACGCACATCAAGGCGACGGAGTACAACCTCGAACACGAGGACGAGGCCGCGTCCATTTACGCGAGCAGGACCGGGCAGAACGTCGAGACCGTGAAGGCATCGTTCAGAGACTGGGACGGCACCTGGCTCGCCGATCCGAAGGTCATCACGGCGTCGGTGGTCGAGTACACTGAGCTCCAGTACGAACTCAACTACATCAACAAACCCCTCACACAGGACGACCTCTTCGACCTCTCGTTCTATGAGAAGGCCCGGGCATAACCCGGGAACTCTACCCGTTTTTCCCTCCAAAAGTATCTTTTAGGGAAGTGTCGATGAGATAAGAGAGAACTTTCCGGAGTGAAGCGGTCTTCACCCCACCTTCCGGCAGTAATCCAGCAGCGGAATAAAGACATGAACCTACAGACACAGAAACGACTACTCGGCATCGCAGCGCTCGTCGCCGTGGCGATCATCTGGCAGATCATCGCCGAATACGTGGTGGGGCGATCCTTCATCCTCCCGAGCG
>JAENZF010000185.1 GCA_016841385.1 Methanobacteriota archaeon | reverse complement strand
CCTAATCCTCCGGTTTTTTCCCGGCCGCACAGACGTTGTAGGCGAGGTAGGGAAGGTTCTCCTCGACGAACGGCTCCACCTTCCGGGCGAGTTTAAAGACCGGGTCCGCGAGGTTCAAGTGCGCGAACGAGCACCGGCCGACCGATACGTCCTCAAACCCGGCCTCTCGGAAGAGCCCGGCGATCTCGCGGTTGGTGTAGTAGTGCTCGTCGAAGTGCCCGACACCCACTTTTTTCAGGCCCACCTTCTCCCCCACCTGGTAGGCGATAGGGACGATGCTCGTGAAGACCGTCCGCGAGAGGGTGCAGATGGCGATCCGGCCGCCGGGCTTTAAGATCCGGTAGCACTCCCGGAGCATCGCCGCGGGGTCGGGGACGTAGCTGAAGGCGAGCAGGCTCGCAAGAGCGTCGAAGGCGGCGTCCCGGAACGGGAGGACATCGGCGGTCCCGACGCAGAACCCGCACTCCGGACAGCGTTGCCGCCCGTGCCTGACCATCCCCGGGCTGATATCGAGACCCACCGCCCGGCCGCCCTCCTCGACGTAGCGCTGCACAAAGAGCCCGGTCCCGCACCCGAGATCGAGGAGGAACCTCCCCTTCGGGAGAACGCTCATCACATGGTCGGAGATGTGCCCGTGGTAATACTTCCCGCGGTTGCCGTCGTAGCGGTCGTCATAGATATCCGCGACCTCGTCATAATGTTGCTGTACTTTCTTCACTGAACACCTCCCGGGCGATCCGGGCAAGAAGTGCATTGATCTGCACAAAGTCGTTTGCGTTCTGGCAGAGCCGGAGGTCCGCATCGGCGAGCGCGATTGCAAGGGCCGGGTGGTTATACTCGCGCCTGACCACCTGCCGGAGTTCGTGGACGACCTCCCGCGCCGAGAGCCCGTACTCGATCATCAGCGACTCGGCGATCCGGCGTGCGGCATCGAAGTTGCCGGCCCGGAGCGCGTCGAACGCGGACGTGGCAACGTTCGCGGTCTCCGAGCGCGAGACCTCCGCGAGGTCGAGGTCCTTTCCCGAGCCGACGGCGATCTGCAGGTACATGATCGCACGCCGCAGGTCGCCCTGTGCGGCGTGGACGATCAGGTCGAGGTCGTCGGCAGGGCATGCGGCCCCCTCCGCAGCGAGGATCTCCTCGAGCCGGGCGCGGACGACCACGCTATCAAGCGGGGCGAAGAAGAGCGGCAGGCAGCGCGACGCGATGGCGGGGATGATCGCTGACGGCCGGATCGTGACGAGGATGAACCGGCAGGTGGCGCTGTAGCGCTCCATCGTCCGGCGCAGGGCCTGCTGCGCCTCGAACGTCAGGCCGTGGGCGTCCTCAAAGACCATCAGTTTGAAGTCGGCATCCAGCGGGCGCATCGAGGCGTACCACTTCACGATCTGCTTGAAGTTGACGATCAGGCTCCGGTCCTTCCGGTAGATATGGCTGAACCGCTCGTCAGTCTCAAGAGCGCTCTTTCCTCTCCCGAGGAGGTCGGCGGCGCTGAAGACGGTCGTGTTCGCCTCCCAGTTCTCCCCGTAGAGCCTTTTAGCCAGGCACTCGACGGCCACGGTCTTCCCGGTGCCGTGCGGGCCGAAGATGAGCATGTGGGGCACGCTCTGTTTGTCCGCAAACGCCGTGAGGTAGCGGACGACCTCATCCTGTCCGATGATATCATCGCACCGCTTCGGGCGGTACACCTCACTCCAGAGCATGGGCCAGTCTCTCTCTCATCTCATCTATTGCCGCCCGGAGAAGATAGGTATTGTCAAGCGAGGCGACCAGGCGTTCGCCCTCGCCGGGACCAAGGGAGGCGCACGCCGCGGTTATCGCGGGGATGGCACGCGTCACCTCGTCGACGATCGTCAGGGTCGCCGTGCGGGCGGTCCGGGAGAGCGGGTTTAAGTCGACGGTGATGACCGTCTTGCCCATCGCCCGGAGCGCCGCGCAGCGGTCACCGTCCTCGAGCGGCACGAGAACCACGTCGGCGTCCCCGATACCCTGCGGGA
Source organism: Methanobacteriota archaeon (assembly GCA_016841385.1). Classification (GTDB taxonomy): domain Archaea; phylum Halobacteriota; class Methanomicrobia; order Methanomicrobiales; family Methanoculleaceae; genus Methanoculleus. Next base: position 1,102 of record JAENZF010000185.1, on the reverse strand, counting down.
GACAGAGGGCGCGGTCGTGGGAGAGCGGGACGAGCCGTTCCGGCTCACCCGTGAGGACCCGGACGCCGTGCTTCTCGAGGAGCCGGGTGATCAACCGCATCCGTTCGTCGGTCCGGTGAAAGAGGTTCACTTCGACGTCGGCTCCCGAAGCCTGCTGGAGCGCCGCAATCACCGCCGCCGCAAGCGCCGCCGTGTTGCCGTTCACCGATATCACCGCATGGCGGGCGGCAAGAAGCATGGCGGCGGCCGTCCGGGCGGCGAGAGCTGCACTTCTGGTCGTCTTCTCGCCGATCAGGTAGTCGAACGCCTCACCGCGCCCGTGGGCGGCAAGCCCTTCCAGGGCGACGACGCCCTCGCGGGCGCACCGGGCCAGCCGTTCGCGGGCGACGAGAGAGCGGTAGCGTGGATGGTCTTTCGGTATCATGGTCTCATCTCGATTGTGTATGCGCCGCGGCGTGCGACCCGGAGGGTGTAGACCTCCCCGAACCGGGAGAGCACCCGCTCCGCAGCCTCGCCTGCGGCAAAGACGCCGTTCCCGAGCATCGTCATGCTCGCCGGAACCCCAACGGCGTCGCAGGCGCGAAGCACCTGCCGCACCTCCGGCGCGATGAGCCCGCTCTTCTCGGCGAACTCTCGCGAGAGGAGGCAGAAGTCGGCGAGGTCGCGGGGGCAGCGGTCGGGATACGCGGCGGCTACCCGCGCCATCGCCTCCTCCGACGAGAGGACCGAGGCGGTCGGGAGCGGGCCGAGACTCACTGCGTAGAGGGGCTCTCCCGGGTAGAAGCGGATGATATCCGCGTGGATCCCGGGGCCCATCCGGCAGACGACCCCGCCGGCCCGGCTCGCGGCGACGTCCCCGAGACCGGTGCGGTGAAGGACCTCGGCCTCGTGGGCCCGGGCGGCCACCTCGTCCACCGAGAGCCCGAGGTCGAAGAGGCGGTCTATAGCCGTGAGCGTCGCAAGAAGCGCCGCCGCCGAGAGGCCGAACCCGGCGCCGATGGGGAGCCGGCACTCCGTCGTGACGCGGGCGGCAACCCCCAGCCGGTCGAGGGCGTACTCGACCGGCGGTGACCCGGCGCTCGCGTGATCCTGCCGGACCACC
>JAENZF010000184.1 GCA_016841385.1 Methanobacteriota archaeon | reverse complement strand
TGCTGTTGCGGGTCGGGTGTCGGCACCGTAGCCCTCCGGGCGGGCGGGGTGCGGGCGCTCGCCTACGACAACGACCCGGCGCTCCTCGCGCTCGGGCTCATCAGGGGCCGCCTCGCGCCCTCCGATACCATGTGCATCGACGCGCAGGAGGCCTCCCGCTACATCGCGCCGGTGCCCCTCGGCGCCGCGTTCATGGCCGGGGAGATCTACTCCTACAACACCAACCTCTGGGAGCCGATCATCACCGGGCTCCTCACCCTCACCGAGGAGACGCTGATCACCGTCGGCACGGAGGCCGAGGCGGCCCGGGTGGAAGGGTGGTGCGCCGGAGAGGAGCGGGACGCCGAGGTCTTCGAGAACCGGCGCGACCCGATCTACGACCGGTGGTGCTGCGTCGCGCGGCGAATGTGATTCCGGCCGGCGACCTAATATATAAGGCAGAGTATCGCCAACCTTTTTTCCCGCAATTGTGGAACCCTCGCCGCGCATCAGTCTTGCGGCCTTGCTCCCCAATCAGGTGTAACCTGCATGAATACCGCCAAACGAATATACAACGTCTTATTCATCTCAGTCTTTGCGACCATGCTCGGGCTCGGTGTCGTCAGCCCGCTCCTCCCCATCTACGCGGAGAACCTCGGAGCGACAGGTATCTGGCTCGGCATCATCTTCTCGGCCTTCGCGCTCTCCCGGTCGGTCTTCATGCCCATCATCGGGCGGATATCGGACCGGCAGGGGAGGAAATGGATCATCCTCATCGGCATGTTCGCCTATGCGGTCATGTCCCTCACCTATCTCATCGCCGACAGCGTCTACTCCCTCACGGCCGTCCGCTTCGCCCACGGGATCGCATCGGCGATGGTCGTCCCGATAGCCATGGCCTACATCGCGGACTTCTCGGAGAAGGGGAAGGAGGGGAGCCGGATGGGGAACTTCTCCATCTCGATGTTCCTCGGCATGGGAGTGGGGCCGCTCCTTGGGGGATTCCTGAACGACGCGTTCGGGATGCCGTCGGTCTTCTACGTCATGGCCGGCCTCTCGGCGTTCGCCACGCTCCTCGTCGCCGTCTCCCTCCCGGAGGCAAAACCTGGCATCTTCACGCTCCCGGGCGGGAAACCCGTCCCGATGAGTTCGGTCCTCACACTACCGAGCATGCGGGGAATAATCGTCTTCACCCTCATCAACGCCCTCGGCCGCGGGGGTATGATGGTCTTCATCCCGGTCTTCGCCCCGCTGATAGCGATCAGCCCGTTCGAGGTGGGTATCGTCCTCTCCGCCAACACCTTCCTGATGGCGCTCCTCCAGGTGCCGATCGGTAGGGTCACCGACACCGGGAACAAGGTCGCCCTGATCGTCATCGGCTCAGGCATAGCAGCGGTAGCACTCGCCGCAATCCCCTTCTCCGGGTCGTTCCTGCCCCTGCTCGTGATCACCTCCATCATCGGCGTCGGGGGTGCCATTCAGCAGCCGGCCATCATGGCCCTGACGGTCGATGCAGGCCGGACCATCGGGATGGGAACCTCGATGGGTGCCTACAACACGGTCTTTGGAATCGGCATGATCATCGCACCGCTGATGGGGGGTGTCTTCATGGATTCCATCGGCGTCGACGCCGTCTTCTACGTGGGCGGGGCGATAAGCCTCCTCGGCACCGGGGTCTTCGCCGTGATGATGCAGAGGAGCGCCCGGCAAGGCTCTGGCGAAGATATCCCGGGGCCCGGATAGGCCATCTCCTCCTCACGGCCCCCCCCAGGTGGCATCAAGGGGGGGCGACATATCCCTTCTGATGTCCCGGAGCGTCCACACTTCTGACTGAAAAAGGGTATTCTGGCCGTAAACTTCTCCCCCACATGGGAAACTATTATATACTCAATTCACCATCATGGGTTACAATGGCGTGCGGATGGAAAACGCGCCGGAATCGCCACGATAGACACCTGCAGAGCGACCGGATGACCTCCCGGGTACACCCCGCAGGCCACGGGCGGGTATCTGCCCGGCACAAGTGACACGGTACAACGGCATGGCCCCCTGCAAGAATGCACCACTGCTCCCGGCTGCCCCCCCTGCGGCCTCCTGTACGCTTCGTGCCCAGGGTCCTGCCCCCCTCCTCGCGCTCGCCCTCCCGTCCAGCCTTCCGGGGGATATCTGGACTTCACCGGGCGTCCTGCTCGCCTCCTTTATCTGCGCCGGCATCACCTTCGGGCTGCTCGGTATCTGGCTCAAGGAGCGGGATGTGGCCACCCGCATCGCCGGCATGGATGCAAGTATCGAGGGCATCAAGACAGCAAACAGTGTCCCGTCCCGCCTCCCTGCAATCGGGGGCGACCCGGTCTCACGGTTTGTCGACGAGGTCAACCTGATGCTCGACGAGCTGGAGCGCTCCCGGCAGGAACTCCAGGAGAGCAGGGACCGCTACCGTCTCCTCTTTGACAGCGGCAACGACTTCCTGCTCGTATGCGCAGTCGGGAGGGAGGGAACGCCCTACCGGATACTGGATGCAAACGCGCTCGCCTGCCGGTGCCTCGGGTATGCCCGGGAGGAACTCTTTGCCCTCGCTCCCCGATCGGTTATCCTCATCAGGAGCGACTTCGCGAGAGACGACCACCAACTCTACAGCGCCGACCTGTTTCCCCGGGAGAGCGAGCGGATCCCCGTCGAGGCGAGCATTCATCGTATCAGCCTCGGAGGCACGCCGGCCATCCTCATCATCGCCCGGGACGTGACGGAGAGGCGGCGGGCCGAGAAGGAGCTGATGGACTACCGCTACCGCCTGGAGGAACTGGTGACACAGCGGACCAACGAACTCCAGGCGGCAAATGAGAGCCTCCGAAAGGAGATCCGGGAGCGGGAGAGGATCGAGAGGGAGAGGATCGAGGCATACCGGCAGATCGAGAGGAACATCGAGCAGTTCGCGGTCCTGACCGACCACATCCGAAACCCCCTCCAGGTCGTCCAGGGGATGGCCGACCTCATCGACGATGAGCGGGCGGAGAAGATCCGGGAGCAGGTCCGGCAGATCAAGGCGATCCTCAGGCAACTCGACGAGGGGTGGGTCGAGTCGGAGAAGGTGCGGGAGTACCTGGAGCGGCATCGGTGAGAGGGAGGAGGGTTTTGGGCTGCACGCCCGGAGCTCGAGCACCCAAAGGGTGCG
>JAENZF010000183.1 GCA_016841385.1 Methanobacteriota archaeon | reverse complement strand
CACATATGGTGCTGCATCATATTCTCCGGGAGGCGTCTTAAGGGTATCGGGCGGGCCCCCTGTTCCGGAGCGGGAAGCAGTTCGTGGGGATTTATTAGGATTCGCAGCGACTTCCAATGCGTGAAGGAAGGGGACCCGGAACAGCATTTCTCTGGCGCGTTCACGAAGGAGCGCCTTCTCATCTCTGGCATCGCTGTCTCTACTCTCATCGCGTTCGGCGTCACGACATTCTGTCTCTCCACTGGAATATTCATTGTCTTCTCTCATCTCTTCTACGTCCCGATTGTCCTTGCGGCTTATCGTTATCCGGAGCGGGGCGTTGCGTTTGCCGGTGCGCTTGCCGCCGGCTACCTCGCGCAGGTGCTCATCATCTCCCCGGGCAACGGGTTAGAGATTGCAAACGCTCTGCTCCGCATCGCGATGTTCTTCGTTGTTGCCGTCGTCGTATCGAATCTTTCCGGCAGCCTGAAGGCACGGGAGAGTCGGTACCGGGGAATCTTCGAGACATCCGGCGCAGGAATCTTTCTCTTCTCGCTCAAGACCGAGAAGATCGCGGAGATGAACCGGGAGTGCTCTGCGATGCTCGGGTATCCTGACGGTGAGGTTGGGTCCCTGGAGGTGCCCGCGATCTGGCCCGGGTACCCCGGGCTTGCCGAACCCCTCGGGAAGGGGAAGATCGAAAGCCTGGACTGCAACCTCGTCGGCCGGGATGGGACGCCCTGCCCGGTGCTCCTCTCGGCAAGCCTTCTCCCCGGCCGGCAGGAGGGCTGCGTGGTGGTCACCGGAACAGCAGAACTGAAGCAGATGGAGAACCGGCTCCGTCGTTCAGAGGAGACGCTCCGGGTCATCCTCGACACCGCCGATGTCGGGATCCTCCTCACCGATCCGGGCAGGGAGGTTGTGGAGGCGAATGCGGCCGCGATCCGGCTCTTCGGCGGGGCCGGGCGCGAGGACCTGGTCGGGCGGAACCCGTACGACCTGATTGCCGAGAGAGACCGGGAGGCCGTCCGGGCCTACCGGGAACAGGCCCTGCGCGGGGAGGCGCCTGCGTCAGGAGAGTGCACGTTCCTCAGGCTCGACGGTACCGAATGGTCCGCGGAGATCACGATCACCCGCATCGCACAGGACGGAGCTGCCCCGGGACGGCTGGTCGTCTCCCTCCGGGACATCACCGAACGGCGGCGTGCGGAAGAAACGATGCGGGAAGAGAATCTGCACCTCTCGCTCGTCAACGAGGTCGTAGCCGCTGCGACTGCATCCCACCGGCTGGAAGACCTCTGCCGGGTCTCGCTCGCAAAAATTCTCACCCTGCTCGAGTTCGATCACGGGGCGGTCTACCTGATGCATCCCGGGAGCGATACGGCGGTCCTCCATGCCCGGGAAGGGGTGGATGGGGACCTGCCGGCGGTGGTGAGCCGGGACGATCCCTTCTATCAGGAGTTTGTTCAGGCCGGCGTGGTGCGCTGCATCGGGGACGTCTCAACGAAGTATCCCGGCTCCGGGGTTCGGGTTCTTGCCGTGGTGCCTATCCCCGGCGATGACGGCCCGGCAGGTTGGCTCGGGGTCGGGAGCAGGGTCAAGGAGACGATCACGAAGAGTGAGTGCCGGATCCTCCTTGCTATCGGGAAAGAACTCGGCAACGCTATCGTGAAGGGGATGCTCCAGGAGGATCTGGAGGTGGCGCTCGCCTCCGCCAACAACTACCTTCTGGAGGCGAATGCGGCGGCCGCGGAGGTCAACCTCTACGTGGATATCCTCACCCACGACATCAACAACGCAAACACCGTAGCGATGGGCTACCTGCAGATGTACCTCGAGTCCGCCGGGTCGGACGGGCTGCTCGTCGGGAAGTCGCTTGCGGCCGTCTACCAGAGCAACGAGATCATCCGGAACGTCCTGACGCTTCGCAGGCTCAAGACCGGGCCTGCCGAGCTCAGGCCGGTGCAACTTGAGCCGGTGATCCGGGGGATCTGCAGTTACCATACGGATGCCCGCATCGCCTGCAACGGAGCGGATGCAACGGTCCTCGCCGACGACCTCATCAGCGAGGTCTTTGCGAACCTGATCGGCAACGCCCTCAAGTTCGGGGGGCCGGAGGTCGAGGTCGGCATCACCGTTCGGGAGGAGGGGGATACGATCTCGGTGACGGTTGCCGACACCGGTCCCGGGATCCCCGACAGCCTCAAGCCACGCTTGTTCGAACGTAACCAGCGTGGGGCGACGAAGAAGAGCGGGAAGGGCCTCGGCCTCTATATCGTCCGGATGCTTGTGGGGCGCTACGGGGGGAGCATCCTTGCGGGTGATCGGATCCCCGACCACCCGGAGGAGGGGGCCGCCATCACGTTCACCCTGCCCCGTTACCGTCCGGCAGGGTGAGCCGAATATTTATCTTCTCCCGGGCCAACGTGTACTGGTACCAGAGCGATAGTAGTCTAGCGGTAGGACAGGGGCTTCCCAAGCCTCTAGCCCGGGTTCGATTCCCGGCTATCGCATCGGTATCTGGTGTCCGCGCCTTTTTTGACTGTTTTTTTGCCCGGAACTGTTCTCTCTACCGGCGCGTTTGGTGATCTCTTTCGCCGGGGGAAGATGTAATCGTGATGAGCGGTATCTACCTGCCGTGGTGCTGAACGGGACGAGCGTTCTGTGGGGAGAGGGACGGGCATGAGGAGCCTGCGCTGGATCACGCTCTCGCTCCTCATCAGCGGGGCGGCTCTCGTGGGGCTGCTCGCGGCGACCTTCACCTCCGAGACACGGGCATACCTCGGGGAGGTCAGCATCGCCGCCCTCCTCCTTGCCCTCGGGTTCCGGGCCGCATCGATCCTCTGCCGGGGGGTGCGGATCGGGCTCCTCTGCCGCGGTCTCGGTTACACCGTGCCGTTGTGGAGCCTTATGGCCACCCAGTTCCTCTCGCTCTTCGCCGGCTCGATCACCCCCGGCCAGGTGGGCGGCGAGCCCGTCCGGATCCACCGGCTCTCGCACTCCGGGCTCGCCGTCGGGGACGCCATAGCCGTCGTCGTGCTGGAGCGTGTGCTCGACCTCGCCGTCTTCGTCTCCCTCACCCTCGCCGCCCTTCTCGCCGTCCGGCATCTCTGGGGCTACCTTGCCGCCACCGTCCTCTACCCGGTGGCAGCCTTCCTCCTCCTTGTCCTCGTCCTCCTGCTCGCGCTCGTCGTCCTGGTCCGCCGCCCGTCCTTC
>JAENZF010000182.1 GCA_016841385.1 Methanobacteriota archaeon | reverse complement strand
CGTCGTCGTAGCACTGCTGCTCCATCGCCTCGTGCAGCGCGCTCCGGTCCTCCTTCGCCATCTTGTCCATCTCGTCCACGGCGGCGATCCCCATATCCGCAAGGACCAGCGCACCGGCCTCGAGCGTCCAGCGCCCGTCGCCGAACTCGTCCTTGACGGCCGTCGCCGTCAGCCCCGCGGATGTCGACGACTTGCCGCTCGTGTAGATCCCCCGGGGCGAGAGTTTGACGACGTAGCGGAGGATCTGACTCTTTGCTATACCCGGGTCGCCGACCAGGAGGACGTGGACGTCGCCGCGGAGGCGGGAGCCGTCCGGCATATCCTTCGCGATGCCGCCGAAGAGCTGGAGCGCGATCGCCTCCTTCACGTCGTCGGTGCCGTAGATCGTCGGCGCGATCGACCGGGCGATCTTCTTGTAGATCGAGGGATCGCGGGCGAGCGCCATGATCCTCGTCTCGTCCTCCTCGGTGATCGAGACCTCCTCGAACTCCTTCTCGGCGACCTCAATGGAGTTGCACTCAAGGTAGATGTCAAAGAGCGTGCTCTTCTGGCCGGAGTTGACCCTCTGCACCGATCGCAGGATGCCGTTCACCACCACCCGGTCACCCGGCGCGACCATGCCGGTGAGGTCGTCGGTGACGTCGATATCGAGCGTCTGGGGCTGTTCGCCGCCCCGAAGACCTTCGGGGGACTCCTGGATCCGGAGTTTCTGAGCGTCGACGAACCGGCACCGGTTCATCACCAGGTCGAGACGGGTCTTGCGCTCGCAGTTCGGGCAGAAATCTGGCTCATCGAACCGCCCGTAGCCCTGGGGGACCGGCTCGGTGTTCTTGTTGCAGGAACGGCACCGGAAGACCGCGCTGACGATCCGGGGGCGAACCTCGGTCGTCTTTCTGAGGATTCCCTCGATACCGATGAACGTGTTGATCTGGTCGGCCCTGATAGCCCGAACGTCGGTCTTCTGCGGCAGGTTCGTGAACCGGATGTTGATCTGCTCCGGGTCCTGGCCTTCCTTGAGTTTGATGAGTTTATTCTGGACGATCGCGTCCCGGATGTCCCCGAGGACCTTGCCCGGGCTCCGCAGGAGCTCGAACGCGAGCCTGTTATTCAGGATCTTTCTAAAATCGATGGTGAGCGACCGCTTATGGGGGTACTCGCGAGAGAGCTCGGCGAGCTCCCGCTTGAACTGCTTCTTTAATAACTTCGTCCACTCACCGGCGTTGTCGGTGACTTCAACGGTTACCTCTTCGGTCACGGCAGAATCCTCATCGGTGCTGCCCCGCGGCGAGGACGAACCGGGCGAGCAGCGCCTCCATCTGGATATCGCTGCTTGCTCCTTCCGAGAGGCGGAAATCGGTCTCGCCGAGGGCGTCGATCAGTCTCACTTTGAGCGTCCGGTCGATGTCGCGCTGGACCAGCGCCCGGTAGCACTGGTTGATCAGCTCGTTCGGGGCGATGCCCCGGCCGCGGATCAGTTCGGAGAGCGCCTGCTCGGCCTCATCGAACTCCCCCGCTATCGAGAGGTCGAGGAGCTCGTTGATCTCCGCCGGGCGGGCCGTCGCGGTGATCTCGTAGATCATCTCCTCATCGATGATGGGCCGGAGGATGGCGGCCCCCTGCAGGGCGTTGATCGCCTTCCTCATATCCCCGGAGGCGACATAGACGATGGCGTCAAGCGCTCCTTGTGTGACGGTGAGGCCTTCGGCTGCTGCAATCCTCCGGACCTCCTCGATGACCGCCTCCCCATCAAGCGGCCTGAACCGGTAGATGGCGCACCGGCTCTGGATGGGGTCGATGATCTTCGAGGAGTAGTTGCACGAGAGGATGAACCGGCAGGTCCGGGCGTAGGTCTCCATCGTCCTCCGCAGAGCCGCCTGGGCATCCGTGGTGAGCGCATCCGCCTCATCGAGGAAGAGGACCTTGAACGTCGCGCCGGCAAGCGGCGAGGTCCGGGCGAACTCCTTGATCTGGTTTCGGACGACGTCGATGCCGCGCTCGTCGGAGGCGTTCATCTCCCGGAAGTTCGTCCGCCAGGAGTCGCCGAAGAACTCCCGCGCCAGCGCCACGGCGGCGGTCGTCTTCCCTATCCCCGCGCTGCCCGTGAAGAGGAGGTGCGGCAGGTTGCCGGTCTTCACGTAGGATTGGAGGCGCACCACGATATCCTTCTGTCCGACCATCTCATCGAGTCTTCTGGGCCGATACTTCTCTATCCAGATGGTGTGGTTGCCTTCCATTTGCATAGGTATTGGTGTTCGTGCATCGTAAAAGCATCGTCATCCCTTCTCCGGTGATCCTTTTTAGAGGGTTGGGGGCGAATAGATAGGTATAGAAACTTTACGGAAATACCGGGAGTTTGCATGGAGATCCGGCGAGCCGGAACCCCTGCACCGGTATATCCTCGCCCCCTTCCTGAGACGGACGGATTTATGGAACCTGCAGAACGGGTGTTTGCGCTGGATTTCTCCGCCGCGCGGCATACAGTGGATTCCGGGGACGGCCGGAACGGCTCATACGTGGTGACGCCGGGGGGCGCCTGGTGCCGCCGCCTCTTCATCGTCGGCGCCCTCACCGAGCGCAGGGGGAGCGGCGACGTCATGCAGGCCAGGCTTGCCGACCCCACCGGCACGTTCCGGGTAACGGCAGACTGGCAGAGCCCGGACGCGGTCGAGACGCTCGGCTACATCGAACCCCCTGCGTTCGTCGCCGTCACCGGCCGGGCGAAGCTCATCGGTTCCGGGTCCAGAGCATACGGAGCGTTAGATGCCGAGGCTCTCTGCGTGGTGGACCGCACTGCCCGCGACCTCTGGGTGCTCGCGACCGCCGGCGTGGTGCTCGATCGCCTCGAAGCGCTCCGGGACGGTGGCGGCGAGCGGGTCGCGACCGCTCTCCGGCTCTACGGGACCACGGATGAGGATATTCGCGAGATGGCCGCGATGGTGCGCACAGCGCTTGCAAGCGTCCGCCCGGATATCACCCCCGGCGATATCGCGCCCGTCGTCGGGCGTGACCTCCTCCTTGCCGCCCTCGGGGACGAGGGAGGGGGCCGGGGCATCGGCATCGACGACGCCGTCGCCGTCGGGGTGCGCTCCGGCCTCTGTGCCCGCGAAGCACGCCCTGCGCTTGAGGAACTTCTTGCAGCAGGGGAATGCTACCAGCCCGCAGCGGGCAAGATAAAACTGATCTGAAACGATATGCG
>JAENZF010000181.1 GCA_016841385.1 Methanobacteriota archaeon | reverse complement strand
ATCTGGCAGATCATCGCCGAATACGTGGTGGGGCGATCCTTCATCCTCCCGAGCGTCACCGACGTCGCCGGCGCATTCGTCGACCTCCTCGGGTCCGGCACCCTTCTCGCCGACACCGCGATAAGCCTCGAACATTTCGGAATCGGGCTCCTCGCAGCGCTCTTCCTCGGCGTCCCCACCGGGATCCTCATGGGGTGGTTCCGGGTGGCGGACTTCCTGCTCGACCCGATCATCGAGATCCTCCGTCCCATCCCGCCGCTCGCCTGGATCCCGTTCGCCATCATCTGGTTCGGGCTCACCACCCAGGCGGCAGGCTTCGTGATCTTTGCAGGGGCGTTCTTCCCGATCCTGACCGCGACCTACTCCGCGTTCCGGGCCGTCCCGAAGGTCTTTGTTGAAGCAGGCAAGGTGCTCGGGTGCGACACCTCCCTCGAGCTGATCCGCTACGTCGCCCTTCCCGCCGCCATCCCGGCAATAGCCTCCGGCATCAGGATCGCCATGGGCGTCGGGTGGATGTGCCTCGTCGCCGCCGAGATGTTCGGCGTCTCCAGGTACGGACTGGGCTACCAGCTCTGGCATAATTACTACCTCCACCAGATGCCCAACGTCGTCGTCTACATGCTGATCCTGGGCTTTGCGGGCCTCTTCATCGACCGCGTCTTCAGGAACTACGTTGATCGACAGCTCCTGCGGTGGCATGCAGGGGAGGTGGCCTAGAATGGGCGGAGTTACGATACAGGGCCTCGGCAAAGCCTTCCCGAAGGAGGACGGCACCGCCACGCAGGCGCTCGAGGGCGTCAGCCTGGAGATCAGGGACGAGGAGTTCGTCTGCCTGGTCGGGCCGTCGGGGTGCGGGAAGACGACGCTCCTGCGGATCATCGCCGGGCTTGAGACCGCGACCGCCGGGAGCGTGACCGTCGACGGCCGCGCGGTCACCGGTCCGGACCCGAAACGAGGGATGGTCTTTCAGGAGTACTCCCTCTTCCCCTGGCGGAGGGTGATCGACAATGTCGCCTTCGGCCTGGAGATGAAAGGCGTTCCACGCGAGGAGCGCCGGCGGACGGCGGACCATTACCTCGACATGGTCGGCCTCTCCCAATTCCGGGACGCCTACCCCTTCGAGCTCTCCGGCGGGATGCGGCAGCGGGTGGCGATCGCCCGGGCGCTCGCGAACGACCCCGACGTCCTCCTCATGGACGAGCCGTTCGGGGCGCTGGACGCCCAGACGCGAAACCGAATGCAGAAAGAGCTCCTCTCCCTCTGGGAGCAGACGAAGAAGACGATCGTCTTCGTCACCCACAGCGTCGACGAGGCGGTCTACCTCTCCGACCGGATCGTCGTCCTCTCTCCGCGGCCGGGGTCGGTCCGGGAAGTCATCGACATCCCCTGGTCGCGGCCGCGGGACCGCACCAGTGCCGAGTTCGCGGAGGTCCGGCGGAGAGTGCTCCGGATGATCGACGAGAGCGAAGGCATCCAGTAAGGTTTATTAGAGGAGATCTCCTTTTTATAAAGGACTCATAGATCGGCAGGAGTTTTTAACGATGGTACGAAAACCAGCGAAGATGTACAGGAATCTCGCAAAGAAAGCATATACACGCAGAGAATACATGGGCGGCGTGCCGGGCAGCAAGATCGTGCAGTTTGATATGGGCAACCTCAGCCAGGACTTCCCGGTCGAACTCTCCATCGTCGCCGAGGAATCCTGCCAGATACGCCACACGGCCCTTGAGGCCGCCCGTATCGGCATCAACCGGCAGCTCCTCAAGGAAGTAGGGAGGGCAAACTACCACTTGAAGATCCGGACCTACCCGCACCACGTTCTCCGTGAGAACAAGCAGGCAACCGGTGCAGGAGCGGACCGTGTCTCGGAAGGCATGCGCCTCGCCTTCGGGAAGGCCGTCGGCACCGCGGCACGGGTCGAGAAGGGCCAGAAGGTCTTCTCCGTCTGGACGAGCCCACAGCACGTCGAGAAGGCAAAGGTCTCCCTCCGGCGCGGCATCTACAAGATCCCGACCCCCGCAAGGATCGTCGAAGAACAGGTACCGGTAGCGTAAACTCGCACCCCGTCCCATCCTTTTTTCGAGGAGCGCCCCGCAGACGGCGGATCCGGCACCTGTGGGAATATAGGTTTTTATAGTCGCTTCCCACCAGTATAAATGATGGTTAATCCGGCAGATACGACGCTTCTGGGCGCACTGGCAGACGCCACGGAGAGGGCTCTTGCAGAGGCAGAGATCCGGCTCCCCCCCGACGTGCTCGCAGCGCTCCGGAGGGCGGCGGCGGCCGAGAGAAACGAGATCGCGCGGCAGGAACTCAGCCACATCCTGGAGAACATCGCACTTGCCGGGGAGCGGCAGGTGCCGATCTGCCAGGATACCGGCGTGCCGGTGGTCTACCTTACCCTGCCTCCCGACATTCCTCTCACCCCCTCCCTCTTTCGAGGGGTGCGGGAGGGGGTGCGCCGGGCGACGGCCACGATCCCGCTCCGCCCCAACGTCGTCGACCCGCTCACCCGGGAGAACACCGGTGACAACACCGGTGTCGGGATGCCTGCAGTCCACGTGACGCCCGGGGACCGGCTCACGGTAACGGTGCTCCCGAAAGGCGCAGGCTCCGAGAACGCTTCACGGATCGGGATGCTCCTCCCCTCGCAGGCAGCACAGATCCCGAAGTTCGTCGCCGAGACGATGCTCCTTGCAGGAGGGAGGCCCTGCCCGCCCGTGATCCTCGGTGTCGGGATCGGCGGAACATTCGATACGGTGGCCGCGCTTGCAAAGGAAGCCCTGCTCCTCCCGGTCGATACCATGGACGACTACGAGCAGGAGATCTGCGACGCGGTGAACGCCCTCGGCATCGGGCCGATGGGGCTTGGCGGCGATACGACGGCGCTCAGCGTGAAGGTGAAGCGGGCGGACTGCCACACCGCATCCCTCCCGGTGGCGGTGAACGTGCAGTGCTGGGCCTGCCGCAGGGCGACCGTGGAGGTGAAGCGTTGAACCTGACGACACCGCTCGGCGACGAGGTCCTCTCGCTCCGGGCGGGCGACCAACTCACCCTCTCCGGGACGATCTACACCGCCCGGGACGAGGCCCACCTGCGGATGATGGCGGAGGGCATCCCCTTCGACCCGGAGGGCGCCGCGGTCTACCACTGCGGCCCGGTGGTGCAGAACGGCCGGCTCGTCGTTGCCGGCCCCACAACGTCCGCCCGGATGAACGCGCTCACGGGATTCCTCATCGACGCGGGCGTCCGCGCCCTCATCGGCAAAGGCGGGAT
>JAENZF010000180.1 GCA_016841385.1 Methanobacteriota archaeon | reverse complement strand
GAAGACCGTCACGGCGTCGGCGGTGCCGAAACTTATCGACGGGCCCACCGTCGCCGATGAGGTGCAGATGCCGAGGATCTCTTCTTGCGGCGGGATCAGGAACGCGATCCGCCCGCTCAGGGGTGATTCGCCCGCATAGATGCCTATCTTCACCTCGCGGTTGCTCACAAGAGCGATATCTCCTCCGTTGTCCACGAGGCAGAACGACGCGCCGGCCTCAACCATCGCCTCCACCCCCGCCCAGGCTATGGCGCCCGCCACCGCCGCCATGGGCCCGATCCCGGCCTCTGCGGCGGCCCGTCCCATGCGACCGACAGTCCTCTCCGGGTTCTCCGGAGCATACGGCTCAAGCGTTGCCGAAAAATAGGGGTCGAGAGCGATCTGCCGCTCGACTTCCTGCCGGGCGGCCATCATACCGGATTTTGCCGCCGCGATCTCTCCGGGATCGTCGGCGAGGATTGTCGCAATCGTCTGCCGGAACTCGAAGTGCTCCCGGATCATCTCTGTTGCGAGAGGGCGCCATGAGGGCATGCCTGGATGCACTTGCCGCAGAGGACGCACCGCTCGGAGATCACCCGGAGACGCCACTCCTCATCGAAGGAGAAGACCTCCTGGGGGCAGACGCTGATGCAGGCTCCGCAGTCGATGCACTCCGCCTCGTCGAGGGCGACGGCGTTCTCCATCACGCGGACCGTGACCCCCATCTCCTCGAGGCGCCGCCGGACCAGGTCCGCATCCTTATCGGGGACGTCGATCAGCACCTCTCCTGCCATCGAGTCGATGTTGGCCTTCTCGACGTTGACGAGGACGCCGGTCTCCTTCACCACCCGGGCGATCACCGGTTCCCTTCCCGGGTCTGCTTTCCCTTTCCGGGAGAACGCCAGCAGGAGTTTCATCGCCGCCGCCTCCCCCCGAAGAGTTTCCCGAGATCGATCGCCGAGAGGATGCCGACCACCCGGTTCGTCGTATCCACCACCGGGAGCGCGCTGATGTTGTTCTGCTCCAGTTTCCGGGCCGCGATATCCACCGGCTCGTCGGGGGTCGTCTTGATCACCTTCCGGGTCATGATGTCCTTCACCTGCCGCAGTTTCCCGTCCGTCACCACCGCCTTCGAGACGTCGTAGGTGGTGATGATCCCGACAAGCGTGCCGTTGCCGTCCAGGACCGGGAGGTGGTTCGTCTCGTCCTTGAGGAGCCGCTTTGCCGCCACCCGGATCTCCTCGTCCTCCGTGATGCTGATCACCTGCCGGTTCATGATGTCACGGACGCGGGGGCTGACGGCCGTCTCCCGCATGGGTTTCGCACGCTTTGCCGGGTCGATCCGCCGGGTGGGGAGCGCAAGTTCCATCTTCCCTCTCTCTACCCAGTCTTTGAGTTCCGTCGCCACCGCCCGTGCCCGCCGGTAGCTGGAGAGCGACGACGTCCTGACCGTCTCCCCGCCGATCTCGACGGACCCGCTCCTGAGGTCGGCATAACTGACCGTCGCAACCGAGGGCCGGTCCCGCCGGGGAGTGCCGTAATCGATGATGTCGGTCAGGATATCTTCGTCCCGCACCGCGGTGCTCCGGACGATCCCGGTATCGAGCACCGGTATCGGGACGCCGATGCCGACATACAGCGTCACGCCGTAGCCGTTCATCACCGCGGCGCGCAGGAACTCCTGCCGCATCTGTTTTAAGTCCCCGGTCACCATCAGCGTCCCAAAGCCGCCCCCCGCCGAGTGCTGGGTGCCCTCGCCGACGACCATGCCTTCCGCACCGGCAAGGAAGATCGGGACGCCGCTCCCGATGACCCGGAAGCCGGGGTCGTTTGCGAGCGGCGAGAGGGTCCCTGCTCCGGAGTAGGAGACGTTGCCGCACCGCGGAAGGAGGGTGCCCATGTAGGTGTGGAGCGTCCGGTCGGTGGTGTTTGCCGCAGCGTTGTAGCGCTGGTAGGAGTTCCTCGGGTTCACCATGATCGCCTGGTTCATGTCCTCGAGCAGCAGCTCCGTGGTGATGCTCCGGCGTGGGTAGCAGTCGGTCCCGTGGGAGGTTGCCCGCAGTTCGACGGTGCTTCCTGCGACGAGGTCCTCGAGGACGTGGGCGCCGCCGTAGACCCGGTCCTTGGATTCGGCCTCCTGGGTTGCGCCCAGGTAGGCGTCGACCGCCGCGATTCCAGCGTATGCTTCCACGTCGTTGAGCCAGACGCGCTCCATCCTGATGGGGGGGTCGGCGTGCCCGAAGTTGAAGAATGCACCGGAGGAGCACATTGCCCCGAACGTCCCGGTCGTGACGACGTCGACCTCCGCCAGTGCCCCTTCCTCTCCTAACTCGTCGACAATGCCCGGCATCTCCTCGGCGGTAACAACTCGTGCAGTACCGTCGCGTATTCGGGCATTGATGAGGTCGAGGGACTTTTCCATGAACGTATATTCATTTTTGAATATTTATAGGTGTTGATTATTACTTTAGGTAATATATGGCCGGGGTATGCGGGCATTCCGGCACCGTCGATCCGGTATAACCTCCGCGAGATGCGCATCTCCCGCTTCACGACCGGGGCACGGAGCGGCCGGGCCGAAAAAAAGGATGGGTTCTTATTGTTCAGTCCCGCTTGTGCAGGGCAACGAGGAGCCCGAGGACGCCGAGCGCCCCTACCACGGCAAAGGGCGCCATGCCCGTGTGGGGCGCCTGGGTCGGGACGGCTGCGAGCGAGGCCGAGGCCGAGGCGGTGCTTCCGGAACCGACCTGGACGCTCGTCGACCAGTCGCTGTAACCGGCGAGCGCCACCCTGACTGCATGGGTGCCGGCGGCAACGCCGTCGACGGTCAGCGGGGTTATGCCCTTATAGGCATTGTCGATGTAGATCTCGGCCCCCGACGGGGAAGAGGTGACCGCAATGGAGCCGGTCGTCGTGCTTGGCTGGCCGGGCTGGAGGGCCGCGCTGATATGGCTCGTGGTTGCCCCGCTGACGACGACCCCCGTCGTGTAGTCCTGGTAGCCGGAGAGAGCTACCCTGACGGTATGGGAGCCGACCAGGACGTTCGAAATCGTATACACTCCGGCCGAGGGAGTCTTGCCCTGGTACTTGTCGTCAAGGAAGACGTCGGCTCCTGCCGGGTAGGAGACCACGTCGATAGCCCCGGTAGTCTCGGAGGGAACGGCCGACAGCTGGGCGTTGACGTAACTGGTCACGCCGGGGCTCACGGTCACGCTCGACCTCCAGTCATAGTAGTTGGCAAGGTCGAGCTCAATGTTGTGCTTCGCGGCAGAGACGCTCGTGAGCGTCAGGGGAGTCTTGCCCTTGTAGGTCCCGTCCATGTAGACGTACGC
>JAENZF010000179.1 GCA_016841385.1 Methanobacteriota archaeon | reverse complement strand
CTGGTACTGATCGATACGGAGACGGGGACACGGGTCCGCCACCGGATCCGGAGCATAAAGCAGGCGCTGAAGCAGCAGGAGTGGTACGAGGCGAAGCTCGGGCGGCGCGTGCGGATCGAGAAGGAGTTCGAGCGGTAGCGCTGCCGTGGAGAGGTTGTTCCCGGTACACACGGTGCCGTCGACCGGACCTCTTCCACCCGCATAACCGCCCCCCTCACCTGAGCCATCCCAGTTTGTAGAAGACTCAGCCGACCGCGAGCATGGTGATAAGGGTCCAGACGGTCACCTGCCAGAGGTAGAGGCTGAAAGGGATGCCGAGGATGTTCATCCCGAGCATCTGCCCGACCAGGGTCGGGATCAGTACCAGGGCCGGGAGGACGGCGATCACCCGCATCGCCCGGTTCATCTCGTAGGAGACGGTGTTGATGTGGACGTCGATCAGGGAGAGGAGCCCCTCCCGGATGTTCCCGGCGCTCTCGTGCAGGTAGTCCGTCTCGCTCGCGAGCACATCGAAGATGCTCTTCTCTCCTGCTCGCGATCCAGTAGAGGGGAGATCCCTCGCGATGATCGTCGCCACCTCCTTCTGGTGGAAGAGGCTTGAAGCCAGAACGCTGCTCACCCGCTTGAGCTGGAAGACGGTATCGAGAAAGTTCTTCGGCATCTCGTTGTTGGGGGTTCCCTCAAGCCGCATCAGTTCGGCCTCCAGCTCCGCGAGGATCCGGGTGTAGCTCTCGTTGATCCGGTCGAGGGAGCCGTAGAGGACCCGGGTGTCCAGGGGCACGCCGTAGAGGCCGCTCCCGTCGAGGCCTGCCCGGATCGGTCCGAAGAAGCGGTCTTCGACCTTCGAGACGGTGACGATCGTCTTGCCCCGGTTCACGATGATGAGCCCGATGTTCGTCACGACCGGGATCCGCACCCCGTTTTGAACGCGGAGCGTCCGCTCCGGCTCCTGCACGAAGATGAGTCGCGTCGTGTCGGCAAACGTTATCCCGGGGTGCGACGGTCTCATCAGCCGGCTCTCGAAGAAGACGGCGGGTAGATCGAGGATCTCGGAGAGCACCGGGAAATCCAGCCTTGAAGCGCCGGAGAGATCGAACCAGGCCTCGACCGAGGGGTCGTCAAGATATCTCTTCACCTCGGCGGGTGTGAGCCCCTCGAGCACGTACCCGGAGTCCCCCACCCTCCCCCGGATCCACATCGTCGAGAACGCCGGTGTCGCAGGCACCGAAACGGCGGTCTCCGGCTCGATCCGCCGCTCAACCGATCTTCCGCCGGCCGCCGCCACCCGGACCACCCGGAGGAGCCGGAGCGTTGGGGAAGACCTCGCGAGGGTCGAACCGGCAACCGGCACCACCTCGAGGACCGGGAGTGTGATGATGACGAGATCGAGGAGATGCCAGCGGTCCAGAAAGTGGCTCACCGGGTCCTCTGCAAGGGCCAGTTTGAGGACGTATTCGAGGACGAAGATGGCGATGATCGTGGTATCGGCCATATTGAGGAACTCGACGACCGGTTGGGAGAGGGTTGGGATCAGGAGGGGTATGATGACGATTGGGGCCATCACCAGGCCGAGAAAGATCATCAGGCCGTCGGAGAGGATGCGGTAGACGAGATCCCTGAGATCTGCCTTCCTCTCCTGTCGGGTCTTTTTTGCAGCCAGTTCCATACCGTCACCAGAAGCTGGACCCGTAGATCCCGGCTTCACCGGGTATACGCCTTTCCCGTATATAGCAGGTGGGAGGTCGATCGTCAGGGACGGGCAGGAACTCGTGCAGTCGGGACCGCTCGTGTGCACGTCCCCTGTCGGGAACCCGGGAAACACTGATAGTCCCGTCAGGCGTACCTGACAATCATGCACGGCGATGCGGCAGAACCGGTCTCGCTCAGGGATGCTCTTATAGCTGCGGAGGTCTCCCGCCGGGAAAAGAAGAAGAACCCGGCGATAGCCGCCGGGCTCTCGCTCCTCTTCAACGGCCTCGGGCAGGCCTACAACGGGCAGTTCATAAGAGGCGTCCTGGTGCTGCTTGGAAGTCTCTTCGGGCTCTTTCTCATGATTGTTCCGGGCGTGGCGGTCTGGGTCTGGGGCGGCTACGATGCCTACCGGACGGCGAAAGGGATGAACGAGGGCCTCGTCCCCTACCGGGAGACAAGCGCGCTCGCGATCGTCGCTTTTATGGTCGTCTGGGCGGCGACGATCTTCTCGCTCTCGGCAGCGGCGACGATGATGCTCGTAGCGCTCGGGCAGCAGGGTGTGGTGTAGCCGGACACGTGCGGTCGGTTAAGACCGACGCTACCGTACGCGACCCGGAACGAGATTTTCCGGAACTGTGTGCCGGCATGCGGAGGGCGATGAGGTTATGGGCTCAACACCTTGCAATGAGACGACAGGACAAGGAGATCACCGATTCTTCACTGCTTTCCGCAATTCTTGAGGAGGCGTTCGCCTGCAGGATCGGCCTTGCCGACGGGGACATGCCCTACGTAGTGCCGATGAACTTCGTGTATTCCGGCGGACGCCTCTACCTGCATTCCGCGGGCGAGGGGAGGAAGATCGAGATCCTGAAGCGGAACAACCGGATCTGTTTTGAGGCCGAGACCGGTGTGGCGCTCGTGCGTTCGGAGAAAGCCTGCGACTTTTCGGCGCGGTACCTATCCGTCATCGGCACCGGCACCGCGTCGTTCGTTACGGACCTCCCGGAAAAAAGCCGGGTCATCGACCGGTTCATGGAGAAGTACGCCGGGCCCGGAGCATGGTCATACCCCGAGGCTGCGCTCCGTGCAGTAACCGTGATCTGCGTTGATATCGAGACACTGACCGGAAAAGCATCCGGTTACACCGAAGCGGAGATGCGCCGCCGTCTCACCGGAAGACCCAAATGGGTGTGAACCCGGGAGAGGCAATCCGGAACGTCCGCCACCCGATCCGGGTTATCCTGGCGCGGGCCGACCTCTCTGGAGACGGGGAGAATTCCGGGGCCATCCGGGAGCAGGTCCGACGGATCTATGCGGCCGTCAGGCCGCTCGACCGGGGTGATGGAGAGCAGAAAAGTACGGGGCGCCTGCGGGGAGGGGCCTGAGGGTCCCCTCTATCCGCCGAGGTGTTTCAGCGCCTCTTTTGCTTCCATGACCGGGTGCATTTCAGTGTAGCCGATGTCGCCCCAGGGAAACCCGGCTTTTAGAAGGGCTACGGGGTTTGCCACATCAACCAACCGGAAGACCGTGTTGCTGCCGAGATCGATCCACTCGTTGATCACGATCATCCCTTCCGGGGTCTTCTCCGCGGCCCGCATCTCCATGACCTCGCCGGTCTTTCCGGGCTCCCA
>JAENZF010000178.1 GCA_016841385.1 Methanobacteriota archaeon | reverse complement strand
TGACGCTGGTGTCACCTGAACCGTCTTGGAGAGAGTCTCCCCGAACCACTGGTGGAGTTCCCAGACCATGCGGTACTTGGGGGTGTAGGTACCTGCCGTTGCCGGTGCGGTCACGGTGAAAGTGAAGGTATGGGACGCTCCCGGTGCCACGGTCACCCCCGCCGGTATCGCAACCCGTGCTGGCCCGAACAGGGCCGCGTCGTTGTTGGTGACACCCAGCCGGATCAGGTCTCCCTCGGACCAGGTCTTCGTGCCGGTGTTCTGCATGGTGACGGAGACCGAGGAACTCTGTCCTGCGGTCATGGTTGTGGGGATGGTATCCGAAACGACTGCGGCATCAAGGGTTGACGCTGGTGTCACCTGCACGGTCTTTGTGAGGCTCTCTCCGAACCATTGCTGGTATTCCCAGACCATGCGGTACTTGGGGGTGTAGGTACCTGCCGTTGCGGGTGCGGTCATGGTGAAGGTGAAGGTGTGGGATGCTCCCGGGGCCACGGTCACTCCCGCCGGGATCGTAACCCGTGTTGGCCCGAACAGCGTCGCGTCGTTGTTGGTGACACCCAGCCGGATCTGGTCGCCCTCGGACCAGGTTGTAGTACCGGTGTTCTGCATGGTGACGGAGACCGAGGAACTCTGCCCGGCAGTCATGGTTGTGGGGATGGTGTCGGAGACGACTGCGGCGTCGACCACAGTGGCAACGGAACTTACTGCACTGTACGCGTTGATCCGTCCCCCGGTCGCAACCTTGCCGGTAAGCGAGGATTTCGCATCGACAGAGTTGAGAATGGTCTGCTTGATCTGGCTTGTGGAGAGGCTCGGAGCGGCGGCTTTGACGAGCGCTGCAAGTCCGGAGACGTGCGGCGTCGCCATCGACGTGCCGCTCTTGTAGCCGTAGCTGTTGCCGTTGAGGGCATGGTAGAAAACCTCGACGTCGTCGATGTAGTAGCCGTCATAAGTATAGAGATCGTCAGATACAAACCTGAACCGCAGGTAGACGCTGGAATCGCCGCAGTAGTCCGACAGATCGGTCTCCCAGGGGTAGAAGTAACCGCCGGTACTACCGGAAATGCTGTCGACCGTGTTCCATGTAACCCCATCGTGGGAACATTCGATGAGCAAACCATCGCATCCGGATTCGGTTTCCCCCCCGATTATAAATCGTAGATACGCATCGGAACACGAGGACAGGTCGATCGGGTTCTTCCGGGTTAATGCGCAGTTGGCGTTGTTCGAATAGTACCCGCCGGGGCTGTCGGTGACGCTCGAGGGAGCGCTGTAGTAGATTGCCGTGCTCAGCCCCCACGGACTCTGGACGTTCCAGTTGGCAAGCGTCGTCATGCTGTCCGAGAAAACTGTCGTGTAGCCTGGAACGGTGCTGTAGATGTCGTCCCCCGGTGCGGCGACGTCGACGGTGGTGGCGCCGTAGTTCGAGAACGATGCCAGGTTGTCGTTATGGTCGGTCGCCGCCACCGCGATGATGTTTGCGCAGTTGTAGTTCGCCGGGTAGTGGGGGGTCGCGTCGTTGTTCGTACCGTCGTTTCCTGCCGCGCAGACCACCACCGCAGGAGAAGCCGCGATAGCGGCCTCGAAGGAAGAAACATAACTGGATCCCCCGAAAGAACAGCTGATGACATCGGCGCCCATCGCGGTGGCGTACGCGAATGCCTCGAGTTGGTCGGCTATGGTAAGCGTTCCTGCCGCAGATCCTGCCTTCAGGGGCATGATCTTTGTGTTCCAGTTCACCCCGGCGATACCGTTTGCGTTATTGCCGACCGCAGCGATTGTTCCGGCACAGTGGGTGCCGTGCCCGTTGTCATCGTAGGGGTCGTTGTCGTCGTTGACGAAGTCCCACCCGTGGACATCGTCGATGTAGCCGTTCCCGTCGTCGTCGATGCCGTTCCCGGCAATTTCGCCGGAATTCGTCCATATGTTCGCCGCAAGGTCCTGGTGGGTGTAGTCTACGCCGCTATCTATCACTGCTACGACGATACCCGTCGAACCCTGGGCGAGGTCCCAGGCTTCTGGCGCGTCAATGTCGGCATCTATCGTCCCTCCTGTCTGGCCGGTGTTGCTCAACCCCCAGAGGGTGTTGAATTGAGGGTCATTTGGGGTACAGTCGAGCCGGTCGATGTAATTCGGCGATACGGAGAGCACGTTCGGATCGTTCCGGTAGAAATTCACCGCTTCCTCGACGCTTGTACCAGGGGAGAGCTGTACTAACTGAACGCCGGCAAGTCCGGTCTGGGTGAAGTCTTTCTTGACACTGCTCCCGATGCGTGAATGCACGTTTTGGGCGATCTCCTGGCCTTTTGCCGAGTTGATCGTAGCGGTTGATTTGAACTCGACGATCACCTCCCCCGGAACATAATCGAGATCTCCAAGTCCCGGACGGGCATCGAGCTGACTGGCTGACACAGGAACGAGGTTGGCGAACGAATCGTCAGTAAAATATGGCGCTGTTTTGTTCTCCGGTACCAGAGTCGTCTGGTTCTCCGGTACCAGTGGTAATTCATTGCTCTCATTCACAGGCGTCAGTTCGGCGGGCGAGTAGGTACCGGACGCGGCAAACGAAGCATTTTCGTCGGGCTGCGCGGACGCAGTGGCACCTAGAGTGAAGAAAAGAAGCAGAGTTGTGAAAATGAACATTTTTAAGATTTTTCTTGCCATTTGTTTCGCCTTCTGGGTTCTTATTAATTACAATGGGAATGCATTTTTCATCATAAAAGTATTTCGAAAATAAAAATTAACATCTACTGGTTTTTTGGAAAAATAAAAGTCGCTAGATATATATATCGGCAGGAACTCAACCAGAAGTCACGCGATATCAGCAGGAATTATGGCTCAACCGTCCGCCCTGCAATCCACATCTCCAGCATTCGGTTCGGTGTCTCAGCCCCGAACCCGGAGATCAGGCAAGGGGCAGGGCTGTTCGCCTGCATCACCCCTCAGCCGTCAGGGAACTCCATGCGGACGTGTCTATATCGACGCTCCAGATTCCGTCGTCCCCGGCGGCACGGTGCTCTTCACCACAACGGTGTGCAAACCATTCCCGTCGCGGAGCGCCTCCCCGATCGACCGGCTTGCGGCGGCGACCATCGAGAGGTCGGCGCTCCCGTCGGCCGCCGGGGGGGTGCCCACGCAGATGAAGGAGAGGTCCGCTCTAGAAACCGGGCCATAATCCGTCCCCGCGAAGAGCCGCTCGCCGGTGTGCCTCGCGAGGAGCGCATCGAGGCCCCGCTCGTGGATCGGAGCCTTCCCGGCGTTGATCGTCGCCGCCTTCCCCGCATCGATCTCGACGATATCGACGGTATGCCCGAGTTCGGCAAAGCAGGCCCCCGTGACCAGGCCGAC
>JAENZF010000177.1 GCA_016841385.1 Methanobacteriota archaeon | reverse complement strand
CGGCGCGGACGAGCACCCGCTTACCCCTCACGTCGATCTCCCGGATGGTCTTCTTCCGTCTTGGTATCACGTTCTGCATACCGGCATACCCCCGGAGCAGCGGAGATGGGCAGGGCTTCTGTGCCGGGTGCGTGGGCGGTTGTACCTCTTCGTCCGGCTCCCTGGCTGTCTTCCGGCCGTTCCCCGCAGAATTACGGTGTCCCGTGCATGCGTGCCCTGGCATATATAGTGTTCGCCGCGGCATCCCGGGCGGGGGGCCCTCGCCGTTACCGCCGGGTCCAACCGGGCTGCCAGGGTTCCGAAAACTGTCGCCGGCCATGGGCCCGGCTCTGTACACGGACCCATGGCCGACCCGATGCCTGCTTTTCTGGAGGGATCACCGCTCCAGACGGCGCTCCCAGTAGGGCGTATAGCCGTAGTGGCTGTACATACCGGTGAGCCACTCGCGTTCGGCGGTCGTCGGCCAGTTGTCCTTGTCAAAGCCCGGCGCGTTCTCGAGCCGCTCTTTGGGCACGTCCAGGACGAAGGAGTCGTCGGTCGCGTTGTACTGAAGAGCCGCCCAGGGGATGGCGAAGAGCTTGTCGCCAAGTCCCATGATGCCCCCGAACGAGAGAGCGGCATAGGCGATGCAGCCTTCGTTGGTATCGATCACGACGTCCTTGATGCTCCCGAGGTCTTCACCCCGCGGGTTCCTGACCGAATAATCCGCAATATCCTTTCCCCATACAATATTCCGTGTCCCCATCTCCGTGGCAGCTCCTCTCATGTGCATCACATCTCCAGGATTGTGGAACATGCTTGTCCCACGGCAAGGGAGTCAATACAGGCCGGCCCGTATTTAATCCTTGTGGCAATATAATAAACAGGACATACGAGAAAACGCTCTCCGGGCGATGCCGCCTCCGGCCGCCTATCCCGGAGCACACCCCGCTGCTTCGCCTCTTCTTTCCTCCTTCATTCACCACCCGGTCCCTTCTCGTAGACCTGCTCCACCACCGCCCGGGCGACCTTGTGGGCAACCTCCTCACGTGACTCTTCAGGGTTTCGCCGCCCCCGGGAGTCGGCATACTGCTTCCTGGGTACTGTTGAACTCTTTCCGGTAGATATCCCGGCCGTGCTCGGGAAGCAATTCTCTCACCCGCAGGGGCAGGCCTTGATTACTTGCGTAAGTACGGTATATTCACCCGCTCAAGTGCGCCCCCGGTGTACATCGAACAATACAAAAAAGTTTCAGGTGTCCGTGGACGAACCGGGTCGACATGGCATACCATTGGCCGGACTGAGGGATGGGGTTTCCGCCCGGGAAGGGGGCGGGACCCCTAACGCGGCATCGTCCCCCAGGTGATGGTGCTTCTTCAGGAACTGCCTGATGTTCAGCGATGCGACGTACCCCCGGTCCAGCTCCGTGACGATCCCGTCAATGATCTGCGCCTGTTCGGTGATCTTCCGGGCGACCTCACTGTCCTGCAGGTCGGCAAGACCGATGATGACGGCGAGCGGGTTCCTGATGCGATCGCCGAGGCATGCAAGGTGCTCAATGTTCCGGTCGAGCTGCGAACAGACCTCCTGCCGCAGGTATTCATCGTTGCGGTCACCTGTCTTCGGATGCGCAACCGCGACGATCCCGGTGAGGCCGCCTTCACCGTCCCCGACCAGTGAGAACCCGAAGGTCACGGCAACCTGTTGACTCCGCGCGTCCATGAGGTTCGCCTCCATTGTGCATGCGCCCTCGGCCGGATTGGAGCCCCCCGTCGATCCTCTGGAGACGCGATCCAGGAAACAGGCTTTCTGGAATTGGGCAACGGAATCCGGGGTCATTATGAAAGAGAGGTGTTTTCCAGTCAGATCATTCGGGTTATGTCCGAGGAGGCGCCTTACCGAGGGGTTCACCGATGTTATCGTAAGGCCGGGATCGAGGGACACGACCAGGCTGGAAGAGAAGGCTGCTAGGAAGTCATACCGTTGCCGGTATTCCTGAAGGCTCGTCTCCAGCCGGCCGGAGTCCAGGCTGGCATGGTAGGTGTCCAGGCGCGCGCCCCGATCCGGCCCGCTGGGGATAACGGTGCTCGAGTACTCCACCCTTCTAGCCGGATTACGGGATGTGCGGTATCGCCTGGCTGGAATATTCTCACAGAAGAAGCAGGATACGATGAAATCGGCTTTTAAATCTTCGCCGTCCTGAATATTCGGGGAGACGCAGAGGGAGATGAACTCCACGGCATTCATGCCGATTGTCTCATATCCGCTCACTCCGAAGAGCTCCTCCATGGCCCTGTTCATCCAGGCAACGGTCTGATCCGGGCCGATCAGTACGATTCCATCCTCCTGGCAGTCAACCAGCAGCGCCAGCAGATTCCGGACAGGTGCCGCCGCAACATGGAACTCACCCTGTGCGCAGCAATTGCCGCGGTAAAGCAGTATCTCGGCTACCTGCTCTCTTTCTGATTTATGCCTTCTGATTTCATTACAATTCATACCCGCCGCCCGGAGTAATGCATCCGTTTCCCCGGGATATATTTTAAAAATATCCGATATATATGGCTTTCTTACCGTTTCTACGAAAAATTACAGTTGTTT
Source organism: Methanobacteriota archaeon (assembly GCA_016841385.1). Taxonomy (GTDB): domain Archaea; phylum Halobacteriota; class Methanomicrobia; order Methanomicrobiales; family Methanoculleaceae; genus Methanoculleus. Next base: position 784 of record JAENZF010000177.1, on the reverse strand, counting down.
TGAAAAATTCCAACAGTACTGTGATTGTACAATGGTACTGTACAATTTCGTACAGAATGTAATATTTTGCCTTCGCGGATTGTGTACACTATGCAAGCACAGTACCTTATCATGTCGATATTTGTGGTTACGCTTTCGGGAGCCCTCAAACTACAATTCGCGTATGGGTTCCTCGGAAACCATGTGCCGATCACCGAATTTGCCGCCGCGGCACTCATTGCATATGCAGCCTATGCCTTCGACCGCGGTGTTGAGAATAAGGAGGATGAGAAGCGGGGAAGCCGGTTCAGAAAAGCGCTCCTGTTGACAGCACTCATCGCCATGGTCGGCACATTCGCCCTTTACCCGAACCCCGCCCTCCTCATACCGTTCCTCGTTGCGTACCTGTATGCGAAGGGCATCGGGGGTCATCGGCTGAAGGGGGGCAGCGGAACCAAAAACTGCATCGTCGCTCTCACCTGGTCGCTTGGCATCCTGATCTTCCTTGGCGCTGTCACCCTGCCGGTCGTGCTGGTCTGCCTCTTCTTCTTCTGCAAAAGTTTTGTCAATACCGTCATCTATGACGTCCGCGATGTCGATAAGGATAGACTGGCGGGTATCCTGACGATTCCGACCGTCCTGACCCGGGTACAGGTCACCTCCCTGCTGCTTGGTCTCAGCCTTGTTGCCCACGTGGTAGTCTTTGGTGCATACTTTGCAGGTCTTATCGCCGGTCTCGACGTTCTGCTCATCAGTTCGGTTCACAGCGCCTTCTACATCGTCGCCTACTGCAACCGGTTCGAGA
>JAENZF010000176.1 GCA_016841385.1 Methanobacteriota archaeon | reverse complement strand
CGAGTGCGACCTCGCCCGCGCCGTCGGCGGGGCGTACGTCCCCGGGTTCGGGTGCAGTGACTGCGCCTGCCCTTCGCATCTCTTCTACCGTTCCGGCGACCCGGTCGCCGAGATCCTCGCTCTCTTCCGGGGACTGGATCTAGATGCCCGGATCACAAGAATCAAGAACGAGGGGAGCGAGCACTAGACTATGAACGTTCTCGGTATCTCCGGAAGCATGCGGAAGAACGGCAACACCGCGCTGCTGGTCACCACCATCCTCGACCGGGTGCGGGAGGCGGGCATCGAGACCGAGTACCTCTCGCTCGCCGGTATGGACATCCGGCCCTGCACCGGCTGCGAAGCCTGCAGGGACGCGAAATGGTGCGTAACGGAGGATGACGATTGGGGTCGTGTGGCGGAGAAGATGATCGACTGCGAGGTGCTGGTAATCGGCGCCCCGACCTACTACTACGACATCAACGGCCAGACAAAGAACCTGATCGACCGGACCTACTCGCTCTTCCACGACAGGAGGCTTTCAGGGAGGAGGGCCGTGGCCGTGGCCGTCTGCGCCGACCGGGGGGGCGAGCGCTCCCTCGAAACCATAGAGGGGTTCTTGAACGCCCATGAGTTCTCGTACCTTGGCTACGTCTGCGGCAGGGCCTACGCGCCGGGAGACGTTCAGAAGGACGAACAGGCGATGAAGAGGGCCGCAGTGGTTGCAGATGCGATCGTCAGGTACCTCCAGCCGGAGGACTGAGGGTCCTATCTCACGGTACCGGTCACGCTCCTCGGGGCGGGCAGGGGACTCCCTAGAAAAGGGGGCCATTGCCGTTAGATGCCGAAGGACCGGTTCCCCCTGCCCGGATACCGGGCTCGTCGGCCGGTAAACGGCTTATGAGCCCGGCTGGCGGTCAGAGCAGCAGCGATATTATCGCGAGGACGATGAAGATGATGACCAGCCACTTCGCGATCGACATCGACATCCCCGCAATGCCCCGTGCCCCGAGTATGGCAAAGATAAGTGCCAGTACGAAGAAGAGGATTGCAAGGCCTACAAGACCATTTACCATCTTTTTCTCCCCCCAATCGCCGGCATTCGGCCGGCGTTGAGGAGCCATACTCGATTGACGGATATTTATAATTTTCCTGGAATGTAGAGAGGCGGGACGTGGCAGTCCGGTCCTTCCCGGAGATCAGCCTGAAAGGAGGTCGTAGGTCGTCGTCCGCTGCCGGAGCGTCCGCCCGAGGTCCGCGGCCATCCGCCGCATCTCGGCCGGGTCCAGGTAATCGGTGTCCCGGGCACCTGCCTCCCGGGAGATGCTCTCCTCGAAGAGTGTTCCCCCGAGATCGTTTGCGCCCGAGAGGAGCGCCACCCCCGCCATCTTCGTCCCGAGCTTCACCCAGGAGGCCTGGATATGGTTGAAGTTGTCGAGGAAGAGCCTTGATACCGAAAACATCAGGAGATCCTCCCTGCCGGTCGCTCCGGGCCGGGCGAGCCCCGCCCGGTAGAGAGGGGTGTTCGGGTGGATGAACGAGAGGGGGACGAACTCGGTGAACCCCCCGGTCTCATCCTGAATCTCCCGGAGGACCGCAAGGTGCCGGGCCCGATCCGCCTCGCTCTCGCAGTGGCCGTACATGATCGTCGCCGTCGAGCGGATGCCGAGTCCGTGCGCCTCCCGGATGACCCGGGCCCAGGTCGCCGTATCGATCTTGTCCGGGCAGATCACCCGCCGGACGCTGTCCACCAGGATCTCGGCCGCTGTCCCGCAGAGTGTCCCGAGACCCGCGGCCTGCATCTCGATAAGCACTTCCCGGGTGGAGATGCCGCTCCTCTGCGCGGCATAGGCCACCTCCATCGGGTTGCTCGCGTGGATATGGACAGTGGGGGCTTCGTCCCGTATCCAGGATATGATGTCGACGTAGGATTGGGCGTCGAACTCCGGGTGGAGACCGCTCACCGTGCAGACCTCGGTCACGCTGCGCTCACGCGCGGTCCGGGCCTTCTCCCGGACGGTGGCTTCGTTATGGAAGAACACATCAGCGTCGCCCGGTTTCCGGGAGAACCCGCAGAATCCGCAGGCGTTCACGCAGAGGTTGGTCACGTTGATGTTCTGGTTGCGGACGTAGGTGACGATATCGCCGACCTTGTGTTCACGGAGTTCATCCGCTACGGCGGCGATCTCCCAGACGCCCCGGTCGCGTGTCGAAAGAAGGCGGACGGCCTCCTCCTCCGTGAGCCGGTGGCCGGCGAGTGTGTCGTCAAGCAGCTGTCGCAGTGGTGGCGTCATACACCTCACCCGTCTTCCCTTATGGGATAACTTCATTTGGCGCGGCCATCTCAAGAACCTTCGGGTGCGCCCCGGCGGGGGGCATACACTTATCAGTTCCCGGGGATATCCCGGCACCTATGGCTCAGCAGATCCTATGTCATCAGCGCACAAGGCTCAGCTACAAGGACGCATACGGATACGTCATCCCGGTCGGGAGCACCAGCCTGATGGCCTGGGTGACCGACGAGGGGATGATCGGGACCGCCGGGTTCGATATCGAGGCGCTGGCAAACGTCGGGGTTCCTGCGGCGATCGTCGGCGTCTCAGAAGAGTCCACCCTGGAGAACCTTGATAGCCTGATGGACGCCGAGGTGAAGGCGGCAAACCTCCCGGCGGTGCAACGCCGCGTCGAGATCGGGATGCCGGGAAGAGAGGCCTTAAACAGGATGTGAACCGGTCTCAGTAGTTCACCGGTTCCGGCGTCCGGCAACGACGGAGCGTCGCTGCTCGAAAACGCTTCGCGTTTTCTCGAGCTCCGGCTCGAAGGCCTTCGGCCTTCTCAAGCTCCTGCCTTCGCACCTAACGGTGCTCATGCTCCGGTTCTAATGAACCATCGCACGTTCCGGCAGTCGCACCCTTCGGCCCGTCGCACCTCACACCATCTCGTAGGTCGTCGTCCGCTGCCGGAGGGGCCGCTCGAGGTCACTCGTGATCCGCTGCATCTCGGCCGGGTCCAGGTAGTCGGCCCCTTCGCCGCCGGCGTCGACCGAGACGTCGTCGCAGAACATCGTCCCTCCGAGGTCGTCGGCACCGGAAAGGAGCGCCATCTGCGCCATCTTCGTTCCCACCTTCCCCCAGGAGACCTGGATGTGGTCGAAGTTGTCGAGGAAGAGCCGGGCGACCGCGACGAGCAGGGTATCCTCCCTGCCGGTCGCCCCGGGCCGTGCGAGCCCCGCCCGGTAGAGGGTGGTCTTCTCGTGAAGGAAGGAGAGGGGGACAAGCTCGGTGAATCCCCCGGTCTCATCCTGGATATCCCGGAGGACCGCGAGGTGCCGGGCCCGGTCCGCCTCGCTCTCGCAGTGGCCGTACATGATCGTCGCCGTCGAGCGGATGCCGA
>JAENZF010000175.1 GCA_016841385.1 Methanobacteriota archaeon | reverse complement strand
AGCGGTTTTAAGGAGAGGTGCACCGGCACCCGGCTGCCATCCTGCGCCTGCAGCGTGCTCTCGTCCGTGCTGCCGGACGGATCCGTCTTCATCAGCCTCCGGAATCTCACCGTTCCGGCAGGATCTATGAAGGTGTGAATCGACTCCCCCATCACCTTCTCAAGCGGCATATGGAGCAGCCGGGCGAAACTTGCGTTGCTGTAGAGGATCGTGCCGTCGGCGGAGAAGAGCGCCGCTCCTTCCCGCATCTGTTCGATGAGGACGCGATAGGGATGCTCGGCGGTGTTTAAGGTGTAGATCTTCTCCCCGTCGCTCGTGGAGACGACGAAGGCGTCGACCTCCCCCCTCCGGATCGCCGAAAGCGTCTCTTCCGCCTCAAAAAAGCCCCCGTACAACTCCTCCAGTACGCGGAGGAGTTCCTTCTCCCGCGGCACCCGGGGAGCGCTCGTATCGGATGACCGGTCTAAACCCTGCATCGTCTATTACCCGCGGATGGATCGGTTACTCCTTCTCCTGGATACCAAGCCCGATCAGAACACGCTCTTTATCCGACATATCCCCGATCAGCTTCTGGAGGGGCAGAGGCAGCTGCTTGATGAGCGTGGGGGTCGCGACGACCTGGGCTTCCTGGGCCCGTTCGGGCTGCTGGTAGATGTCGATCACCTCAAGGTCGTAGCGCCCCGCGAGGTGCTCCTCGCTGATCTCTTTGATGTTCTCGATCGCCTTCTGCGATCGGGGCGTCATTCCCGTAACATAGAGCCGCAGGACATAGCGGGCATCCGTCCTCTCCAGCGCCATCTCGAACTCATCCGTGGCCGAACGCTGATCCTCTGCATTCTCATTCTTTCCGTCCGTCATACCACATCAGCTCCTCGGCCGCACGTCCAGCCCGACGAGGACCTTCTCCGTGTTCGAGAGGTCCCCGATGATCTTCCGCAACGGCGGAGGGAGCCTCCGGACGAGCGTGGGGACGGCAAAGATCTGGTCGCCCCTGGCGAGCTGGGGGTGCTCGAGGAGATCGATCACCTCGATCGTGTACCTCCCGGCGAGGTGCTCTTCGCAGAGTCTCTTTAAGTTGGCGAATGCAGCAAGAGATTTCGGCGTCTGGCCGGCGACATAGAGCCGCAGAACCCACTCCTCCCCGTTCTCTTCTCCGGCCGTATTCTCTGTATCATTCATTGCTCCTCCCCGGTCTCTCCTCTTGTTGCCTGAACCTTTTTATCATCATCGGAAGCATCGGCTCTCCGCAGCTTTCCGATTGCCCGGGTATCCGCATCAATTATATCCTGCTGGCGGCTCTCCGCGCTGATCATTCTCCGGACGTCCTCCTCCTGCGAGGCGAACTCAGCCTGCAGGGCAGCGATCCGGGCTTCCACGGCGATCCGCTCCCGCTCCAGTTCGCGCTGCCGGAACGCGATCTCCTCCCTTCTGGCCTCCGCCCCTGCCCGTTCCCTCGCCTCCTGCACGAGCCGGGCGGTGCCCATGAACATCCCGGCAGGCCCAACGTAGACGTCGGCAAGCTCGATGCCGTCGCCGGTTATCAGGTATTCGCGGATCTGGTTGGAATGCCCCATCCCACGGGACTTCAGCACGTAGAGTCCGCGGTTGCGCTCCCCGGCAGACTCGATGTCCAGAAGCTGGATCAGCGTATCGATGAGCGAGGAGACGGCAAGGTCCGCGGGGGCTACCGCTTCCCGCGTGTGGATAAGATGAGTAAAGAGCGTGGTGATCCCGTTCATCTTCAGGTAGTCGATCAGGCGCGTGAGCATGACCTTGACATCGCGTGTGGTGCCGATCGCGATGAGATCGCTCAAGGGATCGATCACGACGACCCGGGGCTGCGTCTTCCGGACCTCCTTGAGCAGCATAACGAGGTGCATCTCCAGGCCGAACATCGTCGGCCTTGAGGAGTTGATCTCGAGGAGGCCGCTTTCGATGTGAGGCGTAAGATCGATGCCGATGGACTGCATGTTGCGCACGATCTGGTCGGGAGACTCCTCAAAGGAGAAGTAGAGGCATTTCTCTCCCCGGAGGCAGGCGGCATCCACGAAGCTCGCCGAGAAACTGCTCTTTCCGGTGCCGGGCGTCCCCGCGATCATGATCGTGCTGCCGCGGTAGAAGCCTCCCCCCTCGAGCATGGCGTCGAGACGCTCGACGCCGCTTGAGACGCGTTCGCTGGTGACGGTATGCGTAAGGCCGGTGGAGGTGACGGGCAGCACCGAGATCCCGGTCTCGTCGATCAGGAACGGGTACTCATTGGTGCCGTGGACAGAACCGCGGTACTTCACCACCCGCAGGCGGCGCGTGGAGATCTGGTCGTCCACCCGGTGGTCGAGGAGGATCACGCAGTCGGAGATGTACTCCTCGAGGCCGTGGCGGGTCATGGTCACCTCGCCGCTCTCTCCGGTGACGACAGCGGTGACGCCTTTATCCTTCAGCCAGAAGAAGAGCCGCCGGAGTTCGGCGCGGAGAATGCCGGTATTCATGAGGCCGGAGAAGAGCGACTCGATGGTGTCGAGGACAATCCTTTTCGCGCCGATCGAGTCGATGGCATAGCCGAGCCTGATGAAGAGTGCCTCGAGATCGAACTCCCCTGTCTCGATGACATCGCTCCGGGATACCTCTACGTGGTCGATCGAGAGCAGGTTCCTCTCCCGGAGATCGTTCAGGTCGTAGCCGAGCGATGCGACGTTCTGAACAAGGTCCCCGGGCGTCTCCTCAAAAGAGACGAAGACGCCGGGCTCCCCGAACTCCAGCGCACCGTGCACCAGGAACTCCATCCCGAGCAGGGTTTTGCCGGACCCCGCCCTCCCGACGACGAGGGTAGGACGCCCTCTCGGCAGGCCGCCCAGGGTGACCTCATCGAGGCCCTGGATACCTGTCGGACTTTTCGGTAACTCGATGCGAGTCGATCTCCGGGGTTGTTCTGTGTGGTACATTTACATCAACGGTGATAATCTGTTGAGATTCAGGGATGTTAAAATATATGTAAAGGTGGGACGTGACGGGTTTCTATCCAGGCGTCTTTGCATCTCTCCCGGAGGAAACAGGGCATCCTGACCAGGTTATGAGCGATCTTTCTCCCCGCTCTGCCGGGGCGTGGCCGTTGCATACATGCAAGATCCTAGGCAAGGGTTTGAGGGCGGTCTGTGCAATATTGATTTGCCTTTCCGACCGAGTTCCTCGTGTAAAAACTGAATTGCTCTCTGTTTCCCGTAAAAGACCATGAACAGTAACAATTCTTCCGGAGAGAGCTATCGTTATTACCCACTATGGGAAACTTAGGGCTACTGCCTTTAAAAGGAGTCCCCGATTCAGATGCCGGCGCCCCCAGGAACTCCACGGAAGAACTCCGATCCCACCAGACGGGATGAAGAGGCACAGGATATCTCCGCCGAAGTAGAACGGCTCGTTCGAGAGCGGATGCAAGAGTTCCAGGAAGAAGTTGATGCACTTCGGCGTGAGAATGCACAGTTTCAACACAATGAAAAGATCCTGCAGGAGAGCGAGGCGAAGTACCGGCAG
>JAENZF010000174.1 GCA_016841385.1 Methanobacteriota archaeon | reverse complement strand
CGGACATCGGGCGGGCGGTCGCTGATGGTCACCGGCGAGCACCGGATCCCGGTGCGGACCGGAGACGGTATGGTTATCCGCCGTGCCGACGAGGTGTGCCCCGGGGACGCCCTCTACAGGATCACCGGGACCGATGCCGTCCGCGGGGAGAAGGTCGGGGCAATCGATCTCGTCCGGGAACTGCCGGCATCGGTCCCGGCCCACCTCCTTGAGAACGTCTACGTCCGCGGTGCCGGGGAGATCTTTGCCGATGCGGTGCGAACCGGACGTGCTGTCTCGTACGCCGACATATCGCGGACCCTCGGCGTCGAGCACCGGAAACAGTGGTATACACGCGGGGTCATGCCGGTCGCTCTCTTTGCAGCCTTCTGCAACCGCTATGGCATCGAAGACTATGCCGGGGTCACCATCGGGGTCACGGGGAGCGAACACGAACTTCCCGCTCTTCTTGCGCTTACGCCGGAACTCGTCCGGCTCCTCGGGTTCTTCGTCTCGGAGGGGAACTATAACGCCGCCCCGGCGGTCGGGCAGTACAACCTCGCGATCACCGAGAACCGGCAGGCGCCCGCCATCGTGGCCTCGGCACGTGCCAGCCTGAATACCTTTGCAACGGTCGCCGGCGGCGCTCCCGATACCACGACCATCTACGGGGTCGAGGTGGAGCGCAACCGGGCGCTGCAGGTCTACTTCGGCGGCAAGGCGGCCTATCTGCTCTTCCGCTACGTCTTCGGCATCCCGGAGGGAGCAGCAGGAAAACGCCTCCCCTGGATCGTATACCACTTAAACGACGTACTCCTCCACGAGTTCCTCTCCGCTCTCTTCACCGGGGATGGCTCGGCATACTACCGCCCGGAAAAGTCGGATTGCATCGTCAACTACACCACCGCATCACCGGCGCTCCGGCAGGAACTCTCGCTCCTGCTCGCATCGCTCGGGATGACACCCCACATCGTCGAGCTCTATGGAGACAACGAGGAGCGGCGGACACTCTACCGCCTCCAGATCAACGGCCGGAAGAATATCGAGACATTTGCCCGGTATGCCACATTCCTCGATGAGCGGCAGGATCACATCGACGGTTTCCTTTCCGCGGTGAAGGAGAGGCTGGTTGGAGAGCGGGAGGAGACTGTCGTCGAGGTCTCTGTGGCAGAACCGACCGGCGCGTACGTCTACGACCTCTTCCTCGACGGCGACGGGACCGAGGAGAGCCATACGTTTTTCGCTTCCGACGGTCTGCTCATCCACAACTGCCAGGATTGGGACCTGCGCTACTTCTTCTACTACGGCCTGATGCCCGACGGCAACGGGACGAAAGCATCGGTTGCCGGCCCCGCGAAACGGGCCGAGGTGGCGGTCCTCCACGCGGTCAAGGCGCTCGGCTCCGCCCAGACGAACTTCGCCGGCGGCCAGGGCTACTACAACTTCCTCACGTTCATGGCGCCCTTCTTCGAGGGGATGGACTACGAGGAGATCCGGCAGCTGATGCAGATGTTCGTCTACGAGATGACCCAGATGATGGTCGCGCGGGGCGGCCAGGTCGTCTTCTCGTCGGTCCAGCTCTCCCCGGGGGTCCCCACCCTCTGGAAGGACAAACCCTGCGTCTACCGCGGCAAGGTCTGGGACGGGAAACAGGCGCCGTTCCGGACCTACGGCGAGTTCGAGCGGGAGGTCAGGCTCCTCTTCAAGGCACTGATGGAGGTGATGCTCGAGGGGGACTACTGGGGCAAGCCCTTCTCCTTCCCGAAGCCCGAGATCAGCATCGAGCCCGATTTCCTCATCGAGAACGAGGAGTTCAATCTCGAGCACCCGGATCTTCCCACCTACCAGGACCTCTACCTGATGACCTTCGAGCTGGCGTCGAAATACGGCACCCCCTACTACGACAACCAGATCCCCGGCTACCGGGGCGCCGGAGAGGGGATCTCGTGCTACCAGTGCCTGGCAGGAGATGAACTCATCCCCATTGTAAATTCGGACGGCAGAACCCGTATCCGGCAGATCAGAGATCTCTTTGAAGAGACGGCTGGAGAAGATAGGCACACCGATCCGTATGGCACGGAGTTTGCCCGCCTCGATGCGAAGACACCGAGTGTTGATATGACCGGTATGACGGCATCCCTGCGTCCCTTCCGGGGGGTCATGCGACAGAAGCTCTCAGGAGAGATGCTCAAAATCACCCTCGAATCGGGCCGACGGATCACCGTCACGCCGGACCACCCGGTCTTCACCCTGAATGCAGGAAGATTCACGAAAACGTCGGCACAGGCGCTTCGTACCGGAGACTATCTTCCCGTAGTCAAAACCGCGGAATTTGGCAGCAGCCCGGTCAGGGAACTCGACGTCGCAGAAACGCTGTGCGCCGCCGGACATGCCGATGAGATCGTGCTCCAGAATGGGGAAGTGAACATACAGAACGCAAAACGTCGTGGTCTGCCTCAGGTCCTTCCAATAACTGGAGAGTTCATCAGGTTCCTTGGATACTATCTTGCAGAGGGGTGCAGCGATACCAGTGGACGGCGGTACACAGTAAGACTCTCGTTTGGAAATCACGAAAAGGATCTCATCCAGGATGCCACAGCGTGCATCAAAGACTCCCTCGGGTACGAACCACTGATCTCTGAGGAGACCACGGCCACCAACGTTACCATCAACAGCAAACTCCTCTATCTCCTCCTCGATGCTATCGGCTGTGGGAAGTGCGCTGCTGAGAAGAACGTACCGGATCTGCTCTTTGACATCGATAGGGAGCTGGTGGGTACGTACCTCGATGCCGCGTTCCGTGGTGACGGTAATATCAGCATCCAGACAGGGCACCAGGGGTCATACATCCATCATGCAAGGGGCATCCGGATAAAACTGGTATCGCGGAACGCAGTTCAGAAACTGGTCTGGCTCGCGCAGCGTATCGGGGTCCAGATGAACTACATCGAGCAGAAGACAACCGTCGCGCACCCCCAGACCGGCGAACCGTACCCCCTCACCGCTTACACCTGCACGATCACGGCTCAGGACCAGATCCACCGATTCTCCGCGAAAACCGGATACGGCACAGCAGCAGTCACCGGATCGTCGCGGCGGACCGGAGGGGTCTTCACCCGCCTGCCGATTGGGGCAAGCGGGCTTCAGTACACCGGACTCGTATATGCCAGCCAGTATGCCGCGTCAGGTCACCACAGCACACAGGTCTCCCTTGTACGGCCCGAAGCACAGACAGGAGACGTTGAACGGCTCATCAACGGAGATCTTCACCCGGTCCGCATCCGGTCTATTGAAAGGCTGCCTTATGATGACTACGTCTACGACCTCGTCGATGTCGCCGACACTCACACCTTCGCAAACGCGCTCGGCATCGTGACCGGGAACTGCTGCGCCTACCAGTTCTCCTCCCTCGCCGACGAGGACGACGAGTTCGAGGATAAACTCTACTTCCGGGAGGGGAAGCACTTCTCTATGGGCTCCTGGCAGGTGATGTCCATCAACTGTCCGCGGGCGGCGTACAAGGCGGAAGGCGACCAGGAACGGCTTTTCGCCGAGCTGAAGGCGCTCATGGACATCGCCGTCGATCTCTACCGGATCAAACGGCGTTGGATGTCCCT
>JAENZF010000003.1 GCA_016841385.1 Methanobacteriota archaeon | reverse complement strand
TCTCGTTCCGCTCGTGGGAGGGCAACGGTTCAGATGCGTACGGTGACATCTGGGTAATTATCTCGGAGAAGCATCTCTTCCCCGAGTTTCTAAAACACTTTTGCCGTGCATCCGGTCGAGATCTGGTCTCCATCCCGTACTCTGAAAACTTCTTCTAAACATACGCGATGTCCGGGGGCGCCCGCCGTCTCCATCGTGCTCCCGGTGTCATTCCATCTCACCGGGAGCAAAACGTTTAATGCGGAGTATCGATATGAGCAGTGTCAATGAGTGTGCGGATGAATCATCGGGGATCGAAGACTCTCCGGCTTGAAAATTCTGTGACGGCGAGGGCACTTCGCATCCTCCCCGCATACTCTGCGTATAAAAAGACTTACACCTTCCTCCAGCGGTCCCGGCGGTGGAGCCGGGAGGAACTCGCGGCTTACCAGGCGCAGGCGCTCTCGCGCCTGCTCGACCACGCCTACGAGAACGTCCCCTACTACCGCCGGGTCTTTCGAGAGCGGGATCTTGTGCCCGGGGATATAACGACCCCCGCGGACCTCGAGCTCCTCCCCTTCCTGACCCGGGAGGACCTGCAGAACAACCTTGCCGACTTAAAAGCCACAAACTACCCGGAGACGGCGTTTGAGTACGTCACCACCGGCGGTTCCACCGGCATCCCGGTCGGCTTCTACTACGAGAAAGGGGTCTCCCGGGCCCGGGAGTGGGCGTTCATGAAGACCCAGTGGGACCGCGTCGGCTACCGGTTCACCGACCGGTGCGTCGTCCTCCGGGGCTACATCGTCGGGTCGGCCCAGGACGGCATCTTCTGGAAGAAGACGCTCTTCGGCCGATGGCTGCTGATGTCCTCCCATCACATGACCGAAGAGACCCTCCCGGCCTACATCGACCAGATCCGGAAGTTTCGGCCCCGGTTCATCCAGGCGTATCCCTCGGTGGCTGTGATCCTGGCCCGGTACATGAGAGAGCACGGCATCGGGCCCTTCCCGACCGTCAAAGCGGTCCTCTGCGGCTCCGAGAACCTCTACCCCTGGCAGCGGAGCCTGCTCGCCGAGACCTTCGGGTGCCGGGTCTTCTCCTGGTACGGGAACTCCGAGCAGACGGTGCTCGCCGGAGAGTGCGAGGAGAGCACCAACTATCACATCTTCCCCGAATACGGGATCGTCGAACTGATCGGGAGAGACGGCAGGCCCGTAACGACGCCGGGGGCGATGGGGGAGGTGGTCACGACGAGCCTCATGAACCCCATCTGCCCCCTCATCCGCTACCGGACCATGGATGCTGCAGTCCTCGGAGAAGGACCATGCCCCTGCGGCCGTGCCTACCCCCTCCTCGAGAGCGTGGAAGGGCGCCTGCATGAGTTCATCGTGACGAAGGATCGCCGGTTCATATCGATGACGGCAGTCAATATGCACTCCGACGTCTTTGACAACGTTGCACAGTTCCAGTTCTACCAGATGAAGGAGGGGGAGGTTCTGATGCGGATCGTGAAGAAAACGGGGTATACCGACCAGGATACGGAACGTATTCTCCGGGAACTCGACAGAAAGTTTGAAAACGACGTGGATGTGACCATCCGCTTCATCGAGATGATTCCCCGCACCCGGCGCGGTAAGTACCAGTTCCTGATACAGGACCTGCCGCTGGATCAGTGGGACACGTCAGAGTGTGAGAAAGAAACGTCAGAGTGTGAGAAAGAATGGAGAACGAAATCAAGTTGATAGCAGCCGGCGACATCTGGCTGCGGACAGAGAGCAATCGGCACCCGTTCGAGGATGTCCAGCACCTCCTCAAGGATAAGGACATCCTCTTCGGCAACCTGGAGACGACCCTCTCGGAGACGGGAGAGCAGGCAGAGAAGCATCACGTCATCTTCATATCCCCGGATACGGCCCGGTACCTGGTGGATGCTGGATTTGATGTTATGAGCGTTGCAAACAACCACTCCGGCGACCTCGGTGTCGAGGGCTTCAAGAACACCCTCAATGCGCTTGAGAGCCGTGGCATCCTCGCCATCGGCGGATCGGCGACGGAGAACCGGCAGGAGCCGGTCATCCTCGAGAAGAACGGCATTTCGATCGGGTTTGCGGGCTACACGATCGGCAAACTCGCCCTGCCCCGCGACGTCTCGGTCAACCGGCTGGTTGAGGAGGATATCCTCAAGGACATCGCCTCTCTCGCGGGCCGGTGCGACCATATCGCCGTCTCGCTGCACTGGGGGGCCGAGATGGCCTACTACCCGTCCCCCGAGCAGATCGACCTCGCTCACCGGCTCATCGACGCGGGGGCCACCCTGATCCTCGGGCACCACCCCCATACCATGCAGGCGATCGAACGCTACCGTGGGGGGCTCATCGCCTACTCGCTCGGCATGCTCCAGTTCGAACCCCGCTGGCCTCATAACCTCTCGCGGGAGGCGGTCATCCTCTCGGTCAACCTGCAGAACGACGGGGTCGTCGGGGAGTGCGGGGTGACCCCGCTCATCGTCGAGGACGATTTTGTGCCCCATGTCGCGGAGGGGGCTACGGGCGAGAATATCCGAAATTTCCTCACCGATATCTCACGAGAGGTCACCGATGGCCAGATTACCGAGGCCCGGTGGTTCGAGGAGATCGCGCCGGTTTACATGAAGATGAATTTTGAGAGCTACCGGTACCGGATACGCCACAACGGACCCCTTCCCCTCCTGGAGATGGGCGTCTGGTTCTTCACCCCCTTCTGCCTGAAGTGCTTCGCCGGCCTGGTCCGCCGGGCGCTTCGTCCGGGTTCGGCGCCCGAGAGGCGCACTCCCGGGAGTGGTGCCGGGAACTGAACGGGGGTGAGGGGGCCGGGGAACCCCTCAGTGGGTCAGTCCGCGCCGGGTCCCGGTTTAACCGGACTCCGGCCCCGGCCCGTTTTTCAACGCGTACCGTATTTTGACGTATTCTCATCAGTCATTCCTCCGGAAGGCCGCCGGATGCCCGGGGGCGAGACCGCAAAACTCTCATTACAAATGGTGACAAAAATAGATGAGAGGAGTGTAAACAATTTGTCAGCGATTCCGAAGGAGGAGTATCTGTATAAGTGCACGTCCGCCTGTGCGGGGTGCAGCTCTTCCCTGTGTCTGCGCTACGTGCTCAAAGCGGCCGGCCCCGACTCTGTTCTGGTCGTGCCCGCCTGCTGCACCAGCGTCATCCAGGGGATCTACCCCGGCACGGCGATGAACGTGCCCGTATATAATATAGCATTTGCCGCAGCCGCCGCCTGCGCCTCCGGCATGAGCGACGCGCTCGCGGCGCTCGGGAAAGAGACCAACGTCATCGTCTACGCAGGTGACGGTGGAACGGTCGATATCGGGATTCAGTCGCTTTCCGGCGCTTTTGAGCGTGGCACCAATTTCCTCTACATCTGCTACGACAACGAGGCGTACGGCAACACCGGCATGCAGCGGTCGGGCTCGACGCCGCTCGGGGCGCGTACCACCACGACCCCCGGCGGCAAGCCCACGGCCAAGAAGGATCTCGACCGGATCGTCGAGGCGCATAACCCCCCCTACATGGCGACTGCGTGCAGCGCCTATCCTCTCGACCTCTACAAGAAGGTGAAGAAGGCGCTCTCGATCGAGGGGCCCAAGTTCATCCATATCCTGGCGCCGTGCCCGCCCGGATGGCGCTACCCCACGGAGAAGACAGTCGAGATGGGGAAACTGGCGGTGAAGACCGGGACGTGGATCCTCTACGAGCGCGAGTTTGGGAAACTCACCATCAACGGCCCGTCGAAGACTGCGATGAAGCGGCCCGCGCCGCTAGAGGACTACATCAGCGGCCAGGGCCGGTTCAAGAACCTGAGTCCTGAGGTCATGAGCGAGATGCGCCAGCAGGTGGAACGAAACATCCAGCGTCTCTCCCGTGAGGAGGCTGGGGTATGCTGACGATCGCGACCGGCAACAAGGCGGTGGCGACCGCGGTGAAGGCCGCCAGACCAGGTGTCATCGCTGCATACCCGATCACCCCCCAGACCGAGATCGTCGAGCAGCTCGCCGAGTACGTCTCCGCCGGCGACCTCGAAAGCCGGTACATTCCGGTGGAGAGCGAGCACTCGGCCATGGCCGCCTGTATCGGGGCGAGCGCCGGGGGCGTCCGGACCTTCACGGCGACGAGTTCGCACGGCCTCTTATACATGCACGAGATGGTCCACTGGGCAGCGGGCGCGCGCCTGCCGATCGTCATGGCAAACGTCAACCGTGCCCTCGGCCCCGGGTGGAACACCTGGGCGGAGCAC
Organism: Methanobacteriota archaeon; assembly: GCA_016841385.1. GTDB lineage: Archaea > Halobacteriota > Methanomicrobia > Methanomicrobiales > Methanoculleaceae > Methanoculleus. The sequence continues at coordinate 38,381 of JAENZF010000003.1, read as the reverse complement.
ACCGATGCCTTCTCCCAGCGCGATACGGGCTGGCTGCAGGTCTTCGTGGGCACGGTCCAGGAGGCCTACGACGCCACCCTGATGGCGTTTAAGATCGCTGAGGACGAGAGGGTCCTCCTCCCGGTGATGGTCAACCTGGACGGGTTCGCGCTGAGCCATATCATGCAGTCGCTCGAGACGGTTGAGATCGGAGACTTCCTGCCCGCCTATCATCTTCCGCACGCGATCGATACGGAGAACCCCTGCGTCTACGGCCCCATGACCGGACCGGCCGACTACTTCCGGTTCCGCTGGGATATCGAGCGGTCGATGCGCGACGCCCGGGGCGTGATCGCGGATGTCGAGCGCGAGTTCGCAGAGCGATTCGGCCGCTCCTACGGCCCCACCGAGGACTACCGGTGCGAGGATGCCGACGTCGTCGTTATCGCCATGGGAACGCTCGGGAAAGAGGCGGAGGTGGCGGTCGACCGTCTCCGCGACGAGGGTATAAAGGCCGGATCCATGCGCCTGCGCTGGTTCCGCCCCTTCCCTGACCTCGACCTTGCCGGGCGGGAGGTCGTGGTGATCGACCGCGACTACTCCTTCGGCTTCGGCGGCGTGGTGGCGCATTCTATCAGGTCGAAGACAGGCATCGCGCCCTACAGCGTGATCGCCGGTCTCGGCGGCCAGGAGGTCACCTACAACGATATCGCGGACTTTGTTCGGAACCGGCATCCCGGTGAGGAGACCTGGTTCGGGGTGAGCGACCATGTATGAGATCAGGATTCACTCCAGGGGCGGGCAGGGCGGCGTCACGGCCGCAAAGCTCCTCGCCCTTGCTGCGTTCAGGGACGGGAAATACGCAACTGCCTGCCCGTTCTACGGGGCGGAACGGCGCGGGGCGCCGGTCGTCTCGTTCGTTCGGATCGACGACGAGCCGATCAAGATCTACAGCCAGATCCATGAGCCGGATCTCGTGATCGTGCTCGATACGAGCATCATGGATGTGGTGGACGTCCTGCAGGGCCTGAAAGCTGGCGGAACAGTCCTCCTCAACAGCGCCCACCCGCTTCCCGGGTGCAACGGGACCTGCCGGAACGTCGACCTGACCGGGATCGCGCTCGGGGAGAACCTGGTAGTCGCCGGGAGCCCCATCCTCAACACCCCGGTGCTCGGGGCGCTCGCGAAGATGAGTATCGTCACCCTCCCCTCGGCAGAGCAGGCGATCCGGGAGATGTTTGCCGACGAACGGAATGTGAAGGCTGCAGAAGCGGCGTATGAGGAGTTGAAGGTATGAGAGAGAGACTTGCGCTCAGCAGGCCAACGGAGGCCTCTTCGGGGAAGACAGGTTCCTGGCGGACGTTCCGGCCCGTGGTGGACAGGGAGGCGTGCAACGCCTGCGGGCTCTGCGCCCAGTACTGCCCGGACGGGGTCATCGACGAGGACCTCAATATCGACCTCGACTACTGCAAGGGGTGCGGCATCTGCTCAAACGAGTGCCCGAAACAGGCCATCGCTATGGTGCGCGAGGAGCGCTGACCTCCTCCTCGCCGACGGGGCACTGGCCGATATACTCCAGGTTGAACCGGTAGAAGTGCGTGTAGCCGCAGTTCCGGCACCGGGTCGTGAAGTGGCTGCACCCGATCGTGAGGTCGTGCGGGCCCGTGACCCCACAATTTTTACACCGCCCGTCGGCCTCGATGTTCCATACATTGTAACACCCGATCGGGGTGCAGACCCCGACCGTCCCGGTGTTCTCGAACCGTGGGATGAAGATCCTTGTAGCCCCGCAGGCAGAGCAGATCACCTGCGCCTGTGCGGAGACCGCTTTTATAATCTGGTCGGCGTCCTCGCCGCAGTGGTAGCAGTTGGTGTGGTGCCGGGTGAAGATGAACCGCTCGCTCATGCATGATACTTGACGCCTCCCTGATAAAACCTCTGTCTCTCGTTCCCCGTGCCGCGCTGCCCGGGATCCGCTGCTTGAGGCGGGGACCGGGCGGAAGGTAAACGTTAAATAGCACTCCCGCATCTCTGTTGCCGTCGAGGAGGTTATGAGATGGCAGCGTTGAGAGTTGCACCCTATGTCTGTGCTTACTCGGATGAGAACGAAGAGAATCTTCATATCGAGATAGAACTACCAGGCGTTGAGAAGAAGGATATCACGTTTAAGATGCAGGAGACCAGTTTCTCCATCGATGCAGCTCGCGGCGACGTCCGCTACGTCGGCACGTACGCGATCGGCTGTCCCGTCGATACCAACGCGGCAAAGGCGACCTTCAGGAACGGTCTGCTTGCCGTGGATGTCCCCTACATACAGCCCGTCGCGGAGGAGACGAAGGAGATCCCCATCGCGGAGTGAGGAGGCCCGCGGCCGGGACCAGGCCAGCACTCTTCTCTTTTCACCATAGGAACCCGCAGGGCATTTTTCGCCCTGGCAGCGAAAGGGCGGGCGTTTTCGTTCCGGGAGCGCCCCCTCCCCCGGGAAGAGTTATCTTTATTAGCCTGCATCCGCACGTCAAGGGATATGAACCCGGCACGCGGACACGACCCGGAAGCGCCAGGAGCACCGGTGCGGGAGGAATCGCCACCGAACCGGCTGATCCACGAACAGAGCCCTTACCTGCTCCAGCATGCCCATAACCCCGTCGACTGGTATCCCTGGAGTGAAGAAGCATTTCTCCGGGCGCGGGAGGAGGGCAAACCGGTATTCCTCTCCATCGGCTACTCGGCCTGCCACTGGTGCCACGTCATGGAGGAGGAGTCGTTTGCAGACCCGCTGGTCGCGAAACTGTTAAACGACATCTTCGTCTGCATCAAGGTGGACCGCGAGGAGCGGCCGGATATCGACCAGGTCTACATGGCGGCCGCCCATGCGCTGACCGGAGCCGGAGGATGGCCCCTCACCATCTTCATGACTGCGGATCAAAAACCGTTCTTCGCGGCCAGTTACATCCCAAAAGAGAGCCGGTACGGGATGACCGGCCTCTTAGACCTCATCCCCCGGATAAATAAGATCTGGCAGAGCCAGCGGCAGGAACTCGAGAACGCTGGCGGTCAGGTGCTGGAAGCGCTGCAGAGCGCGGCCCGCACCCCTCCGGGGGAGAGCGAGCTTGCGGAGGCGGTCCTTGATGAGGCCTACGATACCTTCTTCCGGATCTTCGACGGGGAGAACGGCGGGTTCGGGGACGCTCCCAAGTTCCCGGCCCCGCATAACCTCATATTCCTCCTCCGATATGGAAACCAGACAGGGAAGGAGCCGGCGTACTCGATGGTCGAGAAGACGCTGCACGCCATGCGGCGGGGCGGAATCTTCGACCAGCTCGGCTACGGGTTCCACCGCTACTCGACGGACGCGGAGTGGTTCGTCCCGCACTTCGAGAAGATGCTCTACGACCAGGCACTCCTGATCATGGCATATACGGAGGCCTACCTCGCGACAGGGAGGGAAGAGTTTGCCAGGACCGCCCGGGAAGTGATCGCCTACGTCCTGCGGGAGATGACCGACCCGGGCGGTGGCTTCTACTCGGCGGAGGATGCGGACAGTGAAGGCGAGGAGGGGAAGTTCTACCTCTGGACGAAGGATGAGATTCTCGAGGTTCTCGGCGAGGAGGATGGGAAGCGATTCTCCCGGATCTTCGGCGTCACGGAGCCCGGCAACTACCGGGAACAGCCTGCCGGAAGGATTACCGGTCGGAACATCCTTCGTCTGCGGCGCCCGCTGGCATCCTGGGCCCACGAGTTCTCGACCTCGGAAGAGGACCTGGCGTGGTTCGTGGAGGGGGGCCGGCAGAAGCTCTTCGCAGCCCGGGAAAAGCGGATCCACCCGGCAAAGGACGACAAGATCCTCACTGACTGGAACGCTCTCATGATCGCCGCCCTGGCAAAGGCGGCCCGGGTCTTTGACAACCCTGAGTACCTTGCAGCGGCAGAGAAGGGGGTCGCGTTCGTCCTCACCGGCCTTCGCCGGTCGGACGGGCGGCTCCTTCACCGCTACCGGAATGGTGAGGCCGGCCTGCCGGCGACCCTCGACGATTATGCATTCACGCTCTGGGCTCTCCTCGAGGTCTACGAGGCGTCGTTCTCCCCCGGCTACCTCCGGACCGCCACCGAACTCTCCCGGGACCTCGTCGCCCACTACTGGGACTGCAACCATGGAGGATTCTTCTTTGTGCCGGACGACGGGGACGTCCCCGTCCGCCAGAAATCAGTCTACGACGGGGCAATCCCCTCCGGCAACAGCGTGGCCATGTATGCCCTCTTCGCCCTCGGGCGGATGACGGCGAACCTCGAACTCGAGGAGACGGCGAACCGGATACGGCATGTCTTTGCCGATGCCGTCCACCAGTCCCCTGCCGCCTACTCCCACTTCCTCACCGGCCTTGAGTTCATGCTGGGACCAAACTTCGAGGTGATCATATCCGGACTCCATGGCGCGGAGGATACGAGAGCGATGGTCAGCGCCATCCGGTCGCACTATACGCCTGACGTCGTCGTTATCTTCCGCCCCTCCGACGAGGAAGAGCCGGAGATTACAAAAATAGCCGGGTTTACCCGGGATATCGTGACGGTCGAGGGGAAGGCGACAGCATACGTCTGCACCAACTACGCCTGCGACATCCCGACGACCGATCCCGATGAGATGCTGCGGCTCGTGAGGTCGACGGGGAAACCGCCGGAACCGATCATCTGACGGCAAGATTCTGCGAGGAGCCTGCTGCAATGATGCGAAACGGAGTCAATCTCGAGAAGGTGAACGCTCTTGTGGAGGCGATGCGGAAGGATGCGGTGGAGGGCAAAAGGACCCTCTCCGGCATCACGAGCTGGAACGGCGGTGCGCACTCCACCACGATCGTCCGGAACTTCGTCATTCCAGCCGACGAACCGGTCGTCCTCGGTGGGACCGACCGGGGAGCAAGCCCGACGGAACTGGTGCTGACGGGTCTTTGTGCCTGCATCGCGACCTCTATCGCCTACAGCGCGGCTGAAGACGGGGTCGAGGTCGATTCGATCGAGATCGATGTTGCGGGCGACCTCGATCTCGCGGGGTTCTTGGAGGTGCGACGGGCCGAAGGGCCGGAGCACGAGAAGCCATCAGGCTTCGAGCCGCGACTGTCCGAAGGACAGGAGCTCGAGCACCAAAGGTGCGAGCCGCGACGGGCCGAAGGGCCGGGTCTCGAGGAGATCCGCCTGACCGTCCGGGTGGATGCCGACGCACCGCGGGAGAAGATCGAGGAACTCGTGCATCACGGCTACCGGCGCTCGCCGGTCGCGGGTTCGCTTGAAGGCAGGGTGCCGATCAGGGTCTGTATCGGGTGGGAGGATACGGGGGCATAAGATAGCCGTTTTACGTGGATCCTCGTCACCGCCTCACGCGGAGTGCGACGGATGGGATATCCGGATCTTGAGCACCGGAGTTCGAGCACCGCGAGGCTGCAGCGATGTTCCGGGCATTCAGAAAGGGTTATCTTTTGGTACCTGTAATACGCACACATACAGACTTGTTTCGCCACTTATAGCGGAAGCTTCAGGGTCAAGGTGATGGGATGCGGAAGCAGAAGTTGATCAATGCGTTGCTGTACGCAGTGGAGCACGACCGCCGCATCGGCCGGACGAAGCTCCTGAAGTTCATCTTCTTCGTGGACCTCATCTACTACAACCAGAGAGGAACAACGCTCTGCGGGACGACCTACATCCGCATGCCCAAAGGTCCTGCCGAGGCTGCGGCATTCGAACTAACGTCCGAATCGAACGCATATTTTGACGTAAAGGCACCGACAACAAAGGCGTATCCGGGAAGGCGGACGTCGGGCGGCCGACGCCTTCGCAGGAGCTACGAACCCTACGTATACCGCCCTAAGGTCCACGCGGATCTCTCGCTGTTTACGCCCTACGAGCGGGTGCTTCTCCGGACCGTGCTTCAGTGGATGAAGTTTCAAAAGGCAGACCGCATCAGCGACGTAACCCATCAGTTCCGTCTCTGGAAGGAGTTTTCTGACGGTGAGGAGATCCCGCTTGAGCGCTTCCAGTTGAATCCGAACGAGCTTGCATACCTGGAGTATTGCGGCCTGCACGCTGACGGCTTCGAGCGCACGTTCTGTACAAGCATCCTCCCTCTCTCCTCAGAGGTTGCCGGTGCGCTTCATCCCCTGAAGGCAGAGCGGATTGCCACCGTCGAAGAGGTCTTAGACCGCTTCGTCGCGGCATATCCGTTGCCCACCCTTGAGATCTTCTACGACGCATACCTGGCGTGGGATGACGCATATCGCTCAACGCTCCGCCACAATCCCTTGCACGCCCCCACGCTTGCGGCCGAAGGCTGCGATCCTCTCTGCTTCGTCTCACACGTCATCGCAACGCATATGATCCCGGTTGCGTATAGAGAGGAACAGTTGAAAGAGTTCTGCGATACCACGGAGCGGCGCTTCAACAGAGAACGGGACGCGATCATCCACGATAATCCACCCTCGCTTCCCCCGGATTACGACGGCGATGTCTCGGCTCTTGTCGATATGGCAATGCGCATCTCCCGCGATCTCGCGTGCAGTGAGTCTCCGGCAGGGAGGAGGTAGCCTGCCCTATTTCCTCGACAGTAACGTCCTTATCGGGCACTATTTTCACGTCGCCGACACCTGGGGCACCGAGGCCGCTGATGTCTTCGACGACCCGGAGCCGAACCATTCCAGTACAGGGGTCTGGGCCGAGTGTTTCGGCGACGGGACGGGAGGCCGGTGTCGCACCATCCAGCGCGTGATCATCCGTGAGTTCCGGCGGGCGGTTGCGCACTTCAGAAGGGACGGTTCGGTGGACACCCTTCTTGCCGAGGCCGAGACCGGCGGGTGGCGAACCGTCCCGCTTCTCCAAAACGTTGCCGGACTCTGCTGCGAGCAGCCGGGAGCGGCTCTGGATACACTCGCAGCGGTGAAAGAGCGGTATGAATCGCTCTGCCGGCAGCGGCGCTCCGTCCTCGAGGATCGGAAGGCGCTGGCGCTCCATGCACGAACAGAAGCCTACCGCGAGATCTGGGCCCGGTTCAGTGCGGTCATCGCCGACTACGACGACTGCGAGGTGCTCCTCGACGCACACCACGTCGCAGCGGCGATCGACGGCATGGTGCTCTACCCCGGGGATTACCGCCACATCATCGCCAACCGGGATCTCATTCTTTCCGAAACCAGTCTCCACGACGTCCGGTACCTGGGCGACCGGACGGGCGGCCGTTCGCCGGCGTGAAAGAGCTCGGAAACGTCGGTGGCGACTTTCCTCGACGAAGAACAAATGCTAACCTTTTTGCCGGGCTGTTTTCCATATTCCATTGATAGCCATGCCCGCCCCGCCCGAGATCGTCGATCTGGTCAAGCGGTTCGACCAGTACTATGCAAAGTATACGTCACAGTCCTACAACGAGTTCCAGGTCAGAAAGGAGTTCATCGATCCTTTCTTTGAGGCCCTCGGCTGGGATGTAAACAACCGCTCGGGGCTCGATGAGCGCTACAAAGACGTGATCCACGAAGATACGGTGAAGGTGGAGACGTCCACCAAAGCGCCGGACTACTCGTTCCGGATCGGGGGTATGCGGAAGTTCTTCGTCGAGGCGAAGAAACCCGCCGTGAACCTCAAGGAAAGCCCGGAGCCCGCCTACCAGGTGCGCCGGTACGCCTGGAGCGCGAAACTGCCGGTCAGCCTGCTCACGGACTTCGAGGAGTTCATCGTCTACGACTGCACGGCGAAGCCTTCGGTGAGAGATAAGGCGTCGATGAAACGGATCGGCTACTACCGATACACCGACTATATCGAGAAATGGGATGAGATCGCGGCGATCTTTTCAAAGCAGGGCATCCTGACCGGGGGGTATGATGACTACGTCGAGAGCCTGAAGTTGAAGAAGGGCGGGAAGGGCACCGCCGGCATCGACGACGCCTTCCTCGCGGAGATTGAAGGGTGGCGGGACCTCCTCGCGAAGAACATCGCGCTCCGGAACAGGGATCTCTCGGTCCGGGAGCTGAACGCGGCGGTGCAGAAGACGATCGACCGGATCGTCTTCCTGCGGATCTGCGAGGACCGCGGGATCGAGGAGTACGGGCAGTTGAAGCGGATCGCCGCCGGGAAAGATATCTACGAGCAGTTGAAGGCGCTCTTCCGGTATGCGGACGACCGGTACAACTCCGGGCTGTTCCACTTCTCGACGGAACCCGGCCGGGAAGACCCGGACAACCTGACGCTCTCCCTTGCCATCGACGACAGGGTGCTCAAGCAGATCATCGGCCACCTCTATTACCCGGACTCGCCCTACGAGTTCTCGGTCTTCCCGGCGGACATCCTCGGCCAGGTCTACGAGCAGTTCCTGGGGAAGGTCATCCGCCTGACGGCCGGGCACCAGGCGAAGGTCGAGGAGAAGCCGGAGGTGAAGAAGGCGGGCGGGGTCTTCTACACACCGACCTATATCGTGGAGTACATCGTGAAGCAGACCGTCGGGAACCTTGTTGCGGGGAAGGACCCGAAGGCGGTCGCCGGCCTCCACGTCCTCGACCCGGCCTGCGGTTCGGGGTCGTTCCTCCTCGGCGCCTACCAGTATTTTCTCGACTGGCACCTTCAGTGGTATATGGACAACCTGGTGCCGCTGCTTGCGGCCGGGGCGAAGATGACCGACCCCGCGGTGCTCGAACTCCTGCCGGCAAAACCTGCGCCGGCGAAGAGCGGCCGCGGTAAGAAGAGGCGGGGGAACGGCGAGGAGTACATCCTCCCGGTCTACCAGGCGACCGATACCGACTGGCGGCTGACGACGGAGGAGAAGAAGCGGGTCCTCCTAAACAACATCTACGGCGTGGACATCGACCCGCAGGCGGTGGAGGTGACGAAACTCTCGCTCCTCCTCAAAGTGCTGGAGGGCGAGAAGTCCGAGCGGATCGGGAAGCAGTTGACGATCACAGAGGAGCGGGTGCTCCCCTCCCTCCACGAGAACATCAAGTGTGGGAACTCCCTCGTCGGCCCGGACATCTACAACGACGTGCAGTTGACCCTCGACGACGAGGATGCGATCTTCCGGATCAACGCCTTCGACTGGAACCGGGCGTTCCCGTCTATTCTGCAGGCGGGTGGGTTCGATGCGGTGATCGGGAACCCGCCGTATGTGCGGATTCAGGCCATGAAGGAGTGGGCTCCGGTAGAGGTGGAGGTGTACAAACGCCTTTACACGACCGCCCATAAAGGCAATTATGACATCTACGTTGTTTTTGTTGAGAAAGGACTTACTCTACTGAATAACCAGGGGCAGTTAGGGTTCATTCTCCCTCACAAATTTTTCACTGCAAAGTACGGGGGGCCATTACGAGAACTCATAGCCACTGGAGAGCATCTAAAAGAAGTCACACATTTCGGACATCAACAAGTGTTTAAGGGAGCAACGACCTATACATGCTTGCTCCTCCTTTCTAAAGCGAAAAGTGACTCCTTTCGTTACCAGAAAATTGACGATCTCGATGAATGGAAAAAAGAGATCCGGGAGCCAAACGACACTCTCCCTAAAAGCGCCGTCACCGTTTCTGACTGGAATTTTATCCTAGGTGATGAGGCGGCTCTATTCGAGAGACTGGATAAGAACGAGAGAAAGTTAGGTAACATCGCGCACATCTTTGTGGGAACCCAGACGAGTGCGGAAGATGTCTTTGTCTTGACAAATTGCCGTGTTGAGGGGAATTATGTCAAGGGCACCTCGAAAGCGTCGCAGGAGGAAATATCGGTTGAACGTGGTTGCGCAAAGCGGTTCCTAAAAGGGAGGCAGATTCGCAGATACGTCCATCCAGAGTCGAACATCGCTGTAATCTGTCCCTATGAAATTACAGAGGATAACTTTAGGCTACTGTCTAAAAACGAGCTGTTAGAGAAATATCCCTCCACATTCGAATATCTATCCAAGCATAAGAAAATGCTAGCAGAGAGAGAGAAGGGCAGGTTCAAGGGTGATAACTGGTATGCATATGGGTATCCGAAGAGCATGACGCTCTTCCAGAGGAATAAAATCATTTGCCCATTTTATGATAATAAAGCCGCCTATTCGTACGACATAGAAAGATACTTTTTCAAAACTGGATATGGAATTATCCAGAATGACAACGAGTTCTCGGACTTCTATCTACTAGGGCTTCTTAACTCGCAACTCCTCTTCTGGTATTACAAGAAAGTCTGCACCTTCCTGAATTCGGGCTACGCACACTACATGACCCAATACATTGAGCAGATTCCCATCCGCACCATCGACTTCTCCGACCCCGCCGACGTCGCCCGCCACGACCGCATGGTCGCCCTCGTTGAGAAGATGCTCGACCTGAACAAGCGCCTCGCGGCGGCGAAGGCCCCGCACGAGAAGGAGGTGCTCGCCGGGATGATCGACGCGACCGACCGGCAGATCGACCGGCTGGTCTACGAACTCTACGGGCTGACTGAGGAGGAGATCGCGGTTGTGGAGGGGGTTGTGTGAGATTTTACAACGATCAGGTAGAGATCAGCGCTGACGCCTGGGCAGAAGTGCTGGTAGACAGAACGGTGACAGAAGAACGCGACTTGATTGTGTTACGGCTGGTGTATGAGAGCGTAAACCACGAGATGCACGCATCAGAGATAGCGCCCCATTTGAATTATAAGCGGCATGCGCCGGTGAACGCGCGAGTTGCTCGATTTAGCAAACGAGTTGTTGAAAAGACTGGTGTCCGGCCTCCTGCGAGAGAAGATGGATCAACCCGATGGTGGCATGTTCCCTTTCTGGGCTACGATAAAAGGAACGGCACGTGTTCCTGGATCATGCGGCCTGAACTGGTGGAGGCGTACGAACGGGTCTTTGGTCAAAGCGACTCAGAACTCGTTTATCCCGGAGAGATGACCGTTCAAGATAGCACCGTGTTATCCGAAGGGGCCGTGAATAAAATCTTTGTAAACCATTACGAGCGGGACAAGCAGGCACGAACCAAATGCATAGAACATTACGGTTGTCGGTGTGCCGTTTGCGGTTTTGATTTTGAGAAGGTATACGGGCCGATAGGGCGGGATAAAATCCATGTGCATCACCTCGTGCCCCTATCTACAATACGAAAGGAGTACGAGATCGACCCAGTACGAGATCTACGCCCCGTATGCCCGAACTGTCATCTCATACTCCATAGTAAGAGAGAGCCTTTCACAATAGAGGAGATGAGGGGAATGATCAACTCTCCCTTTCCACGATGAACGTAACCTTCACGTTGGCACGATACTCCACAATTCTGTCGCCTTCCACCTTCGCGGTGCATTCTTTCAAGTAGACATGCTTTATGTTTTTAACGGTTTTCGCGGCTTCCTTCACTGCGTTTGCCGCGGCATCCTCCCATCCGCTCGGGGAACTGCCGATCAACTCGATGACTTTGGCCACGGAGGGCTTACCCATTGCTGCCATGTTCATTCCTCCACGGTCACCCTGAGGCATACCTCCCGGATAAAGATTCCGGCATGCAACAACCGGCCTGGCCGGGAACGGCATGCCGGGTCGTGGATGGGGAGACACAACCCGAAACAACCTGCACCGCCATCCCGGCCTCTACAGCGCCGGAGAAGCGGAAAGGGGTTTCTCCTCCTCCTTAACCAGCGGATAATTCGCTGCCTCCCAGCCGATGGTGCCGCCGAGCAGGTTGGTGACGTGCCGGAACCCGTGCTTCTCGAGGATGCTTGCCGCAAGGCTCCCCTTGAACCCGACATCGCAGTGGACGACGATCTGCTTCTCTTCCGGGACCTCTGCCAGGTGCTCTTCGAGGTGCCCGACGTAGATATGGTGAGAGCCCGCGATATGGCCTTCCTCCTCCCGGTGGTTGACGTTGCGCACATCAAGGACCCAGACCGACGGGTCGTCCAGGCGCTCCGCGAGGTCGGAGGGGGACCAGGTGCCGGTCCTCTCGATCCCCTCACCCTGCTTGAACCAGGACGCAAACCCACCGGCGAGGTATCCAGCGATGTTGTCGTAGCCGAGCCGCACGAAGTGGCGCACCACGTGGTCCAGGTCCAGATTGAAGTCGTCTACGAGGACGATCGGGTCCTCGTAATTTAAGTAGTAACCCATGTAGAGAGGGAGGCCCTGCCGCCAGATGTTGATGGTTCCCGGGATATGCCCGCCGGCGAAGCTCGTCGGAGACCGTATATCGATGACCTGCGCCTTCCGGTCCAGGAGAGAGCGGATCTCCCTGGCCGAATAGGCCCGCAGGTGCGGCAGGTTGTAGATCAGGGGCGGGCCTTCCCGGTTGAGTTTTCGCATCATCTCAAAATACGGAGGCTCGTAAATTCGCTCATTCACCTTCTCTTCGACGAACGCTTCCCTCTCCATGGAGAGCAGCCGGTTTGTCGCCGCTTCAAAACCGATGGTCGTGTACTCCCGGTCGCCGATATTCCCGCCGCAGACCGAACCGGCGCCGTGGGCAGGGCAGACGATCACGCCGTCGGGAAGCGGGAGAAGTTTCTCGTGCAGGCTCGCATACAGCATCTCCGACATCTCCCGCCGCCGGTCTTCGCCGGCAAGATCGGTCCTCCCGACATCCCCGGCAAAGAGTGCATCGCCGGTAAAGACCATCACCGGGTCACCGGAGACGGACCGGTCACGCATCAGGAGCGATATGCTCTCCACGGTGTGGCCGGGTGTCTCCAGGACCTCAAGCTCGAGTGGCCCGAGCCTGAACGTCTCCCCTTCCCTCACGGGGGTACCGAACCCGAACTCCTCACGCGCCCCGTGGAAGATCTCCGCCCCGGTCGGACGGGCGAGTTCGCGGGAGCCGATGACATAGTCCTCGTTCTTATGCGTCTCAAAGATCCTGGTGATCTTCATGTTCTCGTGCTCGGCGATGGTTGTGTAGACCAGGCAGTCCCGCCTCGGATCGATGACCGCCGCCTCCCCGCCCACCCCGATGATGTATGAATTGTGAGCAAGGATATCGGACTTAATCTTCTCAAACAGCATTCGTATTCATCTCCGTAGTGATGGGTCCCGTCCCGATGTGCCGGAATACGGGGGAGGGATATAAAAAGGTTTCCGGGAACACGGAGAGAGAGACGGACGTTACTGTCCGTCGCCCGGACACCGGTCGTCGCGGGGCAGGTGGGACTGCTCACCCGACCGGGTGGTCCTGACCCCAAGGATACTGCCCACCGCCTTGAACGCATCCTCAAGCTCCGAGAAGTTTGGGATCCGGCAACCCCGGAGGATGCGCAGGCCGCTCCTGATGCTGTCGCCGCCAAGCATGCAGCCCACCACCATCTTCTCCGTGTTCCGGGAGAGCCGGAGGATCTCGTTTGCAACGTGTGCCGGATCGACGAGCGTGGTCGGCACGGCGATCACGAACGCGATGTCCCAGAAGTCCTGGTGCCGGATCAGCACGTCGAAGAGAGCGGCGAATCGGGTGGCGTCGGCGTCCCCGAGGATATCCATGGGATTTGAATGGTTCCAGTACGGCGGCAGGAACGCATTGAGCTCGCGAAGCACGTCGTCAGGGAGGTCGACCATATCGACCCCGTGCGTCTCGGCGTAGTCGGAGGCGAGGACGGCGAACCCTCCCGCACTGGTGATGGCGATCGCGCGCTTTCCCTGCGGGTAGCCCTCGGACGCCAGGAGCTCCGCCAGGTTAAAGGCGTCCCGGAGGCTCCGGGCCGGAATCACCCCCGCCTGCCTGAACGCCGCGACATAGACATCGTAACTCCCGGCAAGCGATCCGGTATGGGATGACGCCGCAGCCTTGCCCTTCCGGGACGACCCGGACTTCACCGCCACCACCGGCTTTCTCCCGGCAACCTCACGCATAATCTGCGCAAAACCGCGCCCGTCCTGGATCTCCTCGACGTACAGGGTGACCGACCGGGTATTCGGATCCTGCTCGGCGAACCGGAGGTAGTGCTCGAATCCGAGGTCCGCCTGGTTGCCGACGCTGATGACGGTTGAGAACCCGAACTCTTCGGGAAGGCTCCAGTCGACGACGGTGGTGATGATGGCGCCGCTCTGGGAGATGAAGGCCACATCCCCACGCCTCGGCGAGACCGGGTCGAACGTAGCGTTGATCCACTGGTGCGGCATCATGATCCCGAGGCAGTTCGGGCCGATGATCCGGATAGAGTGCCTGCGTGCGATCGCCACGACCTCCTCTTCGAGAACCACCCCAGCGCCGCCAATCTCGCGGAACCCGGCGGTGACGATGACGACGAGCCGGACACCTTTCTTCCCGCACTCTTCCATCACCTCCGGGACAAGGCGGGCCGGCACGGCGATGACCGCCCAGTCGACCGGGCCAGGGATATCCGTCACGGAAGGGTAGGCTGTTCGTCCGAAGAGTTCTGTCCGGGCCGGGTTGACCGGATAGAGGTTCCCGGGGAAGGAGAGCAGGTTCCGGAGGACGGAATACCCCACCTTATTTGGACTTGCGGATGCGCCGATCACGGCGATGGATTCGGGATAGAAGAGATCCGGGGCTGCCCGGACGCTGAGGCGGGTGGCCCCGCCCCCGGCGGTATCCCCGACGATGATTCTCGCATCGACGACGCTGGCCCCCTCCTCATACACGATGACCGGGTTGAGGTCGAACTCCCGGATCCGGGGATCCTCGACGAAGATACGTGCCATCGTTGCGATGATCTGGACGAGTGCTTCCTCGTCCTTCGGGGGCTCTCCCCGGTACCCCCGAATGAGCCGGTAGCCTTCGATCTCGCGGATCATCTCGTGGATCTCGTCGTCGGTGACGGGCAGCACCCGGATGGAGACGTCCTCAAGGAGTTCCACCAGTTTCCCTCCGAGACCGAACGTGATGACCTTCCCAAACGACGGGTCGGTCTTCCCACCGATCAGCACCTCGAGTCCTCCGGGCATCTGCCTCTCCACGATGACGCCGGTGACCGTCGCTTCCGGGGCACGGGCGGCACTGTTCCGCATGATGGTCTGGAACGCTTCTTCTGCGTCATCCGGCCCCTCGATCCCGGTGATGACTCCGCCGACGTCGCTTTTGTGGACGATCTCGGGCGAGATGACCTTCATGACGACAGGGTAGCCTATCCGCCCGGCGGCCGCCCGTGCATCGCCGGCGCTGGTGGCCAGGTGGTGGGGCGGCACGGGTATCCCGCACGAATCCAGCAGGCGGTATCCCTCAGATTCAGTTAACATCCTCTCCGGCATGCATATCCCTCAATTGTATGCCGGTCGTGCCGGGTTGCATGACCGGTATCCTGTTCCAGGGATTAGTCCGGTCGCCCATAATAGTTATCCATCTCGCGCGAATGAACCCGATTTCCTCTAGAGAGCGCGGTAGAGGCGGTATATAGGGTTTGGGCCCATGAACCGGCAACGGTCGGCCGGGCTCCGCGGGCTCTGCCCCGACGGGGTGAAGTAGTGGGGCAGTATGACGAATCTGATTCAAGTAGTACGGGATAGAGAGCAATTCGATAAATATAATAATTGGTGCTACCATTAGAGATATTTGTATGTCAAAGTTTCGATACACCGGAGTTTTCACGACCGCGGTGCTCGCGGCCCTCGTTCTCGCTATGCTCGCCGCCGGGTGCACCGGCACCGAGACCGGTTCGGCCGTCGTCCAGGATGGCCAGACGGCCTCGATCACCGACGGGTTCGGCCGGTCGGTCACCGTCCCGTCGCCCCCGGAGAGCGTGGTCTGCTCGGGCTCCGGGTGCCTCCGCTACCTTGTCTACCTGCAGAGCCAGGACCTCGCCGTCGGCGTCGACGACATCGAGAAGAAGGAGCAGGCAATGGAAGGCCGGCCCTATGCCCTCGCTTACGGGTCGCAGTTCAAGGACCTCCCCCTGATCGGTGAGTTCAGGGGCAAGGACGACCCCGAGAAGATCCTCGCGATCAACCCCCAGGTCATCTTCAAGACCGGGTCCACCGGAACGGCATACGGGACCAGTGCCGCCGAGGCCGACAAACTTCAGGAGAAGACCGGTATCCCGGTCGTGGCGTTCCCCTACGGCTCACTCAGGAACGACGCCGAGAAGGCCGAGATGTACGGCGGTCTCCGCGTGATGGGTCAGGTCCTCGGGAAAGAAGACCGGGCCGAAGAGGTGATCGCCTACATCGAGGCGACGATAGCCGACCTCGAGCGCCGGACCGGCGACATCCCTGAATCGGAGCAGAAGGCCGCCTACGTCGGCGGCGTCTCCTCGGCGGGCGCCCACGGAATCATCTCCACCGAACCGGCCTACCCGCCGTTCCTCTGGGTGCATGCGAGAAACGTCGCGGCAGGCCTCGGCACGGCTCACGCCGATGTCGCGAAAGAGGCGCTCGTCGACTGGGATCCCGAATACATCTTCATCGACGCCGGCACGATCCAGATAGAGGGTGATGGGGCGATCGGCGAGTTGAAGACCGACCCCGCACTCCAGGGCCTCTCCGCCGCGAAAGAAGGCCGGGTCTACGGTGTCCTTCCGTACAACTTCTACAACGTGAACTACGAGACCGTGTTTGCCGATGCCTACTTCATCGGGAAGACCCTGTATCCCGACCGGTTCGCCGACATCGATCCAGTTGAGAAAGCGGACGAGATCTACACGTTCTTCGTCGGCAAACCGGTCTTTGAGGATCACAACAGTGAGTACAGGGGTCTCGGGTTCGCGGAGATCCCGCTGTAATGCCGGGCTTGAGCAGGAGGGTATGAAGAGATGCACTTTGCAGACGGGGCCATCCCTGCGGAATACCTGGGATACGTGCGGAAGAAGAACCTCTGGATACTCGGGGGGGTAGTCCTCCTCGTTCTCCTCCTGATCGTATCAATTTCGGTTGGTGCGGTCAGCATTCCCCCGTACGACGTCTTTCTCTCCCTCGTGAACGGCAGCATCGACCGGATCAACGCGTTTCTTCACCCCGGCGCTGCTGTGAGCGTCTCCAATACGGACCTGATCGTCTGGAACATCCGCCTCCCCCAGGCGCTTGCCGCGATCGTCGCCGGGGTCGGGCTCTCGGTGGCGGGTGTCGCCATGCAGTCGATCCTCCGAAACCCGCTCGGGTCGCCGTTTACGCTCGGCATATCGAACGCCGGTGCCTTCGGGGCAGCCGTCTCGGTCATCCTCCTCGGCACCGGGCAGATGCACTCGACGATTGCCGACGCCGTCACCTTGAACAACCCCTACCTGACGACGATGGTGGCGTTCGTCTTCTGTCTCCTTGCCACCGCGGTGATCCTGCTCATCTCCCGGATACGCGGGGCGTCTCCCGAGGTGATGGTGCTCGCCGGCGTCGCCCTCTCCTCCCTCTTCACGGCGGGGACGATGTTTCTTCAGTACTTCGCCGACGACACCCAGCTCGCCGCCGTCGTCTTCTGGACCTTCGGCGACGTCGGCCGGGCCAACTGGCAGGAACTCGGGATCATGACCCTCGTCACCATAGCAGCCTGCCTCTTCTTCGTCGCAAACCGCTGGAACTACAACGCGATCGACGCCGGCGACGAGACCGCAAAAGGACTCGGTGTCAGCGTCGAGCGGGTCCGGGATATCGGGATGGTCGTTGCAGCGCTCGTATCCGCCGTGATCGTCTCGTTCCTCGGAGTTATCGGCTTCGTGGGCCTGGTCTGTCCGCACATGGTGAGGAGGCTCATCGGCGACGACCAGCGCTACCTGATCCCGGGCTCCTGCGTGATGGGCGGGGTCCTCCTCCTCGCCTCGGATACCGTCGCCCGGGTCATCGTGGCACCGTATATCCTCCCGGTTGCCGTGCTCACGGCATTCCTGGGTGCACCGGTCTTCATCTACCTGCTCCTCGCGGGGTATCGGCGATGATCCTCGGTGTCGACGGTGTGGCGTTCACCTACCGGAGCGCCCCGGTCATCCGGGAGATCACGTTCGACCTCCGGCCGCACCAGATCCTTGCGATCCTGGGCCCAAACGGCGTCGGGAAGACGACGCTCTTAAAATGCATGAACGCCATCCTGCGGCCGAAGTCCGGGTCTGTCCTCGTCGAGGGGACGGACCTCCTCACGGCGGACCGGATGGAGATCGCCCGAAAGGTGGGCTACGTCCCGCAGCGGTGTGAGGCCGGCAGGATGACCGTCTTCGACGCCGTCCTCCTCGGCCGCAGGCCGCATATCGGATGGGACGTAACGGATGCGGATATCCGGATCGTCGAGGCGGCAATCCGGATGCTCCACCTCGAGGACCTCTCCCTCCGGTACATCGACGAGATGAGCGGCGGAGAACTCCAGAAGGTGAGCATCGCCCGGGCGCTGGTGCAGGAGCCCCGGGTGCTCCTCCTGGACGAACCGACAAGCAGCCTCGACCTCAAAAACCAGCTTGAGATCCTCGGGATCGTCCGGCGCGTGACGACGGACCACGACGTTGCCGCGGTGATGACGATGCACGACCTGAACATGGCGCTCCGCTACGCCGACCGGTTCATCCTCTTAAAAGACGGGGTCATTCATGCCGCGGGGAGCCCCGATGTGGTGACGCCGGAGACCATCGAGGCGGTCTACGGCGTCTCCGTGACGGTCGAGCGGTACAACGGGTTTCGCTTCGTCGTACCCCTGGCGCCTGAGAGCGCCTGAACGCGGGGCGGACACCTGAGAGCCCCGCATGCCGCCCGGGCTCCTGAAGAACCGCGGTCGGGGTAACGTATAAGCCCTCCGTCGCCGATATGCCTGCCAGGCATGGTGCTCGAGACGTTCATCGGGATCACCGAGATAGTCCTCGGGACATTCGGGGCGCTCTTCATCGTCTACGGAGCGGTGCTCGCGATCGTTGAACTCCTGGGACGGGAGACGCGCATTCGGGAGCGGAGTTACCACGACATCCGGTGGGTATTCACCACACGTATCCTGATCGGCCTTGAGTTCTTCGTTGCCGCCGATGTCTTGAAGACGATCCTCGAACCGACGCTCCAGGACCTGGCCATCCTCGGGTCGCTCGTCGCTATCAGGACTGTCGTGAGTTACTTCCTCGGAAAAGAGGTGAGCGAACTCCCGGAGGACAGAAAAATGTGAGGAAGAGCGGGGGAGACCGGGGCTTCGCGATCACTCGCTCTTCCGGTTCCCGAGCGCCTTTAAGTGCTCGTGCGCCCCGTCGACGACCCTTCTGGAGTTCCCGAAGGTGATCACGCGCAACGCCTCGTCGTGTGGGAGCCACTGGTAGGCGATATGCTCGTCCGAGAGCGTCACCTCCGCTTCCGGGGTCTCGATGAGGTAGTAGACGACCTCCTTGTAGACCGTGTGTGCCCGGCGCTGGAAGAAGTAGTGGACTTCCTCCCGAAACCCGGGGACGAACACGGCCCGGGTGATCCCGGTCTCCTCCTCCAGTTCACGCAGAACCGTCTCCTCCTCGCTCTCGCCGCGCATGCCGTGCCCCTTCACCAGGTCCCAGTGCCCGGCCCCGTACTGCAGGATGAGGTACTGGAGATCCGTATCCCGCCGGACGACTACCGCCCCGTATGATCGCTCTTTTGCCATGGCCCTTCAGTCCTCTGTCGTGGGTTCTCCGGCGCCTGCGAGTTCGCGCCCGATGACCCGGAAATCCTCTTCCAGGGCCACCCGGTATGCCGGGTTGTAGAGCGCGGCGGCGGGGTGGAGGGTGGGGATGAGGCGGACCGGGTGACCGAAGAGGAGGCCCGGGTAGACAGTCCCCCGGATCTCCGTGATTCGCTCGAACTCGACCGGCAGGAAGGAGAGGATGTACCTGCTCGAGTGCCGGCCCAGCATCACGATCACCTTCGGGCAGACGATCCGGATCTGCTCCTCGAGATACGGGGTGCAGGCCCGGATCTCCTCATCCCGGGGGTCGCGGTTCCCGGGCGGCCGGTGCTTGACGATGTTCGCGATGAAGACGTCGTCCCGCGAAAGACCTATCCCTGCGAGGAGGCCTTCGAGGAGTTTCCCCGCCCGCCCCACGAACGGTCTCCCGGTGAGGTCTTCCTGCTTCCCCGGCGCTTCGCCGATGAGCATGAGGTCGGCCCGGGGAGCCCCCTCCCCCGGAACCGCGTGATGGGTGTTCTCCCAGAGAGGGCACTTCCGGCACTCCCCGATAACGGCGGCAAGCCTCTCTATCGCTACCTCTCTCCCCGTCTCCTGCACCATGCCCACACTATTGACGATAACTCGTATAACCTTCTTATGCATTGCGTTTTACCGCCGGCGCCGACGGACTCCGGGGAGCGCTCCCCGCAGCCTTGCGCTCACCGGCCCGTTCCCAGGGGGCCTTACACGGCACTTACCCGTGACGGACGGGTCCGGCCCTTACGGCCCGTCGCCACTCGCACCTGGCGGTGCTCGAGCTCCGGACGTCCCGTCCGTCGCTCCCTCAAACATTAATAGCACCGGAGGGGAACTGTATATAGGATTTATCCGTGAGCGTGCGGCCCGGCCTCCCCGGAACGGCGGCAGACCCGGGTTTCGGGCTTGAAGAGGGGCTGCAGGACGAATGGAGCTGTTTACACTATGAGCGATATGGATCATCTCTGTTTTGATACGACAAAGATCGATAAGATACAGGAGCTGCTCGAGCGCGGGGTGACGGTATACCCCTATACCTTTGAGCGCAAGGATACCGTCAGGGAGATCAAGGAACGGTTCTCCGCAATCGAGCACGAGAAGAGCGTGGAAGAGGTCAGCGCCGCGGGCCGCGTCTACATCGTCCGCCAGCACGGCAAGACGATCTTCGCCGATATGGGGGACTCGGGCGGCAGGATACAACTCTATCTCCGGAAGAACGACCTCGGCGAGGAGCAGTTCGATCTCTTCAAACAGTATGTCGATGCCGGGGATATCATCGGCGTCGTCGGCCACGTCTTCAGGACGAAGATGGGGGAGATCACCATCTGGGTCGACCGGTTCGAGCTCCTCACCAAGTCGGTCTGTCCCCTCCCCGAGAAGTTCCACGGGCTCAAGAACGTCGAGACCCGCTACCGGCAGCGCTACCTCGACCTGATCATGAACGAGGAGAGCCGCGAGACGTTTCGGACCCGGAGCAGGATCATATCGCTCCTGCGGCAGTTCCTCTTCGAGCGGGACTTCCTGGAGTTCGAGACCCCCACCCTGCAGCCGATCTACGGCGGCGCAAACGCCCGGCCGTTCACCACCCACCACAACGCCCTCGACCAGAAACTCTACCTCCGGATCGCGCCGGAACTCTACCTCAAGCGCCTGGTCGTCGGCGGTTTCGACAAAGTCTTTGAGATCGCGAAGAACTTCAGGAACGAAGATATCGACACCAACCACAACCCCGAGTTCTCGATGGTGGAGATCTACGAGGCCTACCGGGACTACAACGACATGATGGACCTCACCGAGGAGATCCTCTCGCACCTCACGGAGACGGTCCACGGGAGAACCACCATACCGTTCGCAGGGCACGACCTGGACTTCGCCCGCCCCTGGCGCCGCCTTTCCATGGAGGAGGCGGTGCAGGAGTACGCCGGCATCGACATCCACGCCCATAGCGTGGAAGAACTTCGTGCGTTCGGCCTGGAGCATTGCGTCGAGGGCTGCGAGAGCGCCACGACCCGGGGCGAGTTCCTGGTGCTCCTCTTCGAGCACTTCGGCGAGAAGCACCTCATCCAGCCGACGTTCGTCTACGACTTCCCCATCGAGAACTCACCGCTTGCAAAGAAGCACCGGGAGAAGGAGGGGCTGACGGAGCGGTTCGAACTCTTCATCGCCGGGATGGAGATGGCGAACGGCTTCTCGGAGTTAAACGACCCGCTCGACCAGAAGGCCCGGCTCGAACAGCAGGACGCCAAACGCCGCCGGGGCGACCTCGAGGCGCAGATGATCGACTACGACTTCATCAACGCGCTCGGCTACGGGATGCCTCCCACCGGGGGCGTCGGCATCGGCATCGACCGCCTGGTGATGCTCCTCACCGGCAAGGACTCGATCAAGGAAGTGCTCCTCTTCCCGCAGATGAAGACCGCTGTCCCGGGGCCAAACGGGGCCGGAGCAGAGCAGAACGGTGGGGACGAGTGACCCCCCACAGTTTCTTGCCATGAGCGGACAGAACCGGGCCGCCATCCATCCCGGCATGACGGTGGATATCGTGCTCAAACGCGACCAGCGGACCGGGAAGCGCACCCGGGGCGTTGTTGCCGAGATCCTGACGAACTCGTCCTTCCACCCCCACGGCATCAAGGTCCGGCTCCAGGACGGACAGGTCGGGCGGGTGCAGGAGATCATCGGGTGAAATCCGTCGGCTTCACCCGGCCTTCCTGAGTGTGAACCGGATGGCTGCGCCGCACTCCGGCCGCCCCCCTACCCGGTCGTCCGCCCGGATCCTCCCGCCGTAGCGCTCGATGAGCATCCGGCAGATGTAGAGCCCGAGCCCCGCCCCGGCGAGCGGTCCCTCCCCCCTCCGGAAGCGGCGGAAGAGCTCGCTCTTCACCGCGTCGGCGATGCCCGGCCCGGTATCCTCGACCGAGATGAGTGCCTCCCCCTCGTCCTCTTCGACCCGAATGGCGATCTCGACGTCCTGCCCCCCAAACTTGGTAGCGTTGCCGATGAGGTTCGCAAAGACCTCAGAGAGGAGGTCATCGGCAAGGACTGCGACCGGGCGACCCTCATACCGGATCCGGATTACAGGGTGATTCGCTACCTGTGCCCGGATCACCCGATCGAGGTCCACCTGCGCCAATGCTGCTCCACACTCCCGGGCCTCCCGGAGGGTGGCGACGCAGCCGATGATCTCGGAACTCTGCTCGAGCTGGGAGAGCATCTTTTGGGCCATCTCCTGCCGTTCTCCTTCGAGTGCATCGGCGAGGAACCGGATATATCCGATAGCGATAGTGTTTGCGTTGTTGATGTCATGAACCATAATGTCCAGAAAGAGTGCTGCTGTCCGACTGGATTCCTCGATATCGGCCGTCCGCTCCCGGACCTGATCTTCAAGCCGGGTGCTGTACTGCCGTGTTGTCTCTTCCGACTCGCGGAGGCGCCGGATATTCCCTTTGAGGGAATCGATCATGGTACCGATGCTCTCCGAGAGAAGGGTAAACTCCGTTCCTGTAGACACCCGGATCTGGTGGTCGAGATCCCCTCGGGCGATCTGGTTGACATCGTCGACGATCTCCCGTATAGGGCGAGTGACCTGCCGTGAGACCGGGAACGCGATGCAACAGGCGATCAGGCCCGCGAAGACCGCAAGGAGAGCGTGACTGAGCCGCATCTCCGCGAGCCGGGCATCAAGAGGAGCAGTACTGTAGGTCAGCTCGACAACCCGGCTCGTGTCCGATGGGTAGTCAGGAGCGGAGAGGTCGACAAGGATGTACCGGGTGAATCGTCCTGCGGCCGGGTCCGTTATCGTCCGGTCCCGCTTCTCTTCAAAGACCGCCCGGGCAACGGAATTGATGGCAGCGGGATCGGTCGAGCTCTCCGACTCGGTCGCGTTGATGAGCCTCCCGTAACAGTCAAAGATCCGGATCCCTTCGAGCGCCGGGTTCAACCGCATCAGGTCTTCTCTGAGGGTCTGGTATTGCGGATCAAACCGGTCAATCCCGGCTGCACTGCAGACGAGCCCGAGCTCGAAGAGGCAGCGGTGGTCGGGGGAGGGCATGTAGGCGTACTTCCGCAGCCGTCCGCTCGCCGGTTCCGCCATGATCCGGTCCGCCACGAAGGTATCGCCGAGCCGGATCTCCGTTATCCGTTCGTAAAAGTAGGGGATCCCCCTGAAATCGAGGCCAAGGTCCGGGGGGTAGGTGGTGTACTCGATGACGCCTGACGCGTTGATGATGTAGACGTCCATCTCCCCCCCGAGATCCTCTTTGACGCGGGAGAGGTCCATCTCCCCCGGGTCCCTTCCCACCCGCTCGTACTCGGCGAAGACCGGGTCGAATCCCTCCTGCATCCGGCCGTCCAGCGTGCTGTCGAAGAGTTTCAGGCCCGCATCCACAAGACGTATCGACTCAACGACGTTCTTCTTCGTCTGCTCCCGGAGCAGGTTTTCCTCAGTGATCAGAGCCCCCTCGACCTGCCGGTAGTCCATGGCCGAGATCAGCCCGATCACCGGAAGCATGATCAGGATCATGACGAGTACCAGATGTGTACTAAAGCGGCGAGGCCTTTTGCCGCTGTCGCCCATCACTGTCATGGGCTATCTCCCTCTCCGGCCTTCCGGAGCGAGAAGCGGATGGCTGTGCCGCACTCCGGCCGCCCCTCTACCCGGTCTTCCGCCCGGATCCTCCCGCCGTAGCGCTCGATGAGCATCCGGCAGATGTAGAGCCCGAGCCCCGCCCCGGCGAGCGGTCCCTCCCCCCTCCGGAAGCGGCGGAAGAGCTCGCTCTTCACCGCGTCGGCGATGCCCGGCCCGGTATCCTCGACCGAGATGAGTGCCTCCCCCTCGTCCTCTTCGACCCGAATGGCGATCTCGACGTCCTGCCCCCCAAACTTGGTAGCGTTGCCGATGAGGTTCGCAAAGACCTCAGAGAGGAGGTCATCGGCAAGGACTGCGACCGGGCGACCCTCATACCGGATCCGGATTACAGGGTGATTCGCTACCTGTGCCCGGATCACCCGATCGAGGTCCACCTGCGCCAATGCTGCTCCACACTCCCGGGCCTCCCGGAGGGTGGCGACGCAGCCGATGATCTCGGAACTCTGCTCGAGCTGGGAGAGCATCTTTTGGGCCATCTCCTGCCGTTCTCCTTCGAGTGCATCGGCGAGGAACCGGATATATCCGATAGCGATAGTGTTTGCGTTGTTGATGTCATGAACCATAATGTCCAGAAAGAGTGCTGCTGTCCGACTGGATTCCTCGATATCGGCCGTCCGCTCCCGGACCTGATCTTCAAGCCGGGTGCTGTACTGCCGTGTTGTCTCTTCCGACTCGCGGAGGCGCCGGATATTCCCTTTGAGGGAATCGATCATGGTACCGATGCTCTCCGAGAGAAGGGTAAACTCCGTTCCTGTAGACACCCGGATCTGGTGGTCGAGATCCCCTCGGGCGATCTGGTTGACATCGTCGACGATCTCCCGTATAGGGCGAGTGACCTGCCGTGAGACCGGGAACGCGATGCAACAGGCGATCAGGCCCGCGAAGACCGCAAGGAGAGCGTGACTGAGCCGCATCTCCGCGAGCCGGGCATCAAGAGGAGCAGTACTGTAGGTCAGCTCGACAACCCGGCTCGTGTCCGATGGGTAGTCAGGAGCGGAGAGGTCGACAAGGATGTACCGGGTGAATCGTCCTGCGGCCGGGTCCGTTATCGTCCGGTCCCGCTTCTCTTCAAAGACCGCCCGGGCAACGGAATTGATGGCAGCGGGATCGGTCGAGCTCTCCGACTCGGTCGCGTTGATGAGCCTCCCGTAACAGTCAAAGATCCGGATCCCTTCGAGCGCCGGGTTCAACCGCATCAGGTCTTCTCTGAGGGTCTGGTATTGCGGATCAAACCGGTCAATCCCGGCTGCACTGCAGACGAGCCCGAGCTCGAAGAGGCAGCGGTGGTCGGGGGAGGGCATGTAGGCGTACTTCCGCAGCCGTCCGCTCGCCGGTTCCGCCATGATCCGGTCCGCCACGAAGGTATCGCCGAGCCGGATCTCCGTTATCCGTTCGTAAAAGTAGGGGATCCCCCTGAAATCGAGGCCAAGGTCCGGGGGGTAGGTGGTGTACTCGATGACGCCTGACGCGTTGATGATGTAGACGTCCATCTCCCCCCCGAGATCCTCTTTGACGCGGGAGAGGTCCATCTCCCCCGGGTCCCTTCCCACCCGCTCGTACTCGGCGAAGACCGGGTCGAATCCCTCCTGCATCCGGCCGTCCAGCGTGCTGTCGAAGAGTTTCAGGCCCGCATCCACAAGACGTATCGACTCAACGACGTTCTTCTTCGTCTGCTCCCGGAGCAGGTTTTCCTCAGTGATCAGAGCCCCCTCGACCTGCCGGTAGTCCATGGCCGAGATCAGCCCGATCACCGGAAGCATGATCAGGATCATGACGAGTACCAGATGTGTACTAAAGCGGCGAGGCCTTTTGCCGCTGTCGCCCATCACTGTCATGGGCTATCTCCCTCTCCGGCCTTCCGGAGCGAGAAGCGGATGGCTGTGCCGCACTCCGGCCGCCCCTCTACCCGGTCTTCCGCCCGGATCCTCCCGCCGTAGCGCTCGATGAGCATCCGGCAGATGTAGAGCCCGAGCCCGGTCCCGGCCATCCTGTGGGTCCCCCGAACCAGCCGGTCGAAGAGCCGTGGCTTTATAGCATCCGGGATGCCCGGCCCGGTATCCTCGACCGAGACCTCTATCTCCTCCCCGTGCTCTTCGATCCGGACGGCGATCCCGACCGCCGGTCCGCCGAACTTCTCCGCGTTCCCGAACAGGTTCGCAAAGACCTCGGAGAGGAGGTCGTCGGCGAGGACGGTTGCCGTGGTGCCGGCATAGGTTATCCCGGAGAGAGAAGAACGCTCTATCTCGTGCCTTACGAGCGGGTCAAGGTCGATCGGCCTGAGCGACGGCACGCCCCCCTGGATATGCTGGATGGTGTTGACGTTGTGCACGATCTCGACGCTCTTTGTGAGCCCCATCTTCGCCTTCCTGAGCAACTCAGCCTCGGGCTCCCCCTCAAGGTCGGCGAAGAGAAGGTCCGCGTAGAGGCTTGCGACGTTATTGGCGTTGTTGATGTCGTGCCCCATGATGTCCAGATAGAGTGTTGCCATCTGGTTGGACTCCTCAAGGTCGGCCGCCCGTTCCCGGACCTGTTCTTCGAGGACACGACTGTGCCGGATGATCTCCTCCTCCGACTCCTGGAGCCTCCGCATAGTCTCCTTTAAGGATGCGACCACTCGCCATACGCTCTCGGCGAGGTGCACGAACTCCTCGTCCCCGCTCACCCGTATGGGGCGGTCCAGGTCGCCGCGGGCGACGGCATCGACGTCCTCGACGAGGGTGCGTATCGGCCGCGTCAGGTGGTGCGTGGCGAGGGCCGAGAGACAGCCGATGCAGAAGATCGCGATGAGCAGGACGCTTGCATGCCACCCAAGCATCCCGGCAAGTTTCGCCTCCGCGGCCTTCATGTTGTAGGTCAGTTCGACGACCAGGCTCATATCCGATGCGTAATTGCTGTCCGTCATATCGATGAAGAGGTACCGGGTCAGTCCGCCTGCAGTGGCGTTCTCCACATCAAGCGTGGTCCTCTCCCGGTATGCCTGCCGGACTATGGCCAGCCGACGGTCATCGTCGGGATGCGCCTCACCGACGATCCGCGTGCCCAGGCAGTCGAAGATCCGGATCTCCAGAACGTCCGGGTTCAGGTCCACCAGCTCCCGGACCATGTCCCGGTACTTCAGCGCCGTGCGATACTGCTGAAACTCAGACTCCGCAAGGCCGAGCTCGAAGAGGTAGCGGTGGTCCGGGGAGGGCATGTAGGCATACTTCTGGAGTTCCCCGCTGGAGATCCCGGAGACGACCCTGTCGGCCGAGAAGGCATCATTAAGCCGGATCTCCGTGATCCTGTCGTAGAAGTAGGGAATTTCCCGGAAATCGAGGCCGAGATCCGAAGGGCAGGTGGCGTACTCGATGACACCGCTCTCGTTGATGATGTAGAGTTCCATCCTCCCCCCGAGTTCCTCCTTGACCCGGAGGAGGTCCATCTCCGCCGGATCCCTTCCCGCTCGCTCGTACTCCGCGATAAATGGGCCGAACCCCTCCTGCATCTCGTGGTTTAAGGTGTTGTCGAAGAGTTTCAACCCCGTGTCCATCAGGTTCATCGAGAGAACGATGCCGACCTCAGTCTGGTTCCGGGATTCTTCGGCGTTCGCCTCCAGCGTCTGTGCGACCCCCATGTAGTCGACGAGCGAGATCAGGCAGACGACGGGGGCCATCGCGAGCAGGATGGCAAGCAGGAGATAGACTGTGAGCGGGAGCGACGGCCGTGCCGATCCCTTTACCGTCATTTAGGTACACACTCCGCTCTTCATGCGTTACCTCCTCAGGGCCGGAACAGTTCCTCAATGGGGGATATACCTGTAGCTATATAGTATGAACGATTTTGACCCGAAAGGGCAAATTTGAACAACGCATTTCGGCCGGGGGCTCCGGGGAGAGCAGCACGACCTCCCTATAAAACTGCATTGGAGAGAAGAGTTGCGCGGCGGTGGGCACGGGACGGAAAAAGAGAATGTCGGGGCCGGATGGCGACCCCGGATCGTATCGTACGGATGGTACGGTGATCTTACATCGGGGGCATGCCCATGCCGCCCATGCCACCCATGCCGCCCATCTCGTCCATGCCACCCGGAGGTGCGGCGGACTTGGATGAGGCGATGACGTCATCGATCCGGAGGATCATGACAGCGGCCTCGGCGGCGCTGGAGACTGCCTGGGTCTTCACCCGCAGAGGCTCGATGACGCCGGCCTTGAGCATATCGCCGGATACGCCGTTGAAGACGTCAAGTCCCATGTACTTTCCGTTCTTACCACCCTTCTCGTGGGCTGCGCGGAGAGCGACGAGCATGTCGATCGGGTCGAGGCCCGCGTTCTCGGCAAGCGTCCTCGGGATGATCTCAAGCGCGTTTGCGAATGCCTCGATGGCGAGCTGGGCACGTCCACCGACACTTGCGGCGTATTCGCGGAGCCGGAGCGAGAGCTCGATCTCGGGCGCACCGCCACCGGCGACGAATTTCTTGTCCTCGACGGCAACGCTGACGACCCTGAGAGCATCCTCGATGGCACGGTCGAGTTCGGCGACTACGTGCTCGGTGCCGCCACGGATGATGATCGAGACGGCTTTGGGGTTCTCGCACTCGGTGACGAAGATCATCTCTTCGCCGGAGACCTTCTTCTCCTCGACGCTGCCCGCCTTTCCGAGTTCCTCGGGGGCGATGGCGTCGATGGAGCTGACGACGGATCCGCTCGTGGCACGGGCGAGTTTCTCCATGTCGCTCTTCTTGACACGCCGCACGGCAAAGATGCCGGCTTTGGCGAGGTAGTGCTGGGCGATGTCGTCGATACCCTTCTGGCAGAAGAGGACGTTTGCACCGCTTGCGATGATCTTGTCGACGATGCCCTTGATCATCCGCTCCTCTTCATCGAGGAACATCTGGAGCTGGTCGGGGCTCGTGATGCTGATCTCGGCGTCGACCTCGGTCTTCTTGAACTCGACGGCGGCATTCAGGAGCAGGATCTTCGCGTTCTTGACGACACGGGGCATGGCGGGGTGCACACGCTCCTTGTCGATGATCATGCCTTCGACGATCTCGGAGTCCTCGATGGACCCGCCGACCTTCTTCTCGACCTTCACGAACTCGGTGTCGACGGTACCGTCGGCGTCGGCGACCATCGTGATCGCCCTGACGACGAGTTCGGTGAGTTTCTCCTTTGCGACCTCGGCGCCCTTGCCGGTCATGGCGGTGTCGGCAAGCTTCCGGAGCATCACCATGTCGTCGGGCTTGATAGCGACGGCGATCTCGTCGAGGATATCCTGCGCCTTATCGGCAGCCATGCGGTAGCCATGGGCGATGACCGTGGGGTGCACATCCTGGTCGAGGAGATCCTCGGCACGCTTCAGGAGCTCGCCCGCGATCACCACTGCGGTCGTGGTGCCGTCGCCGACCTCATCGTCCTGGGTCTTCGCTATCTCGACCATCATCTTCGCGGCGGGGTGCTCGATATCCATCTCTTTCAAGATGGTCACACCGTCGTTCGTGATGACGACGTCGCCGATGGTGTCGACGAGCATCTTGTCCATGCCCTTGGGGCCGAGCGTTGTCCGTACAGCGCTTGCGACGGCCTTTGCGGCAGCGATGTTGCCTGACTGTGCGTCACGACCACGGGTACGCTGGCTACCCTCTTTCAGAATAAAGATTGGTTGTCCTCCAAGACTTGACATAGGTATCACCGTTGTTAAGCGATAGAAAGGTAGGTTTGTAGTTCTATATAAATCTATTCACTCGTTCATCATATCTATGAGTTCCGAGCCGTCTTCGAGGGTGTGGAGATGCTCTTCGCCGATAAGGAGGGTTTTCCCGATTTTTTTCTGTTTTTTGTAATCTGTGACGACGCAAACCGCAAACGTCTTCGTGATCTGGGAGATGTTCCCGATGAGGGAAGCGCGCTTTATGATCTTCTGGGAGGTCCCGTAGGCCGTCAGGATCGTATGCCGGTCAAAGAGCGCCAGTGCCTGGAACGGGGCCTGCCGCATCGCGTGGATCTCCATCCCCATGCGTTCGAGATCGACAAGGACATCGCCGGCCGTGGCTTCCGGAGGCTTCTCAGGCTCAGGGGAGCGGTAGCCGATGAGCTCGATCGTCTCGACGAGCGGGGCGTTGAAGAGTTCCTCAAGCCTGATGGCGACATCGAGCGTGGTGCCCATCCCGCTCTCGTACTTGCTGATGGTCCGGCGGGAGACCCCGAGGTGCGACGCCAGGTCCCCAAGCGACATCCGGGAGCGCTCCCGCACCTCACGCAAGAGGTCGCCTTTGATCTTCACGTAGAGGCCGCCGGGGGATGCGTAGACCATCGGGGAGAGCCCTTCCACGAAGTAGTCGTAGAGCGTCTCGGGGCTGAGGGCAAAGAGCCCGTAGCGGATGTAGACAACTCCACGTTCGAGATCCGCATCACGCGCCCGCTCTCCGACGATGAGAGGAGTGGCCCGAAGGTACCGGGCGATCAGGTTGAGATCCCAGGCGATGTCGGCACTCACGCTGTCGATGTGAGAGGCGACTTTGATGATGACGAGGTTGTCGCCTTTCTTCGCGATAAGGTCGAAACTCCGCGGACGGATGTTGCACCGCTCCGAGACGTCGAAGTCCGCGAGAAGCATGATGCTGATGACCATCTGAGGAAGGCGATCCTGCGACATAACCCGTAAGAATCGATATAGCCGGAGAACGATATAAACTAGAGGGTTATGTGGATCGGGATCGATGACACGGATTCCCCTGCCGGGATGTGCACCACCTATATCGGGGCGGTTCTGGTGCGGCGGCTCGCGCAAGCAGGGGTCCGTGTCGTCGAAGCCCGACTGGTCAGGCTGAACCCGAACGTCATCCACAAGACCCGGGGGAACGCGGCGGTCTGCATCGAGGCCGAGGGCGATATGGAGGCAACGTTCGCACTCACCTGCGCGTGCGTGGAAGAACTCGCGGAGTTCGACGCCGCCGGCACCAACCCGGGCGTGGCGGTCTCCCGCGTCCGGCCACCGCCGGACTTCTATTACGCAGCGCTCCGAGACTTTTGCACCGTGGAAGAGGCCGTCGAGGTGCTCGAGTCGGTCGGGGCCCGATACCGGGGCTACAAGAACCGGCGCGGTCTTATCGGCGCAACGGCGGCGGTTGCGAGCGTTCTGCCCGACCGGACCTACGAACTGCTTGCCTACCGGAAGCAGGGGATGTGGGGCACTCCGCGGCAGGTGGACCGCTCGAGCCTCTTTCGCGCCGAGGAGACGACCGGCCCCCATACCTGGGACACGGTGGACCGGGAGAACGATCTGGTGGTCTGCGTGCCTCATACACCCGACCCGGTCCTCTTCGGCATCCGGGGGGAGAGCCCGGCCTGGGTCAGGGAGGCCAGGTCCTATGTCCACTCGGAGGAGCCGGCCTGCGAACAGGTCTACACCACCAACCAGGGGACGGACACCCACCTGGTCCCGGGGACGATCGGAGAACTCCGGGAAGGGCGGTCGTACCTGTTGCGGGGCACGGTCGTGGG
Organism: Methanobacteriota archaeon; assembly: GCA_016841385.1. GTDB lineage: Archaea > Halobacteriota > Methanomicrobia > Methanomicrobiales > Methanoculleaceae > Methanoculleus. The sequence goes on along the minus strand of JAENZF010000003.1, from coordinate 6,804 downwards.
ATCCCCGACCACCGGGCCGGGCGGCCATGTCTCGCTTCTCCTCGCAGACGGAGGCGTTGAGGTCCGCTGTATGGCCTACGAGCCGACCAAGGGGTTCCGGGACGTCGTGAGGGAACTCGTCCCGGGCGACGTGGTGGTCGCGGCCGGGAGTTACAAGGGTGGGAGCCTCAACCTCGAGAAACTCGGGATCTGCCTTCTTGCCGATGCGGTCCGCGTCCGCCCGCCGGTCTGCCCGGCCTGTGGAAAGCGGATGACGAGCGCCGGGACGGGGAAGGGCTACAAGTGCAGGGTCTGTGGGGCCCGCAGCCGCGAGCCCGAGGTAGAGAGACTGGAGCGGCTGCTCCGGCCCGGGTGGTACGAGGTCCCCCCCACCGCCCGCCGGCACCTTGCACGCCCGCTGATGCGTGGCGTCCCCGCGTGGCAGCAGGCTATGCTTCAATCGGACCGGGGGTGTGACTGTAGCCTCCACAAGCAACCGTGACCTCCCGCCCACGACGGTGCCACCCCGGGCAAACAGGGTTCAGCGGCAGGCTGTACGGGTTCGCAGCCGAGTATGCACGGAACGAAGACGAAGGTAGCCCTCCGGGTACTCTTCCGTTTCCGGCCCGAAAGTCCGCTCTTCCAGAGATGATCCGGTATATCCGGACCCCCGACACGGCGGGACGAGTGGGATCATCCCGTGTCGAATAACCAGTCATCCCCTGTCTGGCAGCGGGGACCCGACCCCGGGTTCCCGCAAAATTGCAGTAATTTTTGCCTGATACCTCTCTCAGCCCGGTTTTCGAATTGCGATCCCGTTACACTCATGTCGGATACGGTATAGGCGAGGATGCACCCCGGAGGAGAGGCCCTGCGTCTCCCAAAAGAGGGTCCTGACGCATCCATACCCAACGGGACGTCGGGGGTTCAGGCACAGCAGGTGCAGACGAGTTATCCTACGGGCGCACCCCGTGACGGTCTCACGAAAAGACGATCCATTATAGTGCATGAATACCAACTCTCTCCAGAGAGCTGGTGTAACACTATCATGACCTTCAAATATGGGGATGCGGTACAACAGGCACGGGTGCGCCCCGGCATGACGGTCGGCGAACTCGTCGATGAACTCGGGAAAGCCGGAGCCTACAACGGGGGATCCCTCTGGCAGGCGGTCAACATCTACGAGCGGATGCTCCGCGACGAGAGGGCGCTGAAGTTCTTCGGCCTCTCGGGCGCCATGGTGCCCGGCGGCATGGGGGGCATCGTCGCCGACCTCATCGGGCGGGGACATATCGACGTGCTCGTCTCGACGGGGGCGAACCTCACCCACGACGTCATCGAGGCGATCGGCTGCCACCACTACCACGGGACCTCCCGGGTCTCCGATGCCGAACTCTGCGAGGAGGGGGTCAACCGGATCTACGACATCTTCCTCCCGAACGAGGCGTTCATCATGTTCGAAGAGTTCATGCAGGACGTCTACTCGTCCCTCTCGGAAGGCTCGACTGTCTCGATCTCCGACCTCCTCAACCGGATCGGCAACCGGCTTGATTCCGGGATCCTTGCAGCGGCGGCAAAGGCCGGGGTGCCGGTCTACTGTCCTGCCATCCAGGACTCGATGATCGGGCTGCAGTACTGGCTTTTTGCCCAGACACACAAGGTCGTGGTCAGCGCGTTCGACGATATGCCCGGGCTCCTCAACCGGTGCTTTGAGGCCGAACGGGCCGGGACCGTCCTCGTCGGCGGCGGTGTCCCGAAGAACTACATCCTGCAGAGCAAACTGATGACCGAGAGCGGGTTTGATTACGCGGTGCAGCTCACCGGCGACCGGCCGGACCTCGGCGGCCTCTCGGGCGCGACGCTCGATGAAGCCCGGTCGTGGGGCAAGCTCACCGGGGAGGCGACCGCCTCGACGGTCTACGGCGACGCGACCATCAACCTGCCGCTCCTCGTGGCCGCAACCCTCGAGAGGCTGGAAGCATGACCGAACTCATCCTTGCCCTGGACGTGCTCGACCGGAAAGGGGCGGCGAGAATTGCGGAGTCCTGTGCGCCTTTCATCGACGCGGTCAAGATCGGCTACCCCCTTGTCCTCTCCGCCGGCCTTTCTATCGTCGAGGACCTCGCCGGCCTCGGCCTGCCGCTCATCGCCGACTTCAAGGTCGCGGATATCCCCAACACCAACCGCCTCATCTGTGAGGCGGTCTTCTCGGCCGGGTTCGACGCCGTGATCGCCCATGGATTCGTGGGAGCCGATGCCGCGAGGACCTGCGTCGAGGTGGCGCACAACCACAGCGGGGCCGCGTATATCGTCGCCGAGATGAGCCATCCCGGGGCGACCGAGTTCTTCCACGGTGGCGTGGCGGAAAGCCTCGCGACGCTCGCCGTCGCCTGCCGGGCCGACGGCATCATCGCCCCCGCCACCCGCCCGGAACGGATCGCCCGGCTCCGCGAGATCGTCGGCGAAAAGGCGATCTACTCGCCGGGCGTGGGGGCCCAGGGCGGCGACATCGATACGGTGGCCCGGCTGGTCGACGGGGTCATCGTGGGCAGGAGCATCTACGAGGCAGAGGACCCGGCGGCCGAAGCCGAACGCCTCTCCCGCGTCCGCCGGTGATGAGTTCTCCGTTCCGATCCTCCGGGAGATGACGAACCCTATGAGTGGTCTGAGGCGGATGCGGCTCATCCCGCATCTGAAGGGTTATATATTCTCCTGCAGATACTGGTATCATGAACTGGAGCCACGAACAGCAGAAACTGGCAGAAAAATACCGGAGCCTCGACGAAATCCCTGTAGGCGAGCGGCGGTACAAGTGCCACACCTGCCACTTCGTCGTGGACGAGACCCCCTGCCCTCACTGCGGCGAGATGTCGCTTGAGGTCATGTGCCCGCTTGACCACTGCGACTGCCACCACTCTATCGTCGAGAGTATCGATTACTGTCCGCTCTGCGGCCATGCCGTCTGTCCGGAGTGCGGGAGCCATGACGTCGTGCAGATCAGCAGGGTCACCGGATACCTCCAGGATGTTGCGGGCTGGAACGCGGGCAAACAGCAGGAATTAAAAGACCGGGTCCATTACTCCGTCGCATGAGATATTTTGTCAGGGACGATACTCTTTTCCTTCGCGGCCGGTTCAGGGCAGCGAGCACCGGCATCAACGGTGGTATCGCCGACGTCACGACGGTCTTGAACCACACGGTGCCGCACGATTTTCAGGACGACCCGCCACGCCACCTCGACCTTCTCGCCGCCCGGCACGGTCTTTTCCGGGATTATTTCGGCCTCCTGACCGCCGTTCGTATGCACCACCTCTGCGTGCTCCAGTATGACTTCATCACGGTCTTCATCACGGCGGGAGTGACCAACCCGACGGGGGCCGTCAGGCCTGAGGCTCCGCACACCATCAACATCATCGTCTACAGCCGGGAGGGGATGTGTAACGCGGCGCTCCTCGAGACGATCGTCACCGTGACCGGGGCGAAGGCCCAGGCGCTCCACGACCTTGGCTACGATTTTCCCGGGACCACCACGGACGCGGTCGCCGTCGCCTGCGAGCGCGACGCCGCGGTGGTGCATACCTACGCCGGGACGCTGACCGAAGTCGGCCGGCGGGTCCATGCGGCCGTCCTGCACGGTGTCCCGGAGGCTCTCGCGCGGCACGAAGGCGAGGTCCGGCGGAGCGACCCGTCGTTCTTCATCTACAGCCGCTACGGCGGGGAACACTGGGTGGAGTGGCAGGAAGAGGGCTGCCCCTACTACCCCTGCCATTTTCCAGGCCAGCGGTGCGACTATTGCTACTGCCCCTGCTACCCCTGCACCGACGAGGAACTCGGGGAATGGGTCGAGAGTTCAGGCGGCGGCAAGATCTGGGGGTGCGCCGACTGTACGCTCCTGCACGTCCCGGAGGTCGCGAACTACATGAAAAGAAACCCCGAGGCCACCCTCGCTGAGCTCAAGTGCCTCCGGGAACGGTTATAAGATCGTTACTGCTTCACGCCTCGGCGACGCCGAGAGCGGAGAGCATCTCTTCGAGAGGGATGCCGTGCGCCTGGGCGGCTTCCCGGATCGTCTCGTTATTTGCGATGGCGCAGCCAAGGCAACCCATTCCGAACCGGAAGAGTACCTGTGCCGACTCGGGCTTCTCCCGAAGGAGGTCCGCGATTGTACTGTCCGCATTCAATACCATACAGCTGATGTTGTCCCTGCCCCTATATATACATTCAAGGATCGGGTGCAGAGATGCCCCGATTCGACCGTAGGCTGCAAAACGACGCATCCGGCCGCCCCTGTGGGTGTGGGCAACCCTGTCGGGCCCATAGACCCCGTCCTCCGGTGAAGAGACGCCTTCCGCCCCCGTGGGCAGACGCGTGGCATGAAACCAGATATGGCCCGCTGTTGCCGCGCTCTCCCCCGATCGGCCGCATCGGCGGGCTTCCACGGCGAGGGACCCTGGTTCATTTTCACGCCGCGGGCCGAGTCTTAATACCCTGATGAGGTGAAGTACAGACTGGAGATGTAAGTATGAACCTATCCGAGGTAACAGAGAGAATCTCCCGGAAACTTGAAGCAAAAGGCGCACAGCCCGATCGGCAGAAGATCGAATCACGCCTCCGCCGTCTCGCCGAGGAGTTCGGCGTCAACATCGACGAGGCCGAGCGGACGGTGACGGCCGATCTCGCCCGCGAGTATAACCTCACCGGTGTTGGAAACGTGGGAAACGCCTCCACGGAGCTCCGCCCGATAAGCGAGATCGTTCCCGGTGACTGGGTGACGATCGAGGGAAAGATCGTCGCCCTGACCCCGGCGCTTTCACCCTCGATCGCGCAGAGCGGGATCGTCGCCGACTCGAGCGGCGCCATACGCTTCGTGACCTGGACCCGGGCGAACGCCCCTGCGATGGAGTACGGCCACTGGTATCGCATCGAGTCCGCGGTCGTCGACGAGTACAAAGGCACACCGAACCTGAAGATCCATTCAGGCACCACCATCTCCCGGATGGAGAAGGATGCTCCGCTCCTCCCCTCGGTCACACCGGTTGCCGAGCTGAAGCCCGGCGTGGGGAGCGTGCGAGCCAAGGTCATCCAGGACTGGGAAGTCTCCCACGAACGGATGCTCCAGACAGGGCTCCTCGGCGACGAGACCGGCACTATCAAGTTCGTCATATGGAAGGAAGACGGAGCCGGTCCCTCCGGAGGGACCGGCCCGGCGGCTCCAAAGGAGCCGCTCGGCAAGGATAAACTGGAGCTCGATGCCGTCTACAACATCTTCTACGCCACCGTCGACGAATACAACGGCAGGCTCTCCCTCGCCCTGAACACCGCGATGTACATCACGGATGAGGGCGATATCGAGGTCGGGCGAAACGAGTCCGAGATCCAGGGTGCTCTCGTCCATGTCGCTCCCGGATCGGGCCTGATCAAGCGCTGCCCTGTCGAAGGCTGCAACCGGACCCTCTCCCGGCAGAACTACTGCCCGGTGCATGAGATCCAGCCCAACTTCCGCTACGATCTCCGCCTGAAAGCGGTTCTGGACGACGGCATACGTGCCCACAACGTCCTGATGCAGCGTGAGATCGTCGAGAAACTCGCAGGGATCACCCTTGATGAGGCCGTCGCGATCGCGGAGACGAACCCGCTCGGCATGGACGAGATCTTCTACCGCATCAGAAACGCGGTGCTCGGGCGCTACTACACCTGCGCGGGGAGCGAGTTCGGCGGCAGGCTGCTCGTTAACTCCTGCACCCCGATCACGTTCAAGCCCGAGGAACTGGCTGCACTGCTGAACCGCGCCGGGGGTGAGGCGGCATGAAACCCCAGAGCGCATTCGAGCGTGAGCCGGCACGCAGGGTCTTCGCATCCGAACTCCGGGAGACCCGCTACCAGTTCAAGGATGGCGAGGACGAGAAGAGCCCGACCTACGTCATCCTCCCGAGCGGCATCCGGAGCAACCGGATCTTCATCGTCGGGACCCTCACGGAGAAGCAGCGGCAGGGCGACCAGAACATCTTCTACCGCGGACGGGTGGTCGACCCCACGGGCACCTTCTTCATCATGGCCGGGTCCTACCAGCCCGAGGCGATGCAGCAGCTTGCCCGGATCGAGCCGCCTGCGTTCGTCGCCGTCGTCGGCAAGCCGAACCTCTACACGACCCAGGACGGGAACTGCTTGGTCTCGGTCCGTGTAGAATCGATCTCGGTCGTGGACCGCGATACCCGCGACCTCTGGGTGCTGGATACAGCCCGCGAGACCCTGGACCGGCTGGATGCGTTCGGCACCACCGAGGATTCCCGGAAGGCCCAGGAGGAGTACGGGACGCAGCCCGACGTCTATCGGAAGATCGTCTACGACGCGCTCACCCAGGTGCAGTTGTAGGGCCGGGGTCTACCTCCGAAACCTTTTTTCGAGTGTTTTCTCTCCCCGGGCAGAAAAACCTGCACACAGCCGTCCCCCCTTCTCGCAGCAACCCGATCCGGGTCACAGATTGGGTTCCGACACGGCGAAACAGTGCATCTCTTCACCGGAGGTGTGGTGCCGGGCATGACGACGAGGAGCTGTCATACCCGGGATCGACTCGCGTATGCCGGAGCAACACCAAAAGCCGGCTTCGGGGCGGAGCCAGTCGAAAAAAAGATAGTTCCTGGAAGGGGGCGAGACGGCCGGAAAACACCTACTCCCTCGGCTCCTCCGTAATATCCCCCTGCCGGGCTCCCTTCCACTCTCCCTTCAGTTCGGGGTAGTCCGCGAGGATCTTGCTGATCGTGCTCCTGCTGACGTCGAACATCCTGCAGATCTGGCTGATGCTCGTCCCGGCCTGCCGTATCGTGA
>JAENZF010000173.1 GCA_016841385.1 Methanobacteriota archaeon | reverse complement strand
CCCTCCCCGTCAGCCCCTCCCCCATGTGGCGATAGTCCCACGGTCCACCGCATCATGATATTTTCTCGTTTTGATTACTCTGTTTGCCACACCTCGCACTCTTCGGGTGCTCGAACTCTGGATAGCCACATGCCCCTCAATTACGATCTCCAGAACCACAAAATGGTTTCAGCAGAGCTCGACGTCGATTCCCGAGATATATGCCACGCCCAGTTTTGCCCGCCTGATCCGGGTGCTGTCCTTGAGGTGCCGCATATCGACGAACTTGCCGTCGCTCACGATCCTTTCGATCTGCCGGCCAAGATCGAGCGTTGCATCCCACGGCACCCCCCGGAAGATGACGCCGTGATTGTGGAGCTGCACCCGTTGTGCTCCCGCATGACCCGGGTCGACAAGGGCTGCAACGTGCTCGTCATTGCAGACAGAACAATCGATCCCGAACCCGAAGCCGACCATCGTGTCGCCGCGGTACTTCGGCTCATCGTCCTCTGCGAACCATTCCTGCACATTCTCTTCCGCGTTGATCGCAAGGCCGTTCTTCGGGGCGGATGCGGCAATAGGGGACCTTTTCACCCCGGAACTGCAGACCCCGTCGACGACGGCCCAGATCGCAAGGGCGACGATGCCGGAGAAGTCGCGCCGGTGCTCCCGGGCAAAGTCGAAGACCGAGCGGTACAATTCCGAGAGCGTGATGCTGCCGCCGTCACCGGCGTCGACGGTGACGATCTCGTGAAACGGTCCGTCAAGCGCTACGTTGTACCCGGAGTAGACATAGAGTTCCCCGGTGTCCTTCATCGGCGTGAAGAAGTCCGGAGTCTCGTTCCCATCCGTCGGCAGCCATACCATCGAGCCGTGCAGCGTGATCATCTCTCCAAGGAGCGGGAGCGCGTCCGCCACGCCTTCCCCGAGCGCGCCGAGCCCGAGCGAGTACTGGAGAGCCGAAAACGGTATCGCACGGACGTCCCGCTCCGTCAGGCGGGCGTGTAATACGTCATCAAGGCTGCCGGCGACCCGGAGCGACGCTCTCTTTGCAGAGACCGGCTCGACGGTATAGGCAACGCCGTTTCTGACGACCGGAGTCCGGGCCAGCTCGCCGATGACCGAGAGGCTGTCCTGCGGCCTTCTGCAGGCGACGACGGCCTCCTCGACCCCGGAATAGATGGAGAATATCGGTGTCACTCCGGCCATATCGAGGACGTTCTTCGGGTACTCCTGCATTCCGGCAAGGGCCAGGGTGCCGTTGCGCTCTTTTAACTGTTTCTTGACGGCGATGAGAACCCGGATGCCCGCGCTGCTCAGGTAATTCAGTCCTGCAAGGTCGAAGACGACCGACCGGTCGTCGTCCTGCAGCGACGCCTGCACGGCATCCGACACCTGTCCTGCGCCGTATCCGTCGAGCCTTCCGCGAATAATGAACGTCAGAATCCCGTCTCTTCTCTCGGTCTCCAGTTCCATGTGTATCCTGTACTGGTATCGGGCTATTGCCGGTTAATTTTTCTCGAACCTGCTTTACCCCCTGGCCCGTCGTGCCACGGCAGATTCACCGAGCCTCATGAAAGCGGCCCGATTCGGGGCGACGATCGGTCCCGAGGATCTCAAAAGACAATCCGAAAAGAAGTAGATGTGGGGTTATAGTTAGTAGTGAAAAATGCCACCCCCTCACATGTGATATCACGCTATTCTAATAAGCTAATTGAGTAGTGGCGCACTTTTTTACCGTCGGGACTGTCCCGGTCGCGATTGAAGGTCCGCACAAACTTCGTAACCATTATCTCTCCAGTTATGTGATCCTCCTATGATCCACCGTGAAACCCAACAGAGCCTTAATAATCATGATCACTCTTTCTATCACAATTTTTTTTGTCGTTTCTGCAGGCTGTACCACGACCGGTCAGCAATCGCCGGCTTCACCTGTCGCCACTGCGGTTGCCGCACCTGGCTGTGACTGCCCGGCGCTCGTGTTTACGGATCGGGAATTTGCTTTCGAGCTCCAGCGGACACTTGGCGCCTCGTATTCGGGAGAGGCCGATATCGGCGAGTGCCTTGCCACTGCGTCCAGGATCAGGGAAGGAGACTTTGAAAGTTGGTACGGCGAATGGAAAAAGACCGCGGACAACTTCAGGGCAGCGGGTGACGAGAGTCTCGCAGCCGGGCACAGGGTTACCGCAATGGAAGCATACTACCGGGCCGCAACGTATTACCGCACAGCCGAGTTCTTCCTGCACGGCAACCCCGCCGATCCCCGCATCGTGGAGACGTGGGGAAAGAGCCGGGATTCATTCCGCGATGCACTCTCGCTCGACGTCGTTCCTTACGAGATTGTCGCCATCCCGTACGGGAATACCACGCTGCCGGGTTACTTCTATATGGTCGACAACTCCGGCAAATCCCGGCCGCTGCTCATCGTCCAGACCGGCTTTGACGGCTGCCAGGAGGAACTCCATCCGTATGCAATGGAAGGGATCAAACGCGGATACAACGTCCTGACATTCGAGGGGCCGGGCCAGGGCGAAGTGATACGGATCCAGCATATCCCGTTCCGTCCCGATTGGGAGAATGTGATCGGACCTGTCGTGGACTATGCGGTGAGCCGGCCCGACGTCGACGAAGACCGGATTGCACTATGGGGAATTTCACTCGGAGGCTACCTCGCCCCCCGCGGTGCTGCATATGAACCCCGGATCACGGCGCTGGTCGCGGACGCTGGCACCTACGATGTCGGACTGACTCTCCTGCGGAACCTGCAGGAAGGCGGGGGAGCGGCCGCGAACCTGACGGAAATTGAGCTGCAGGAGTGGTTGCAGACGGATCCGGTTGAGTTCAACGATGCCCTCCGCGACGCCATGGCACACGATACCGGCACCCGCTGGCTGAACGAGAACGGGATGTTCGTCTTCAATGCCGGCTCGCCGGCACAGTTCTGGGCGAAATGGATGGATTTTTCACTTGTCGGAATTGCCGAAAAGATACGGTGCCCCACGCTTGTCTGTGCCGGTTCGGCCGATCACGTCGACGCGGGCGGGGTGCAGGCAAAGGCACTCTACGACCACCTCACCTGTGAGCGGGAGCTTATGGTGTTCTCCGACGACTACGGCGCCGGGTCACACTGCCAGCTCGGGGCGTTCGCGCAATCGTTTGCCGCCAAGTTCGACTGGCTCGATGGAAAGATGGGATTGAGCGGTTAGGGGGCAGAACAGGAGCCCGCACCCGTTTCACCGGTCATTTTGAACGCTACCGGGAGGGGGTGCTGGACCATATCACCCATTCCGGGGAAGAATAGGTATATCACCCCTCTTTTTCGGTGGTCTCCCGGCAACTACCGGCGAACACGGTATCCGGATGCCGTGAGACTACTGATGACGGCGTCATCCCATTCCGTGCCGCAGAGCCCGTTCAACGTCGGTTGCACCTGTTCCCAGAGCCTGCTGAGTTCGCCATTGTCCGGGACGAAGGTTGTCTGATACATCACACGTCCGGCCCTTTTGCCCTGTGAATCGAGGATGAGAAGACGCCAGCAGCAGTAATCGCGGCAGATGTCGGGGCGTGTCAGGTGGACAGTACACAATGCCTTTCCCGTCTTCGCATCAAATCTCAGAAAGGGGCATGCGTCCGGCAGTTCCTCGATGCTGCTCTCATCCTCGA
>JAENZF010000002.1:5267-43987 GCA_016841385.1 Methanobacteriota archaeon | reverse complement strand
GTCCACCATTCGTGATCAGGCATGTGGCAGGTTCGATATTAGCACTTGTGGTTTGAGGGGAGGACGGACGATCCGTTTCCCTGGAAACCTGCTCCGGTGAAGATTTTTTCCGCCGGCAGTTTACGTTGGCGCGGGGTTATCTAGTGGACTATTTCACCTTATTTTGAGGGCTTTGGTATGTGAGGGATCGCCCGTCGCTCGCGTTGCCGCGAAAGGAAAGCGCAGGGATAGCACCCCCACAGATTTCGCGCCTTCGCGGATGGCTGCACTCCGGAGCACGGCTTTCCACCGGGTATCGCCATGACTGCCCCCGCCCCGAGGTGTGGGGTGCGACGGGCCATAGGGCCGGAGCATGAGCACCGAAGGTGCGACTGAGGAGGCCGGAGGCCGGGCGGGGTGGGGGTTACGTGTATCCCATTATGCGGTAGAGACAGGGGAGGGGGGCAGGCCCCCCTCCCCGTCAGCCCCTTCCCCCAGTCGCGATATCCACTGGAAATCCGTGTACAGTTTCGCGATGTCCCGCTGTGCAAGCAAAGGTCTGAACTGTATCCTTCCCGGGGACGAGACGCCCACGCACCGCTACGCAGCCGGACACTCAAGAAAAAATAAGCGGTTTCCGCCTGAAATGGCGGTCCCGGCACTCACTCGTAGAGGACGGGCTCGTCGATCTTCGAGTAATCGGCCAGTTCGCCGGACGCGAAGTGAATACCGAGCTCACGGGCGGCGCTCTCGGGGGAGTCGGATGCGTGGATCACGTTCCGCCCGATGTCGAGAGCGAAGTCGCCGCGGATGGAACCCGGTGCAGCCTCTGCAGGGTTTGTGGCGCCGATCATGCTGCGGACGACCGCGACTGCACCTTTTCCTTCCCAGACCGTCAGGAAGCAGGGTCCGCTCATGATGTAGGCCGCGAGACCCGGGAAGAAGGGCTTCTGCAGGTGTTCCCGGTACTGCTCGACGACCCGTTCCTCGGGGAGGAGCTCGAGTTTTGCCCCTGCGAGTTTGAGTCCTTTAGCCTCGAACCGGGAGACGATCTCCCCGACGAGTCCGCGCTGGACGCCGTCGGGCTTGACCATCACAAAGGTGCGGTCCATGCCGATCACTCTTTGCCGCGGGCCTTGCGTCCCGCCGCGGTCCACTCGACGCGGCGTGGCACCCGGCCGAGCCTGTAGTTGTTCTGGCACTTGGTGCTGCAGAAGTAGTAGATGGTCCCGTCCCTCTTGACGAACATCTTGCCGGTGCCGGGCTCCAGGAGATCTCCACAGAAACTGCAGACGTATTTATCGACCATGGTTACCGCCTCGAGAGTTTCTTGGCCTCACGCTCGGTCTCGAGCAGCGAGAGGATGTCTCCCTCCCTGATGGGGCCCACGGTGTTGCGGGTGATGATCCGCCCCTTGTTCGGGCCATCGAGAACCCGGCACTTCACCTGCTGGGCTTCGCCATGCATGCCGGTCATGCCGATGATCTCGATAACTTCTGCGGGCGTTCCGTCGTTTGCCATAATCTATTCCTCACTCTCTCAGTGCAGTTATCTGCTTCGCGATCTCTTCGACGAGGTCCTTTGCCTTGCCGGACTTGACGATAGCGGCAGCAGCTGAGCCGACCTCGAGGCCGCTCGCGGAACCGATATCGTTCTGCTTCGTGATGTAGACAAAAGGTATCTGCTTCTCTTCGCAGAGCGGCGGCAGATGCATTACAATTTCTTCAGGCTCAACGTCCGAACCGATGAGAACCAGCTGGGCGATGTTCCGCTCGACTGCTTTTGTTGCCTCGTTGGACCCTTTCTTCACCTTACCGGTATCTCTTGCGATTTCAAGAGCTTCAAGGGCCTTATTCTGGATCTCTTCCGGAATCTCGAATTTTACATATGCCTTTGCCATAACTCACCTCTTTCGGGGGCAGCCCACTGCTGCTCCGTCATCATTCATCAGTAGCGTAGCTGATCGAATGCGCTCTATTATGTCATTAAGAGGAGTGATAAAGGTTTGTCATTCGACCCCGCAAAGGGGGGTGCAGTTCCGCCATTTTCGTGCCTGCCCGCATGAACATGGCCGCTGAGTGTTTATGCAGGGATCCGATAGATCCGGACCCCCTGTGCGTCGTAGATGAGTCCGAGCGCCTCTGTCGGGATGGAAACATTGTAGCGATCGCGCTCTTCGGCACCCACGTACAGGAGCGTGGCGTTGTACGCCCGCGAAAGGTCGATGGTCCTCGACGGCTGCTCGTATATTCTCCGCACGTCAGCGCTCCGTTCGCTTATACGTCCCTCGTCTCCCCGCCACATATACTCGTGGAACGGCATCCCGATGACTGCCGGGATCCCGGTGAACGACGACACCCGTGAGTAGTAGGTGTAATCTCCGCCCTCCGCCTCGACGATGATGTGGTCGCCCGGAAGGCTCCGGAGGAACGCGATCGCTGCCGCATCCCCCGGGTGCGAGCCTTCGAGGTATGCCGCCCCGTCGAGGGTGTGGCTCCCGTAGCCGAAGTCGACATTGATCGCGAAGGGTGCGGCAAGGAGCAGCACCACAGCCAGGGCCGGTAATACCTTCTCCATCCGGGCGGGGATATGCCGGCCGATTTCAGCGCTCCGGAGCCACTCCCCGATGACGGCAAGGCTTGCCGTCCCCATCAGGATCCAGGCGGGGAGATAGAACTTGAAGACCGTGTTCATCCGGAAGTAGGTCTCCCCCATGTTGTCCTTGAGGTAGACGAGCTCGGTAGCGAGGACGATCAGGAGCCCGAGGATGGCGAGCGTATCGGTGGCCGGGAACTTGCGGCGGGCAATGAGGTAGATCAGCGGGACGGCGGCGATGGCCGCCGCCGGGTAGCCGGCGAGCACGAACGGCACCGCGGCGAGCAGGAGGTAGGGGCGTTTTCTGATATCCGGGATACAATAGGCGACCAGCACCGCGAGGAAGAACCCGTGGACCAGCAGGAACTCCAGCGGTTCGGAGGGCACCGGGACGATCGCGATCCCGCCGACGCCGGGGCTGTTGAGCTGCAGGTAGAACGGGAGATACGCTATGATCGCGAGCGGCGGCACCGCCGCAAGCACCATCCAGGACTTCTGTTTGTCCCACGCAAGGCTCCCAAAGCGCTGCCAGATCAGGAGGCCGAAGACCAGCGTGACCGGGGCATAGACCAGCACGTCCCAGGAGTTGAACCCGGGCATGGACCCGAGGGCGAGGGCGGCAAGCCCGCAGAGGATTGCCCGTCCCCGCATGGAGAGAGTCCCCCACCGCATGTAGGCAAAGACCAGGAGAAAGAGCAGGAACCCCTGGTTGAAGAAGCTCATGACGTGCGGGTGCACGTCGCCCCAGAGCATCGAAAAGATGGGATACTCGTTGATGGTGTTCGTGATCGTCCGGGTGCTCCCCCAGAGGACGTCAAACCATGCGTCACCGATCAGGATGTGGTAGATCGCCGAAGGGTTCGGGATGAAGAGCGCAAGCACCGGGAGCCACCGGTAGCGATCGAGGAGAAGATGCCCGAGGGCGTAGAGCGAGACGACGGCGAGGCCGAGCACGGTCGGGAGGGCGAGGTTGAAGGTGACCGTCGAAGGCACGCCGGATGCAAGCCCGAGCACCCCGCTCATCCAGTAGCCGAGGTAGTAGTAGACGTCCAGCGTCCCGCCTGCGTACCAGGGGTCGAGCGGCGGGATGGTTGGAAGCCGCATGATCGACGCAAGGATGGCGTGGTCCATGAACTTCTCGGCGTAGGAGATGGTCGGATTGATCCAGCGCACCTCGAGCATGAAGAGGAAGGGAACCAGGAAGGCGAGGTCCCAGGGGAGTGCTGATCGCAGGCGCTCCCTCGTGTAGAACCGCCGCCACCCTGCGTAGGCGACTGCGGCGAGGAACGGCAGGAGGGCGAGCCAGACGGGCAGGCCCAATAGGCCGCAGTACCAGGACCCGAGCGTGAAGAGGAGGACCGATGCCGGGAATGCAGCGGCGGCCGAGAGGTTGCCGAGGGTGCGGTCGAGCGCCGGCCAGGTGCCGAGATGGAGCACTTTGATGACCGCAAGCCAGAGCAGCACGGGGACGACGAATTCACCCGCCAAACGTCTCCTCCTTCTCGATCTCCCTGGAAAAGGCCTTCTTTAAGAGGTCCATCGACCAGTCGCCGAAGTAGTAGATTGACCCGACACCCCCGATGAGCGTGACCAGGTTCTTGATCAGGTGATCGACGACCGCGATCAGTGTCGCCGTGACTGCCGGCGTCCCCGCGAGCCCGAAGGTCAGCGCGAGTGCCAGCTCGTAGGTTCCCACCCCTCCCGGGGTGAGCGGGACCGCCTTGACGAGATTGCCGATGACGATCGCGAGGATGACGATCCCGAACGGGACCGGCTCCTGGAACATCAGGACGACTGCGTAGCAGACCAGCACGTCGACGATCCATATGAGGAGCGAGGATCCGCTGAGCACAACGAGGGCCCGGGGGTTGAGGGAGGCTCGCTTCACCTCATCGAGCATCCTCTGGACGGCAACGACGATCCGGTTCCCGGACTTCATCCTGCCCGACCAGAGGAGCACGGCAAAGAAGATGCCGCCTGCGGCGAGGGGGACGATGATGACCGTGATGAACCAGTCGGGGACGTCGAGGACAGCGAGGACGAACGGGAGCGCGACGGCGCCGAGCACCGCGATCATCAGGATATCGAAGACGCGCTCGACGACGAGGGACGAGAACCCCTGCGAGTAGGTGGCATCGTCCTCGTGCTTGAGGATGAGCATCCGTACAAAGTCGCCGAGGCGTGCGGGAACGATGAGGTTCGCCGTCTGGGAGATGAAGATGCAGGCGGTCGAGAACCAGAGGCTCTTCTTGACGTCAAGCCCCCGCAGGATGAACTGGTACCGGTACCCCCGGAGGACCCAGGCCACAACGCAGATCCCGAAGGCGGCAAAGAGGAAGGGTATCACGGCGTGCTCGAGCGTCAGCAGGAGGTCGTCCCATACGCGGTAGAGCATGTAAACGACAATCCCGACCGCGATCAGGGTGGGGATGACGACCGCGCTAACCTTTTTCCACATGAAGCCGCCACCAGAGGTGCACAATCGCCGATCCCATCTCGATTACGTCTTTTCTGCGCACAGTCGTCCCCTCTCCCTGCCGCCATTGCACGGGAAACTCCTGTATCCGGTACCCGTTCTTCTGTGCCCGCACCAGCACCTCGGTGTCCCAGAACCAGTGGTCTGCGGTCACCGTCGGGAGCAGGTCGATGAGGCGGTTACGTTGAAACGCCTTGAACCCGCACTGGTGGTCGTGGAGCGAGCTCCCGAGGATCGTCCGGACGAGCATGTTGTAGCCGCGGCTCGCGATCTCCCGCCCGCCGCTCCGGGTGATATCACTCCTTGGGAGAAGGCGGGAGCCTGTTGCGAGATCATAGCCGTCCCGGATGGCGCCGATCAGTTCACCGAGATATTGCATGTCGGTGGCGAGGTCGACGTCGTAGTAGCAGACGATCGACCCCTTCGCTCCGGCAAACGCGCGGTTGAGTGCCCGGCCCCGCCCGAGCCGCTCGTCGGCATGAAGCAGGCGGACCCGGGGATCGCTCGTCTCGTACTCCCTGACGAACTCGGTGCTCCCGTCGGTGCTTCCGTCCTCGGCGACGATCAGTTCGAACCTTCCGGGCGCGATCGCCTCCAGTTCCTCGAGCGACCGCGGTATGGCGGTCTTGAGCGCTGAGAGGTCGTTGTAGACCGGCAGGACGGCGCTCACCTCGATCTCACGCATCTAAAAACCTCGCGAGAACCCGCTTTGCCACTTCCTGCCCGGCGACGACCGAACCGTTCATGCTCCGCTCCGGGTAGTTCGGGGGGCTGAACATCCCGGCGAGGAAGAGCCCGTGCTCTTCATAGGCGGGCAGGCGGTTCCGGAGTCCGGTCGTGTAGACCGGTCCCGCATACCGGTCGACGGCGAGCCGGTGCCAGTGCACCTCGCTCTCGCTGACGGCAAACCGCCTGCAGAAGTCGTTGAGCATCGACTTCTCGAAGCTCTCCGGGAGCCGGTCGGTGAAGTATGATGCAAGGTAGACGATATGCTCGCCGTACCACGCCAGCGGGGCGAAGTTGGTGTGCGAGACTACCGCACCGTAGGGGGCCGCGTCCTTCATGTTCAGCCAGTATATGCCGTCGGTCACGTCCCGGTCGAGTGCGAGGGTCATGCAGGCGGCGCCCTGGTAGGGCACCGGGGCGATGTCGAGACCGGCGAGGTCCGCTGTCACCTGGGGGGGGAGCGTCGATATGACACAGTCATAGGCCTTCCCGTTGACGAGCCAGCCGTCACCCTCCCGCCGGATCTCCTCGAC
Organism: Methanobacteriota archaeon; assembly: GCA_016841385.1. GTDB lineage: Archaea > Halobacteriota > Methanomicrobia > Methanomicrobiales > Methanoculleaceae > Methanoculleus. Next base: position 37,678 of record JAENZF010000002.1, on the reverse strand, counting down.
GGGAGAGTCCGGCATGATCGAGGCGCCCCGTCCTGCCACCTCTTCCTCGAGCCGCGCGATGAAGTGCCGGAATCCCCCTTTCAGGTAACCCAGGCGCTCGCCCCCGGCGCCCCGGTCCGACCGGATCGCGATCCGGGATATGAGCCAGGCTGCGGAGACCTCGCCAGCGCGGTCTCCGAACTTGCTCTTTAAGAGCGGTTCGAAGAACGAGGCATAGATGCCGGGGCCGAGGTTGTCGAGGATGAAATCCTTCGCGGTGATCCCGTCGAGCGCTGCCGCGTCAAGCCGCCGGGAGCGCAGCGTCAGCAGGCCGAGGCGGGCCTTCTCGGTGAGCGTGAGGTGGGGGTAGCGCAGGATCTCGGTCGGGGTGGTGAGCGGGTGAATGGTCCCGTCGACGTAGTAGCCGGTGGTGCCCTTGAGCCACTCCAGCCGGTCGGTCACCTGCAGCGTATCGAAGAGGTTGAGCAGGCTGGTATCGCCGGCAAAACAATGGTGGTAGTACTCCTCGATCCAGTAATCGCCGATCCGGTACGAACCGAGGCAGCCGCCCGGGATGGGCTTTCGCTCGAAGAGATCTACCTGGTGTGCTCCGGCAAGTTCGAGAGCCGAAACCAGACCAGATAGACCTCCCCCCACAACGCAGATCTTCATCGCTCACCACTACGTATGAAAATTATAAGAACACTTTTGGGTTATAATGTATGTATGGTCTTTATAGATAAGCGTGGATATAATTAATTAGTCAATATGAGGGTGTGAAGCTGAATGAGGGTCTTCTTCATAGGATTCGGTCAGGCTGGGGGCAAAATTGTCGATATGTTCGTCGAACAGGACAAACGAATGCAGACCCAGAGTTTCAGGGGAATCGCGGTAAATACGGCGCGTACTGACCTGATGGGGCTTAAAAACATTGAGTTGAAGGACCGGCTCCTGATCGGCCAGACGGTGGTCAAAGGCCACGGTGTCGGGACCGATAACGTAACCGGGGCACGGGTGACCGCCGATGAGATTGACGCAATTATCAACGCCATCGACTCGCGGGGCACGCACGATGTCGATGCCTTCGTCATCATCGCCGGTCTCGGCGGCGGAACAGGTTCCGGGGGTTCGCCGGTCCTGGCCCGGCACTTGAAGCGTATCTACCGGGAACCGGTCTACGCGATTGGTATCCTGCCTGCCCCCGAGGAAGGCCGGCTCTATTCGTATAACGCAGCCCGTTCCCTGAGCACCCTCGTGAACGAGGCGGATAATACCTTTATTTTTGATAACAGCGCCTGGAAGAACGAGGGAGAGAGCGTCAAGGACGCCTATAACCGGCTGAACGACGAGATTGTCCGCCGGTTCGGCGTGCTCTTCCGTGCAGGTGAGGTCGGCAAGGCGGGCGTCGGTGAGATGGTGGTGGACTCGAGCGAGGTCATCAACACCTTGCGCGGCGGCGGCATCAGCACCGTTGGATATGCCATCAGCGAGAAGGTCAGCCCCCGCACGAAGCAGAATCAGGGGCTCCTCTCCGGCCTGATGCGGAAGAAGGAGAAGACCGAGGAGGTGCTGACCGGGGAGGACAAGTCGGCGAAGATAATTGCTCTCGTCAGGCGTGCCATGCTCGGGCGCCTCACCCTGCCGTGCGACTACTCGACGGCTGAGCGGGGCCTCGTTCTCCTCGCGGGCCCGCCGGATGAGATGGACCGCAAGGGCGTGGAGAAGTCGAAGAGCTGGGTGGAAGAGAACATCGCCGGCGTCGAGGTCCGTGGCGGGGATTACCCGGTGCAGAGCGACTACATCGCTGCGGTGGTTGTTCTTGCGACGATCGGGAATGCTCCCCGGATCACCGATCTCCTCGAGATTGCAAAATCCACGAAGGAAGATGTCCTCAAATCGAAGGAAAAGCGTTCGACCATGTTCGATGACGGCATAGAGCCCCTGTTCGAGTGAGGAGACGTTATGAAGGCAAACATCAGCAGATGGATCATTCTCCTGCTGGCACTGGTCTGTGTCGTGCAGGTGGCATCGGCGTTCGACATCAAGACTGAGACCGTCAACCCCGCAAGCGGCGCTCTCGAACCCGGCCAGCAGGTGACCGCGCGCTACGTGCTCACCTACGACATGGTCACCTCCTCCGGGAACGACGAGACGTTCGAGTTCAGCACCGGACTGCAGAACCCCTCCTGGGACTTCATCATCTACCGCGACGGGGTTGCCATCTACACCACCAAGAAGACCGGGTACTACCCGGTCCTGACGGAGTTCGAGATCGCCTACGGTGACGGGGATATTGAACTGGATGCCCAGGTGCGCGGCATCGTACCCTCGAGCGCGAGCTCGAAGGTTCTGGTGACCAAGATCGACCACCTGCGGGATAAGGATGTGAAGGACACTCACTCCGTGACCCGCGACGTTGTGAGTTCGGCCCAGGTCGAGGGCTCTCTCTCCGCCCAGCAGCAGCGCCTCAAGGACCTGAAGGCCGACATGGATGAGAAGGCTGCAGAGGGCGTGGATATCACCGCCGTCCAGGCCGAGTACAACGCCGCGAACCAGGCGCTCACCAGCGCCGCGTCGGCAGGTCCGGCACAGGCAGCGAGCTACATCGCCACCGCCAAGACCGATATAGACGAGGCAACTGCGCTCCTCGATAAGACATGGGCCCAGAAAGCGGTCGCCAACACCGGCGCGGCGATCGAGTCTCTCGACGGGATGATCACCTACTTTGTTGAGAACCGCTCCATGAACAGCGACCCGCAGGTGGTCGCCATCATGACCAAGCGCGAGAGCGCCGTCCAGTTCTACTCCCAGGCACAGGACAACCTTAATGCCGGGAACTATCCGCTGGCGCGTTCGAAGGCGGCCGACGGCCTGAGCAAGGCGAACGAGGCCCTGACCGATGCGAATACCCTGAAGGAGAGGATCGGCGAGGGGTTCAACTTCGGCGGCAACCTCCTTCTCTACATCGGCATCGGGGTCGTTCTTGTCCTCGTTGTCGTGGGCGTTGTCTTCTACCGGAGAAAGACCGGCTGGGACGAGCTCGGATAGCCTCCGGGAAACCCCTTTTTTTCACACCTGATTTTTTTGTCCGTATCCTGTCCCCTGACTTGAGTATTCGTGGGCAACTACCCCAGGGAGTCCCTGACTGGGGGGGGCTTTCTGCCAGAATTCTTTGAGCCTCAGGAGAGGGTGTCCATGCTGAACAGCAGGTCTGCTTCATGCGTCAGGAGACTTGCAGGATTGGGGCGCCCGAATCTACGCGAGGGGTGGTGCCCTGTTCTCATGTGAACCGACGTGTATGGATGGTAATAGGGTCTCGCGTGAATCAACAGTGTATGGTTGGTAACGTGGTCTCACGCGAAGGGGAGGGGAGAATAGTGGTGCAAGTTTCGGCCAATCAGGATTCTCCCGGGCTGCTAGCGGCCTCGCGAGTGTCAAGCAGTTGTCCCTGCGGGAACCCTCGAGAAGACCTCGAGGTTTCTGCTCCCCATCTTCCCGTCCCGCAGGAAGTAGTACTCGAGCAGCCTCTCTTTGTTCTCCTCGTACGAGAACCAGTAGTTCAGCCGACTCGTCTCCTTTACGTAGCCCTCCAGGGTCGGGTAGGTATCGCCGTCGTGGGTGATCACGATATCGAAATCTCCCCCATAGATCGTCGGTTCGCTCACCTTCTGGCTGTAATAAGCGAGTTTTGAGGCGCGATCGCCCCGGTAATACCAGGGCAGCGGCCAGTAAGAGTCGGTCGCGACCGCCACCTTGTCCGCGGCATCGATCTTCGCGAAGACCTCCCGCAGGTCTTCGGAGTTCTGCACCTGCACGATGGGCTCGTTGATGTCCGCCGGGGTGAACGCCACATGGAACGTCATGGCGACCAGGAAGATACTTGCCACGACGGCGATGACCGCCTTCTTCGTGGTCATCGCATAGACCGCAACGAAGATCATGGGCAGGAGCTGGTGGAGGATCAGCCACGGCACCTTCTCGCCGATGTAGGCATAGACCGCAAGCGAGAGAAGCATCCAGAAGATGGCGAACCGTGCGAACTCCTTCTGCCGGTCGACCGGCCGGAATCCCTCGCCGCGGGAGAAGACCTCGCGAAGCCGATCCTTCCAGCCCTGCGCCTTTTCTACGGGTGGGGCTTCAACCTCGGGGGGTTCCTCTTCCTCCGGAACTTCCCCGTGATCCACGCTCACGGCTACAACCTCCGGGGCTCCCTCGCGACGTGCCCTCCGCTCCTTCCAGCGGGAGACGATGCCGGGGATGTCGACGAACTGCAGGGCCCCGACCACGGCGAGGATCAGGATCGGCACCTCGTAGAGGATGAAGAGCAGGATGTAGAAGTACGGCGGCCCCCCGAGGCGCTGTGCCTGGTGCATCGAAGTCCAGTGTTCGATAGCCCGGATCCACCCGTCCATGAGCACATCGGGATGAGCGCCGAGCGAAGAGTAGAGGATCGCCATGATCCCGACCGCGACGAGAGCCCCGAGCACCAGGTCCCGGACCCAGTAGGTTGGGAGCCGGACCTTTCTCGTCCAGATCAGATAGAGGAGGTACACCCCGAAGATCAGGATGATGATCGGCATATTCTCCTTCGCGGTCATCCCGAGACCGATGGCCGCCCCGGCGATGAGCGCATACCGCATCTTGTGCCGCTCGAAGTAGTAGAGGAGGGCGACGAGGAGCACCATCGTGAAGAAGGCGATGAAGATATCGTTCCTGAGGAACCGCGAGAAGTAGACCATATTCGGCGATACGGCAAGGAAGAGCGCCGCTACCAGGGTCTGCTTCTTATCAAGGTAGCCGAGCTTATAGATCGGGTAGAGCAGCGGGACGAGCAGGGTGCCGAGCAGCGCCGGAAGGAGCCGGCCTACGAGGTCGGAGTCCCCGAGAAGCGAGAAGATCCCGGCCGTCATATAGTAGAGGAACGGCCCGTGGTACATGGGGTCGTAGGTATAGATCCCCTCGGTCAGGAGTCTATATGAGAACCACGCATGAATAGCCTCGTCGTGGTGAAAGAGCTTTAAGTCCAGGGAGTAAAAACGTAGAGCAATTGTGGCCAGAAGTATGAGGAGAAAAAGCCCCTCGAATGAGAGTTGTTCACGGGCCCGTGCCGCGAACACGGCGGCCTTCACGCCGCTCTCACCTCAACTCTCCAGCACAATCTCGATGCCGATGTCTTTTGGGACCTGAATGCGCATCAGCTGACGCAGTGCACGTTCATCGGCGTCGATGTCGATGAGTCTCTTGTGCACCCGCATCTGCCAGCGATCCCAGGTTGCGGTACCTTCGCCGTCAGGGCTCTTCCTGGTGGGCACCACGAGTTTCTTCGTGGGTAGCGGTATCGGACCTGCCAGATTGACGCCGGTGCGCTCTGCTATCTCTTTGATCCTATCACAGACCATCTCAAGTTTTTCGAAATCAGTTCCGGAAAGACGTATTCTGGCCTTCTGCATATTTACCACCAAAAAATTATAGGTACCTTCTTATCTCATCTGCTTGGGGGTGATGTCGATGCACACGCCCGCCGCAATGGTGGATCCCATATCACGGACAGCGAACCGTCCGAGCTGCGGGATCTCTTTGACCTTCTCGATGACCATTGGCTGGGTTGGCCTGATCTTGACGATAGCGGCATCGCCGGTCTTGAGGAACGTGGGGTTCTCTTCCTTGACCTGGCCGGTGCGGGGGTCGAGTTTCTTCTGGAGCTCGATGAAGGTGCCCGCGATCTGGGCGGTGTGGCAGTGGAAGACCGGGGTGTAGCCGACGGTCAGGGCGCTGGGGTGGTGGAGCACGACGACCTGCGCGATGAACTCGTCTGCAACGGTCGGCGGCACGTCGGCCGGACCGCAGACGTCGCCACGGCGGATGTCACCCTTGCCGATACCACGGACGTTGAACCCGACGTTGTCGCCCGGGAGCGCCTGCGGGATCTCCTCATGGTGCATCTCAATGGACTTGATCTCACCCTCTTTGTTGGCGGGCATGAAGCTGACCTTCATTCCCTTCTTCATCACACCGGTCTCGACACGGCCCACAGGCACGGTTCCGATACCGGAGATGGAGTAGACGTCCTGGATGGGGAGACGCATGGGCAGGGTTGTGGGCTTCTCGGGTTCGGTGAGCAAGTTGAGTGCAGCGAGAATCGTCGGTCCCTTGTACCAGGGGGTGTTTTCACTGGACTTGGAGATGTTATCGCCCATGAACGCGCTCATCGGGATGAAATTGATGCCGTCGGGTTTGTAGCCGACCATCTTGAGCAGCTGGGAGAGCTGTTCCTTGACCTCGTTGTAGCGCTTCTCGTCGTACTTGACGGCATCCATCTTGTTGATACCGATGATCAACTGGTTGATACCGAGTGTACGGGCCAGGAAGACGTGCTCCTTGGTCTGCTCCATCACGCCATCAGGTGCGGCGACGACCAGCAGTGCGGCGTCTGCCTGGGATGCGCCCGTGATCATGTTCTTGACGAAGTCACGGTGCCCGGGGCAGTCCACAACGGTGAAGTAGAATTTGTCAGTGTCGAACCGCTTGTGGGCGATATCGATGGTGATACCACGTTCACGCTCTTCCTTGAGGCTGTCCATAACCCAGGCGAACTCGAACGAGCCCTTACCCTTGGATTCGGCCTCCTTCCTGTACCCCTCGATGATGTGGGGCGCTACGGCTCCCGTCTCAAAGAGTAACCGACCGACGGTAGTAGACTTCCCGTGGTCGATGTGTCCGATTACTGCTAAATTCATGTGGGGCTTTTCAACTGCCATAGATAGTATCCTCCACTCAAATAGGCCTGTCAGCTCGAACAGCCTGCTTATGCGAGTAACTTATACGTATGACGTCCTCCATATAAAGCATTTCTATGCACGCCAATAGCGTGCATTCCCCCAAAACCCCGGGTAATCGACAGAATCTTATTCTCCGGAAATCTACGTTCTTCGTACCATGAAGACACTTGAGTTTCACCGTGACGATGCGAAGGACCGGGTGACGGTAGCATGCGCAGATCGTGAGGTGTCAGTTCACTCCTACTGTGGTTACTGCCGGCACTGTGCGGGTGTCCGGGTGGGCAGGCGGACGATCCCGACACCGCAACGGCAGGCTCTCTCCGGCGTGAAGCAGGGCGCAAACCCGGACGAGAACCTGCTGAACGCCGCCGTCATGTTCAACACCCTCGTCCGGGACGGCACCGCTATCGAGTGCGAGGACGACGCGGGCGAAGGGTTCAGCTCGATGTACCGCCGCTAGGTGGCGGCCGCGTTCCCATCCGCGCAAAGAGGTGGCTTCAGATTGCCGCTTCTTCCTGCGCGAGGTCGGGTGGCACGGTTCGGCAATGGGCCCGGGTGGTCTCCCCTGCCTGCTCTCACCAATAGTGTTTCCGGCCCGGTTGCCGGGCCCGCCCTCAGTCTTCAGCTGCCTGTTCCTTCGGCCCAAACTCTTTTTTGATCCCTTCCGCGAATGTATCAAACCCGATCTCGTCCATCTGGTCGGCGAGAGGCCGGCCGCTCCAGGCATTGCGGTAGATCCAGTAGACGATACGGTCGACTACCTCGACGACATCCTCTTCGGTCTCGACGGTGACAAGTTCCTTTCCTGCGGCGGGGGAGGCTCCGCGCCGGCCGCCGACCGTGATCTGGTAGTGGGCGTACTCGGATTTCAGGAGGTGGTAGGGGCAGGAGTGGACGCAGATGCCGCACTGGACACATTTGCTCTCGTCAAGAACCGACGCACCGTTCTTCAGCGCAATGGCACACTGTTTGCAGTACTCCACGCAGGTGCCGCACCCCGTGCAGAGCCCGGGGGTGCGCAGCGGCCTGATCCTGCCGATGATCCCGATGTCGTTTAAGAGCGGGCTGTTGCACATGTAGGTGCAGCCGGATATGGCGATGCGGAGCCTTATCGGGAGTTCCTTCCCGAAGACCCGTTCGTCGACCTTCCGTGCAAGGTCGATCGTCTCGCAGTTGGCGTACTTGCATCGTTCCGTGCCCGGGCAGGCCATGATGTTGACTACTTCGTTCTGCTCAGCCCCGATGGGTGTACCGTTCTTATCGAGTGCTTTTGCGATCTTCTTGAGGTTCTCGGGGTTCACGTGCGGGATCTCCACTGCCTGGCGCATGGTGAGGTGAAGTGAGCCGTCCCCGTACTTCTCGCTGATCTTAGCGAGCTGCTTGACCTGCGCTGCGGAGAGGACTCCTGCCGGAACCCGCAACCGTATCGTCGCGTAGTCTGCGTTCCGCTCGGTGATGATCCCTCCCCGGGAGTAGAGGGTACGATCTTGCATCATTCTACAGTAGTAGCGGCAGCCGGGATAAAAAAGGTGATTACAGGAGGGCAAGGAGGAGGATGACGCCGGCCCGGGTGATCTCGTTTGTGGCTCCGACGACGTCGCCGTTGACGCCGCCAAAGAGGCGACGGGAGAGGAGCATCATCAGTGTAACGATGACGACTGTGACCACGAGTGCGAGCGCGACACTCACCCGGGGCAGCGGCAGCAGGAAGAGGGGCAGCGCGAGCAGGGTGGCCGGGACAAGGAACCACGGTTTTGCAAACCCGTGGAGGTAGGAATGGATCCCCTCCCGGAACGGCACGCCGACTGTGGTCAGGAAGGACATCGCGACCTTTGCGCAGACCTCGGCGATGAGGATGGCCGCCGGGAGGTATGCGACACTCTGGAGTCCGGCAAACGCAAGGAGCGTGACGACGATCCCTGCCGCGACGGCCCCGGCCCCGGTGGTCCGGTCGGTCATGGCCGCGATCCTCTTCTCCCGGCTCCCGTGGGCCATGAGCCCGTCGCCGAAGTCCAGCAGGCCGTCGAAGTGGTTGCACCCGGAGAGAAGGAGCACCATGGCGAGGGCGACGGCCGCACCCACCACCGGCGACGCTACCCAGTACGCGATACCGGCTGCTATCCCGCCGATGACATAACCGGCGAGCGGGTAGAGGTAGGAGCGGCGGGCGAAGTGCTCGAAGTCGACCGGTCTCCCGAGGGGGAGCGGGGTGCAGAACTGCAGGAGGGCAATGACGGACTTCACATCGATCCCATCGACTCGCTGTAGAGGCGTGACGTGCAGCCCGCGATCAGCCCGGCGACGGCATCGTCGAGGAACGGCCCGAGTATGCTCAAGATCCCCGGTTTCTTCTGATCATAGCGGGTGAACTCGAACCGCGCATAGGTCCCCCCGATAACCTCGGCGATGGCCATCCCGATGATCTCGTCCGAGAGCAGAAAGACGGGGTCGTCGGCGATCTCGGAGTTCTTCCGCTTCAGGTAGAGTTCGTCCTCGAGCAGGATGGCGCCGAGGAGGAGCGACGACACGTTGGGGTCCTGAAGAGCTTTCCCGATCTTCTCATCCAGCCTGCCCACGGCCTCTTGTGCCCCTATCCCGTGGGGAACGTAGAGTTCCATCGCGGAGGCGACGATATCGCTCCTTGCGATGCCCTTCTCTTCCAGCCTGTGCTCGATCTCGAACATTGTTCATGTATTGAGGCCCGCAGGTATTTCCGCGTTTGGATCAGCGACTGTCCGTTGGACAGGAGCTCGAGAAAACGCGAAGCGTTTTCGAGCAGCGACGGGCTGAGGGGCTGCAGTTCGAGCACCGTCAGGTGTGGGCGGCGCAAAGGAAATCCCGACCACGCTCCCCGTGCAGTTGCGCCCCCCCTCACCAGCCACACCCGGAATCCTCTCCCCTCCGGCACGCCGCCGACAGCAACCTCTTCTATCCCGCGGCACCTACTCTGTACCTGATGTCTCACCCGTTCCTCTCGGAAGACCCGGGAATCAGGCCGCACCGCCCGATGATGGCGCTGGTCCTCGGCAACACCATGCTCTCCACCGTCCCCGGCATATCGGGCGCCGGGCCGACCCCGGAAAAGACCCTGCTCACGCCGGTCCTGGACGCGGAACTCGTCACGACCGGCGCGATCACGAGCGTGCCGGCCCGGCCGAACACGCCCACCGGATGCCCGACGCCGGCGACCATCACCCGGTCCATGGTGGAACTGACCGATCTATCCCCCGTCATCATCAACGCGGGGCTCGCCCATGCCCCCACCGTCCCCTGCCTGGACGTCTACGGAAGCCCCGGCGGCGATCCGAGGAAGGAGGACGCAGTGCCGCATGCCGCTCTCCTCTTTGAGCGGGGCGAGATGGTCGGCAGGCTTCTTGCGCAGTACAGCGACTTCCTGATGCTTGGGGAGTGCGTTCCCGGCGGGACGACCACCGCCCTCTGCGTCCTCCGGGCGCTCGGCTACGATGCCTCGGTCAGCAGTGCCTTCATTGAGAACCCGATGGGCCTGAAGGATGCCGTCTGCAGGGAAGTGCTCGCCCGGATAGATGAGACCGGCGCAAGAGGGCCCATGGATATCCTTCGCGCTGCGGGCGATCCCATGATGCCGGTGGCGGCAGGGATCGCGAGCGCCTATTCCGGCGACATCCTCTTCGCTGGCGGGACCCAGATGCTTGCCGTCGCGGCTACCTTGAAAGCGCTCGGGAAACGGGTGCCGCGCCTCGCGACGACGGTCTACGTCAGGGACGATCCCTCCGCCGGGTTCGTCCGATCGGTCGCCGACGTCGGCACCACCGCATACTTCGTTGATCCGAACTTCGCCGGTATCGGGCACGTCGGGCTCGCCCGCTACTGCATCGGTGAGGTCAAAGAGGGGATGGGTGCCGGTGGGGCCCTGACGCTCGCCTACCTGATGGGCCACGAACCGGAGGAGATCACCCGGAAAATCTTTGATTTCGTCAGGAAGTATGCCTGAGGGAAGGACTATACCTTTTTACATCCACCTATAAGCAATGCTTCCTCTCTATGTGGTCAACAATCACGGACAGTTCAACCACCTGATCCTCAGGACGCTCCGTGATATGGATATCGAGACCACAATGATCTCGAACGTTACGCCGCCGGCCGAGGTCGCCCGGGGCTGCCGGGGCATCATCCTCGGCGGCGGCCCGACCCTGGACCGCACCGGGGTCGCTCCCGCGTACCTTGACCTTGGCCTCCCGGTCCTCGGCATCTGTCTTGGGCTGCACATCATGGCGACGGCCCGGGGGGGCGCGATCCGCCAGGGTGCGAGCGGGGGGTTCGGTGCGGTCGAGGTTGAGATCCTCGAACCGAGTAGCCTCCTCCGGGGCTACCCGGACCGGATTGGTGTATGGGCGTCGCATGCGGATGAGGTCTCGGTGGTTCCGGAAGGGTTTGTCCGACTTGCAGAGTCGGCCATCTGTAGTGTAGAGGCGATGGCGTCTCCCGATGAGCGCCTCTACGGTGTCCAGTGGCACCCGGAGGTCAGCCATACCGTCAACGGGCGGCTCCTCTTTGAGAATTTCGACAGAATATGCTCGGAATAGACGACGTTGCGAGCCGGGTCGGGTCCTTTGGGTTCCGCTGCCGGGAGTGCGGTGCCTGCTGCCGGCGGGTCACGGAGGACTCAAACCTCGTGATCGTGAGCCCTGCCGAGGTGCGGGCAGTCATGTCGGCGACCGGGATGGCCTGGGATGAGGTTGCCGAGCCCTATCCCGACTTCATCTATGCCGGAAACGGCGGGGAGTACACCCTTGCCTGGTGCATCAGGCGTACGGCTGATGCCTGTATCTTTCTCCGGGACGGGCGGTGCTCCGTCTATGCCCATCGTCCCTGGATCTGCCGCACCTACCCGTTTATGCTGGTGGATGACGATCTGCTGGTCTCGGAATGCCCCGGCCTCGGCACGCCTCTTTCTCCTCCTGGCGCGCATGATGCGGCAGCAGATCTCTGCAGGCGGCAGGCAGCCGAGGCGGCAGAAGAGGCCGGTATCCGCGCCGTCTACCGGAAAGCAGCGGTGCCGCCGGGTAAACGCGTCGTAATCGACAGCGAAGGCGTGAAGGTGCTCCATGACTGAGATCCGTCTTGTCGGGACGGCCCACGTCTCGCAGAAGAGCGTTGAGGAAGTCCGATCCGCTATCGAGGAGTTCCAGCCCGATATCGTCGGCGTCGAACTCGACCGCGGCCGGTTTATATCGCTCACGCAGGAGGTGGACGAGCCCTCGGTCACGGATATCCTGAAAGGCGGGAACTTCGGCCGGCTCCTTGTCCAGTGGGTGCTCACCTACATCCAGCAGCGGATCGGTGCCGAGACCGGCGTGAAACCCGGTGCCGAGATGCTGGTCGCCATCGAGGAGGCTGAAGCGCACCAGAAGCCCGTGGCGCTCATCGACCGGGATATCCGGATCACGCTTGCCCGGTTCTGGGGGATGATGGGGATCTGGGAGAAGATCAAGCTCCTCGGGGCCCTGATCTACTCGCTGGTGAGTGTCGAGGGCCAGAAGATCGACGTGGACGAGTTCACGAACCAGGACGTGGTGAGTGCCGCGATGGAGGAGTTCCGAAAGTTCTCTCCCGGGGGTGCCCAGGCCCTGATCGATGAACGGGACGCCTATCTCGCTCACCAGGTCCTGATGCTCGGGAGCCGGTACGAGCGGGTGCTGGCGGTCGTCGGTGCCGGGCACATCCGGGGAGTGCAACGCTACCTTGACGCGCCGGAGACGCTGCCGCCGCTCCCTGCCCTGACAGCCGAGGTGAAGGGCCTGCCGTGGGCGAAGTTCCTCGGGGGGGCCGTCACCGTCCTCTTCCTCCTCCTGATAGTCGCCATAGCCTTCTCGGGCGTGGGGTTCGACGTCCTGCTGACCGCCCTCCTCTACTGGGTCCTGATCAACGGGGTTCTGAGCGCCGCATTCACCCTGCTCGCCGGCGGGCACCCCCTCTCGGCCGCCACGGCGTTTGCCGTCTCCTGGATGACGTCGCTCAACCCGCTGCTTGCGGCGGGATGGTTTGCAGCCATCGTCGAGGCGAAGATAAGGAAGCCCGCCGCCGGTGAGTTGCGGCAGATCGTCGAGGCGGAGACCTTCTCGGAGATGCGGACGATCCCGCTCTTCCGGGTGGTGCTGGTCGCCGCTCTTGCCAACGTCGGGAGCACGCTCGGGACCATCGCCTACTTCATATTCATCTTCCCGGTCCTCGGGATCGATCCGACCGTGGTCATCGTCGACGGCTTCTCGAACATGCTGCAGATGATACAGGGCCTCTTCTAGGGCCGCTCCCCTCAAGGGGGGCATCCCTGTTTCGGTTTCCCCAAGGTATTTAGGTCTGGAGTGCCCACCATCGTTGCATGAGTCCGATTGGTGGAACGGTTAATCTCGGTGTTACCGTCATACGGAGCAGGCACAGCGTGCGGAAGTACAAGGACAGCCCTATCGAGGAGAAGACCATCAAGGATGCTCTCGACTGCGCACGCCTTGCCCCGACTGCCCGAAACGAGCAGCCCTGGCTCTTTGGAACCATCCAGGACCGTGATGTGCTTCGGGCGATCGCGGACCTGACCGAAAATGCCAGGTTCATCGCCGATGCGCCCATCTGCTTCGCCGTCTTCGGAAAGAGGGATGCGAAGTACTACCTCGAAGACTGCTGTGCGGCGACGATGCAACTCCTCCTCGCGCTCCAGGCATGGGGGGTCGGGTCCTGCTGGGTTGCGGGGGAGAAGAAGGACTACGCCGAGGATGTCCGGAAGCTCCTCAACGTCCCGGAGGAGTACACGCTTGTATCTCTCGTGCCCGCGGGATACCCCGAGGAGATCCAGATCGCGAAGAAGAAACTCCTCGACGAGGTCACGTTCTTCGAGCGCTATGAAGAAGAATAAGCTGGTACAACACGGATTATCTTTTTTACAGTGCTTCAGGTCCCTCTCTCACCCATCGCTCTGCTTTGCCGGGCAGTAGGGGCAGAGGGCGTTTGGAACATCGTCGGCCTTCTCCCGGACGGGGCAGAGATACTCGCCGTCCCTGATCTCCACCTCGAGTCCGCCGGGGAACGGTGTGCCCGCCGGGTGACCGGGGCGCCCGAGGACGAAGATATTGAAGGCGGCAAGGAGGAAGTAGAGGAGTTCGAGGTGCTGCTCCCCCTCATCCTGCGCAAGGCACGTCCTCTCGACCATTCGAGAGAAGTCCTGGAACTCCCCGGCGAGCGGCTCATGCGGCACGTCCGGGTCGCTCCGGCGCATGGTGGAGATGAGGGTATGATGCGTCTCAAAGATCTGCTCCATCGCCCGTGGGTAGAGGCGCTGCCGGTATCCGGCGGGGACGGACCGGAGGTCCTGCTCCACCCTCCCTCGCAGTGCCTGGAGGTCGAAGAGCGAGTAGCTGGAGACCTCGCGGTAGAGGACCGCCGCGAGTTCCGCCCCGGTCTTTGCCGACCGCAGGCGGGCGCAAGTCTGGCGGACGTCTGCCGGACCCCGGATCGTGCTCATCGCATCACGCAGATGATCTTTGACTGCAGGATGCATCAGTCCTTCCATGGTGTACGGCACATTTAGAAAAATTTATATCCGTAGGAAGGCAACTTCCTTCCGATGAACCGCAACAGCAACTCATGTGGGTTCCGGAGGCCGGGGTATGATTGATACCGGCGCTACGGCGTTTATCCTCATCTGTACGGCTATGGTCATGCTGATGACGCCGGGAGTAGGGCTCTTCTACGGCGGGCTCGTGCGGCGGAAGAACTTCATCTCCATGCTCGCGCTGGCGTTCATCGCGTTCGCCCTCGTCAGCATCCAGTGGGTCGTCTGCGGCTACAGCCTGGCCTTCGGCACCGATATCAACGGGCTGATCGGGGGCCTGGAGTACGCCTTCCTGCAGGGTGTCGGGATGGAGGGCGACGGGATTCCGGATCTGCTCTTTATGGCATTCCAGATGGTCTTTGCGGGCCTCACGCTTGCAATCGTGACATCGGGAGTTGCAGAGCGGATAAAGATCAGTTCGTTCGTAGTCTTCGGGCTGCTCTGGACAACGCTGGTCTACGACCCGCTTGCCCACTGGGCGTGGGGCGGCGGATGGGCTGCGCAGCTTGGAGCGCTCGACTTCGCCGGCGGCACGGTCGTCCACATCAGTTCCGGCTTCTCGGCGCTGGCACTGGCGCTTGTCATCGGAAAGCGTCTCGGATTCGGTTCACACGGCATGGAGCCGAACAACATCCCCATGGTCCTCCTCGGCGGGGCGCTCCTCTGGTTCGGGTGGTTCGGATTCAACGCCGGCAGCGCTCTCACCGCGGACGGCCTTGCGGCAAACGCGTTCGTCGCAACGAACATCGCCGCCGCTGCGGGGGCTCTCTCCTGGCTCTGTGCCGCCTGGGTTCGCGGCAGGCCGGGTTCGATCGGGATCATCAGCGGCGCCATCGCCGGCCTCGTCGCCATCACTCCGGCAGCCGGGTTCGTTACGCCCATGGCCGCCATCCCGATCGGCGCCGCTGCCGGTCTCGTCTGCTACGGGGCCCTGTTCTTCCGGGTCAAGAGGGGCCTGGATGAGAGCCTCGATGCATGGGCGATCCACGGTATGGGCGGCATCTTTGGCGCCCTTGCTACCGGGGTCTTTGCGGTCGCGGCAATTGGGGGCGTGGACGGTCTGCTCTACGGGAACCCGGGTCAGTTCCTCATCCAGCTCGTGGATGTGGCTGTGGTCGTGGCCTACTCGTTCGGCGCGACCTACATCATCGCAAAGGTCGTCGATGCGGTGATGGGGCTGCGCGTCACCGAGGAGGAGGAATACGTCGGACTGGACATCGCCCAGCACGGCGAGTCCGTGCGGGTGTGAGGTGGTGCGGATGAAGATGGTTACTGCAGTCATCAGACCCGAGATGTTCGACTCCGTGAGAGCGGCGCTCGAGGCAGACGGCATCTACGGGATGACCGTGAGCGAGGTGATGGGGCGGGGGGCACAGAAGGGTATCGCCCTCCGGTTCAGAGGAAAGGTGATGCCGGTCGAGCTCATCCCGAAGGTGAAGATCGAGATGGTGGTCCCGGCTGCCGATGTCGACAAAGTCGTCAGGATCGTCCTGGAGAACTGCCGGACCGGCAGGCCCGGCGACGGCAGGATCTTCGTTCTGCCGGTCGAGAGTATCTGCAGGGTGCGGACCGGCCAGATCGATCAGGCCGACCCATAACCCTTTTTTTAGCGGGCCTTTAAGTGTCCCGGATATCTCCCTCTTTCTGCCGAATTCTCTCTCCCGCCGTCACTCCCGGAAGTGCGGCAGGACCTCGTTCGTGTAAAATTCCATAAACTCCCGCTGCTGGTGGCCGATCTGGTGGATGCAGACGTGGTCGAACCCTTTCCTGACGCTCTCCTCGATCTTTTCGATGTGCGCCTCCGGGTCGGGACCGCAGACTACGTGCTCCGCCACATCCTCCGGCGTCACCATCTTCGCCACCTGCTCGTAGTGGACCGGTGTGGGGAGGAGCCTGTTGAGTTCCCCTTTGTTTGCTGCGGTGGGCCATTGCTCGTAGGCGGTCGTCTGCCCTTCCTCCTCGGTCTCTGCCCAGCAGACCGAGGTCTCGATGTATGCCGGTTTATCGCCGCCCCCGGAGTCCCGGAAGATGATGAGGTTCTCCTCCGCGTTGCTGTCCGGGTTGATGAACCCGTCACCGGCCCGGGCGGCCATGGAAGCGCTGATCGGGCCTTCGGATGCGATATAGATCGGGGGGAGTTTCTCCGGGAGCGAGAAGACCTGCGCGTTCTCCAGGGTGTAGAAGGAACCGTAGTAGTCCTGCATGCCCCCCTTCCAGAGCATCCTGATCACCTCCACCGCCTCCTCGAGCATCTCTATCCGGACCGGCGCCGGGGGCCAGCGGTCCCCGAAGACGTGCTCGTTGAGGTTCTCGCCCGACCCAAGGCCCAGGATAAACCGCTCCGGCATCATCGCGGCGGCGGTTGCGGCGGCCTGGGCGATGACGCCGGGGTGTATCCGTATCGTCGGGCAGGTAACGCCCGTCACCAGCCGGAGGTCCGCCGTCACCTGCGAGATGCCGCCAATGACTCCCCAGACAAACGGGCTTTGCCCCTGCCGGTTCGTCCAGGGGTGGTAGTGGTCCGATATCATGGCAAACGTAAAACCGGCATCTTCCGCCTGGCGGGCGTTGCAGACCAGGTCAAGGGGCCCGTGTTCCTCGCTCGCCAGTTTGTAACCAATTTCGACCATCAGTCATCACATCCGTGCCGCCGATATGGCCGTCCCTGCCTTCCCTTCTTCGGGGCATGATAGGGACGGGCGTGGGCGCCGGCTACCTCAAGCATCCCGGTTCATATAGGTTTCCCCGGTCCGGCACTCCATAAATATAATCCTTGCCATACAGTACAGTATGGCAACGCCTACTCTCCAGGTGGCGCTCGATCTCCTCGAGCTCGATCGTGCGGTAGAGATCGCAGATGAGGCGGTCCGTGGTGGTGCGGACTGGATTGAGGCCGGGACGCCCCTGATCAAGAGCGAGGGGATGCAGGCCGTGCGGACGCTCCGGGAGCGTTTTCCCGGGCACGAGATCGTAGCGGACATGAAGGTAGCCGACACCGGGGCCGTCGAGGTGGAGATGGCGGCGAAGTCCGGTGCCGGTATCGTCTGCATCCTCGCCGATGCCGACGACACCGTGATCGCCGAGGCGGTTCGTTCGGCACGCAAATACGGCGTCCGGATCATGGCCGACCTCATCAACGCCCCGGACCCCGTCTCCCGTTCCCGTGAACTTGCGGCGCTCGGCGTCGACTACATCAACGCCCACGTAGGCATCGACCAGCAGATGATCGGCAGGTCGTCGCTCGACCTTCTCCGCCGCCTTGCCGGAGAGGTGAGCATCCCGATCGCCGTCGCAGGAGGGCTCGATGCAGAGACTGCATCTGAGGCGGTTGCCGCCGGGGCCTCGATCGTCATCGTTGGCGGCAACATCATCAAGGCCGCCGACGTGACCGGGGCGGCGCGGCGGGTCAGGGACGCTATCGACCGACCCGAGATCCGGCCGCGGGAGGAGGAGAGCCCGGACGCTGTCACCCGCCGCCTCTTCGAAGCGGTCTCCGCACCGAACGTCACCGACGCCATGCACCGGAAGGGGGCTATGGCGGGCATCGTCTCCATCTGCGGCCGGGTCAAGGGGGTCGGCCGGGCGGTGACGGTCAGGACCATCGCCGGAGACTGGGCAAAACCCGTCGAGGCGATCGACGTCGCCGGGCCGGGAGATGTCCTCGTCGTCAGCAACGATGGGAGGACGGACGTCGCACCCTGGGGGGAACTCGCCACCCACTCCGCGAGGAACCGGGGAGTCGCGGCTGTCGTGATCGACGGAGCGGTCCGGGACGTGGACGATATCCGCGAGATGGGGTTTCCGGTCTTTGCTCGGGCGACCGTCCCGAACGCCGGGGATCCCAAGGGTCTTGGGGAGATCAACACCGAGATCGCCTGCTGCGGGCAGGAAGTGCGGCCGGGTGACTGGATCGTCGCCGACGAGAGCGGCGTCGTTGTGGTCCCCCGGGAGCGGGCCTACGAGGTCGCACGCCGGGCGATGGAGGTGAAAAAAACCGAAGAGAGGATCCGCGAGGAGATCCGGCGCGGGCGGACGCTCTCGGAGGTCTCGGAACTCCTGAAATGGGAGAAGCGGCACTAACCGGCGGCGGGCACCGTCTTTATCTGCGTCTGCGACAGAGTACCTGACACCCGGCACTCAGGGAGGAGCGGCAACATGATGCAGGATATCAGGGAGGCGGTCTTTGAGGTTCTCCGGGCAGTCCTCCCCATAATCCTTGTCATCGTCGCCCTGGAGATCGGCGTCCTGGGAACCTCGCCGTCCGCCCTCCTCCAGTTCCTGATCGGGAGCGGAATGGTCGTTCTCGGGATCGCGCTCTTTCTCTCCGGCGTGAAGGCGGGCCTCCTCCCGATCGGTGAGGCGATAGGGTCCGAACTCCCCGCCCGTGGCTCGCTTCCTCTGGTCGTCCTCGGGGTGTTCCTCTTCGGGTTCCTTGCCACCGTGGCGGAACCCGACGTCCGCGTCCTTTCAGGCATGGTTGATACCGTCTCTGGGGGTGGCATCGGGCAGGAACCCCTGATGATCGTTATCGGTGTCGGCGTCGGATTCTTTGCCGTCGTGGCCGTCCTCCGGATCATCTTCGGCGTCCCGATCGCCTATCTCTTTGCAGCCGGATATGGAGCAGTCCTCCTCCTTGCACTTTTTACACCCCTGGATTTCCTTGCCGTCGCGTTCGATGCAGGCGGCGTGACGACCGGACCGCTGACGGTCCCGGTCATCCTGGCGCTCGGGACCGGCGTCAGTAAGGTACTCGCCGGGCGCTCAGCTCTCACTGACGGCTTCGGGCTGATCGGCCTCGCCTCGATCGGTCCCATCCTCGGCGTCATGGTGATGGGGGTGATCTACTCCTGATTGCGGTGGCGCTCCTTGACGGTGTGGACCGGATCATCCTCGAGGTCGCACGGGCGCTTCTCCCCTTGCTTGCCTTCTTTCTGGTGTTCCAGTTCTTCTACCTGAAACTTCCCCGGGTCTACGTCGTGAACCTGGCCAGAGGCATCCTGTTCGCGTTCCTCGGCATGGTCCTCTTTCTCCAGGGCGTCAATGTCGCGTTCCTCCCGGCGGGCCGGGAGATCGGGGAGGGCCTCGTCGCGTTCGATCAGCGGTGGCTGCTTATTCCGTTGGGGTTTTTCCTGGGGTTTCTTGCCACCTACGCGGAGCCTGCCGTCCGGATTCTCTGCTACCAGGTCGAGGAGTCGTCGGGCGGTTCCATCGGGGATTCCCTGATCCTCTACAGCCTCTCCCTTGGTGTCGCCGTCTCCGTAGCGTTCGGCATGGCCCGTCTCGTCTACGGGATCCCGCTGCTGTACTTCCTTATCCCCGGCTACCTCCTTGCCCTCATCCTTCTCCGCTTCTCGGACGGGGGGTTTGTCGGGATCGCGTTCGACTCAGGGGGTGTCGCCACCGGCCCGATGGCGGTCACCTTCCTCCTCTCCCTTGCCGTCGGGGTTGCGGCGGGGATCGAGGGCCGCAACCCCGTCGTGGACGGTTTCGGGCTGATTGCGCTGATAGCGCTTGCACCCATCCTCTCGGTGCTGATGCTCGGCATCCTGTACCGGAGAACACGAGGTGAAGATTCGTGAGTAGTGATTATGATAACGAACTGATTGTCACGATTGTAAAACGGGGCTGGTCCGAGCCGGTGCTCGCGGCGGCCCGCGGCGCCGGGGCCGAGGGAGGGACTATCCTCCTCGGCCGCGGAACCGGTATTCATGAGACGAAGACCCTTCTTGGGATCGCCATCGAGCCTGAGAAAGAGATCATCCTGACGGTCGTCGCCGCCGCCCGAACCGATGCGGTGCTCGAGGCGATCGTCGCCGCCGCCGAACTGGACCAACCGGGGATGGGTCTTGCGTTCGTCATCCCGATCCGGCACGTCACAGGGAGAGTTCACATGTTCCGCAAAGGTGACGCCGGAGAGCACGAGGGCCCGGGAGTGCCCCATGCTCCTGTCTGAACCCGGAGTTACCGCGAGAGAGACGCTTTGAGGAGTTCTCCGCCGCGACCGAGGATCTGCCGGACGGCGTCCTCGACCTGGTCCACGCGCAGGATCAGGACCGCCCCGTCCTTCCCTGAGTACGCGTAGGCGTACTCGATGTTGATCTCAGCATCACCGAGGACAGCCGCAATATCCGAGAGGCCGCCGGGCTCGTCACGCATCTTCACGCCGATGACATCGGTGAACGAGACGCGGAACCCGAGGTCGGTCAGCGTCCGGTGGGCGTCCTCCGGCCGGTCGACGAGCGCACGGACGACCCCGAATCCGTTTGCCTCGGCGATACTGAATGCAAAGATGTTTATTCCCGCATCCCGCAACGCACCGGCGATCGCCGCCAGCCGTCCGGGGCGGTTCTCCGAAAAGATTGAGATCTGTTTGACGATATACGATTTCTCCATTATAATGACCTCCTGTCAACGACCTTCTTCGACTTGCCTTCAAACCGCGGCAGGGAGCCCGGTTCGACCAGTTCCACATCCACGCTCACGTTCAGGGAACCCCGCAGGCGGTGCTCCACCATCTTCCTGATCAGCATCAGGTCGGTGATCTTGTCGGAGAACGCCTCCTCGCTCACCTCTACCCGCACGAGCATGGCATCAAGCGCGCCCTTCCGGTCGACGACGATCTGGAAGTGCCTGCCGACCTCCGGAATCTCGAGCAGCGCATGCTCCACCTGCGACGGGAAGACGTTGATGCCGCGGATGATCAGCATATCGTCCACCCTTCCCTGGATCCGGCCGATGCGTGGATGGGTCCGGCCGCAGGCGCAGGCACTCTCGTCGAGGGCGGTGAGGTCCCCGATCCTGTACCGGACCATGGGGAGGGCCTCTTTCTGCAGCATGGTGATGGTCAGTTCGCCCTGTTCCCCGGGCTGGAGCACCTCACCGGTCGCGGGGTCTACGATCTCCACGAGCGCGAGATCCCCCCAGACGTGGATCCCCTGCTGCTCGGTGCACTCGGTGAACATCGGGCCGGAGAGTTCGCTCGTGCCGTAGATGTCATAGGCACGGATCCCGAGCCAGTCCTCTATCCGGGTTCGCATCTGCTCCGACCAGGGTTCGGCGCCGAGGAAGCCGATGCGAAGGTCGGTATCGTTCTTGATCGAGACTCCCATCTTCTCCGCCACCTCCCCCATGTGGAGGAGGTAGGAGGGGGTGCAGGCGATGGCGGTGACGTGGAGGTCCTGCATGAGCTCGACCTGCCGCTCGGTGTTCCCGACGCTCGTCGGGAGGACGGTTGCGCCGACGCGCTCGGCACCGTAGTGGGCACCGAGGCCGCCGGTGAAGAGGCCGTAGCCGTAACTCACCTGGATCACATCCCCCCGCCCGAGGCCGCAGGAGGAGAACCCCCGTGCCAGGGACTCGCTCCAGTTCTCGATATCGCGCTCTGTATAGCCAACGACCGTCGGCTTCCCGGTTGTTCCGGAGGAGACATGGTACCTGACCAGTTCATTCTGTTCGGCGGAGAAGATCCTGTCCGGGTAGCCGTCCCGCAGGTCCGCCTTGTACATGAACGGGAGTTTCGCGACATCCTCAAGCGTCCTGATATCGTCGGGGTGAACCTGCTGCTCCTTCATCCGGCGTCGGTAGAAGTCGTTGAAGCTGTAGAGCCGGTACACCAGGGACTTGGCGAGTTTAAACTGGAGCCGCCGCAGTTCCTCGGGCGTGATCTCCTCCATCCGCGGGTTCCAGGGCGCCATCAGATCGCCCCCCGCCGGTCGATGACCCGTTTCGCCTTCCCCTCGAACCGGGGCAGCGACCCCTGTTCCACCAGTTTTACCGCGGTTCGGAGTCCGAGCGTGTTATGGAGCTCGCCGGCGATTCCCTTCTGCATACGGGCTAGCTCCTGCAGTTCGCCGGAGAAACCCGCTCTGCTCATCTCCACCTCGATAGTCATCTCATCAAGATGTTTGACGCGATCGATATATACGATGAACTGCTCCCCGACCTCCGGGAGGGCCCTCAGCACGTGCTCGATCTGGGACGGGAAGACGTTGATCCCCCTGATGACCAGCATATCGTCGCTACGGCCCGTGATCCGCTCGATCTTCTGTCCGCGCCCGCAGACGCACCCGTCATCCATCAGCCGGGTCACGTCGCCGGTGCGGTAGCGGACGAGCGGCAGGGCCTCTTTGACGAGCGGCGTGATGACGAGTTCGCCCCGCTCCCCGGGAGCGAGCCGCTCGCCCGTCTCGGGATCGATGATCTCTGCAAGGTAGCAGTCGTGCCAGAGGTGGAGGCCGTTGCATTCCGGGCACTCGAACGCCACACCCGGGCCGTACATCTCCGAGAGCCCGTAACTGTCGTAGGCCTTCACGCCGAGACGCCGCTCGAGCTCTGTCCGCATGCTCTCCGACCAGGGTTCGGCCCCGAATATCCCGGTCTTGAGGGAGTCCAGTGTCTTTCCCATCGACTCGGCCACCTCGGCGATGTGGAGGGCGTAACTTGGCGTGCAGTGGATGGCGGTCACCCCGAAGTCCTCGATCATCTCGATCTGGCGGCGGGTGTTGCCCGTGGCGCTCGGGATCACGGTCATCCCGATCCTCTCGGCGCCGTAGTGGAACCCGAGCCCTCCGGTGAAGAGACCGTAATTGACCGCGTTCTGAAAGATGTCGTCTTCGCCAAGGCCGATCATAGACATGTTCCGCGCTATCAGTTCCGACCAGTTCTCCAGGTCCTGCCGGGTGTAGCCGACGACGGTCGGTTTGCCGGTGGTGCCGGAAGTGGTGTGGATCCGGACGATCTCTTTCAAGGGGACCGCGAAGAGGCCGAACGGGTATCCGGCCCGGAGTTCCTGTTTGTGAGTGAAGGGGAGTTTCTGCACGTCGTCAAGCGTCCTGATATCGTCCGGCGAGACGCCCGCTTCCTTAAATTTTCTCTGATATAGCCCTACTTTCTGTGCCTGATGCAATGACCATTTCAGCCGCTTCAGTTGGAGATCCGCGAGGTCATCAGGCCGGATCGTCTCCATCGCTCTGTTCCAGAACATAGTATCCCATCGGTGTTTCGCCGGCCGGAGAGGGTCACCTCCATCCTCGGCCGCATACTGCCCGGCATTCTTTATCCGGTTGCGGTACTTCCGGCGGCCGTCCGGTGATCTGCAGAATCCTCACCGCCGGGTATACTCTACCTCTACATGGGCGGGCGGTGCGGAAAAGGTTTGTCACTTCGTGGCACGGCACACAGTGGCAGCCTCCGCCCCTGGTCCCACCAGGACGGGCCATCCGGCCCTCCCTTCTCGGAACGCGTCCAGAACAAAGTCTACAAACTTCCGCGCTTCGTCAGGGCAGGTCGCGTTTCCGGGAGTGATGACGGCGTAGACGCTCGGCCGTCCGGTCTGCCCTCCGGTGACATTACGTCCTCTTTGTATCCCGGCGGTTCGATGCATTAATCACCGAAAACCGCCCAATACTCCTTTCCAGAGTGATCGGATGACAGCGACGGAACCCTGGCTTCCCGTCTTCGGCTACGGGGGGCACATCAAAGCGACGACACAGGAACTGGTCATCGCGCACGGGAGCGCCACCCGGCGCTACCCCCTCCAGGCGGTGAAGCACCTCCTGGTCGTCGGCGGCCATACCCTGCACACCTCGGCGGTGACAAACCTCCTCAAAGCCGGTGCTGCCATCACCTTCTTCGATATCGACGGCACGCCCGTCGGATACCTGTATCCCTACGGCTACCGGCCGGACGAGGCGGTGCGCCTCGCCCAGGAACGGGCCGCCCCCCACCGGTTCGCGCAGCCGCTGGCAACGGCCGGCCTCCAGTCGAGGCTTCTCCTCCTTGAGGAACTCTACGACCGCGCCGGGCAGGATATCTTCTACGCCGGAGAGTTTGACTTCCTCCACCAGGCCAGGGAGGAACTCGCGGTCGCGGTCACCATGGAGGAGCTCCGGAGGCTCTCCCGCCTGACCACCGATATGTACTATGAGATCCTCTCCCGCACACTTCCGCCGGGACTCGGGTTCCGGCGCAGGACGAGCCGCCCTTACCTCGACCCCGTCAATGCCATGTTCTCGCTCGGATACGCGATGCTTTATGGCAACTGTTGCGTCTCAATGATCGGTGCCCACCTCGACCCCGACCTCGGCATGCTTCACGAGGGGGCCGGGAGCTTCGTCCACGACCTCATCGAACCGCAGAAAGCGGCGATGGTGGACCGTGCCGTCCTCCGGTTTGCCCGGGACGAGGTCTCGGACGGGGACTATGAATGCGGTGAAAAGAGATGCTATCTTGATGGGAACCTCTCGGCCCGGCTGGTCGCGGCGCTCCGCGACTCCATCGACCAGTCGCGTATCGATGCTCAGGTGCGCATCCTGCGGGATGCGCTCCTCACGAACGCCGAATTTCATGTGCTGTACTGGTAACTGCCCCGCTGGATGGTGAACTCGGGGTAGGCGGCAAGGGGGATCTCCTGCTGGATAAGGTCCCTGATGACGACCCGGGGGCACCCGTAGAGCATGGAGACGAACTTGTCGAGGATGACGGGTTCGCCGGTTGCGGTGATGAGCACTGTCCCTTCAGGGAGGTTCATCGCCTCACCGCCGACGCCGAGGTTGGTGGCGATCCTTCTGATGCATGCACGAAACCCGACGCCCTGCACCCTTCCCGAGATCCTGATCTCGATCGTCCTCACAGCCAGTGCTCCTGGATGATCCGCATGGACATATCCAGCTCGTCGTAGACTTCGTCCCGGAGCGTCGAGTCGCGAATGTTGAGGGCCTCGCTCACGGCCATGTCGAGGACTTCCCTCGACCGGTCTTCGTAGCGCTCTGCATAGATCCGGCACGCCATATCACCGAGCACAAAGGCCCGTCGCGAGAGCGGCCTGATGATCCGCGCCTCTTCGAGCGCGCAGAGCAGCATCCTGTCTGCAACCTCATGCTGTCCTGCGTTTCTGGCGATGAGGTAGAGTTCGGTGTAGTAGGTCGCCCGCTTTGCCCGGTCAGGTGCCGCCCGTATCGCCCGGTCGAGCGTGACCATGTCCTTTGTGGTGTAATCGCCGCTCCGGATCTTGTCGCGGCAGTCGAGGATCCTGCCGTAGACTGTGTTCTTCCAGGACTGGGGCATGACCTGCTCGAGCTGGACCGTCAGACTGTACCGGATCCTGTCGTCGTCGATGGTGGAGACGATGTCGGCAGCCCGCTGCTGGGCGGCCGGCTTGCCGCTCGCCCGGTAGAACGAGAAGAGCATCTGGGCCATCCGCTGTTGCGTCATGGCGGTGATGAACGGGATCTGTACGTAACCGGCGGTTCTCGCCATACCCTCCAGAAGTTCGTCGATCTCCTTTTCGTCGCCGTAAATCTCGGCGAACTGCGCCACGTCAAAGAGCATCGAGAGCCGGATGTAGGGGGAAGGAATGCTGACCACGGTATGGCACATTGCCGAGAGGATCTCCTTCCTCTGTGCAGGCTCGCTGACCATGTCAAAGACCGCTGCCAGGGCGTCCACGTACTCGACCGGATCCTCGATCCTGCCGACCTGCCCAATCGCCCAGTCGATGTCCTTCTCCTGCCGGTTTACGGCGCTGAGGCTTCTTGCGGCGTAGATCAGGTTCTTCCTGACGAATGCCTCCCGCTCCGGCCCCACGAACTCAAGCGCCCCCTGCGCCTCGGCAAGATAATCTCTGGCTGCGCTGTGGTCGATCCCGGCCATGAGTCCGGCGAGGTCGGAGAGCATGATCGCACGGATGGACGGATCGGAGATGGTACCGATGGTCTCATGGAGCCTCCGGATGATCGTCTCGGCCCGCTCTTCGTTGCCGAGGACCGAGTAGGCGCTCACTATCCGGTACATCCCGGAGTAGCGGGCATAGACGTCGGTGGTGTGCTCGAAGAGGCGGTACATCAACTCGAGTACCGGTTGTGCCGCCGCTCCTCCCTCGATCCCCTCGAGCAGGTACGCCATCACTTCGTAGGGATCGGCCGAGTCGAACTCCTTCGTGTAGTTGG
This sequence comes from Methanobacteriota archaeon, assembly GCA_016841385.1. Lineage (GTDB taxonomy): Archaea > Halobacteriota > Methanomicrobia > Methanomicrobiales > Methanoculleaceae > Methanoculleus. The sequence goes on along the minus strand of JAENZF010000002.1, from coordinate 11,390 downwards.
TGAAGAAGGTGAGGATCCTCTGGATCATGGCGGTCCGCTCGTAACCTCCCTCGATCTCCAGGGTGAAGAACGTCATGGGGACCGCAAAGATCGGGCTTCTGTAGACCTGCGTGTACTCAAGCATGATATCGACGTAGCTTGCTATCTTGATCGAGATCTCCTCGTGCGAGGTGCTGGTCTGGAGGAGAGCGAGCGCGATCTCGAACGGCTCCATCATGCCGTCGAAGATCCGGGCTTTTCCCCGGGAGAGCTGGTCTGCCGCCTGCAGGCTCCCGACCCGGACGTAGCCTTCGATGAGGGGATCGGCCAGCTGCCGCTGCAGGGACGGGTCGGTGACCTGGGAGAGGATCTGGGCGGCCTCATCCAGCGCCTGGAGCGAGAGCTGCTCGATCCCGTACATGATCAGGCCGTGGACGACTTTGCCCATCGCAAAGAGGCAGTATTCCCGCTCCAGCAGGGATGTGGAGAGGACCCGCATCCCGTGGAGCAGGTCGAGGTCGCCGTCCTCGACGGCGAGTACGGCTGCCTGATCCACGATGCCGCCCATCGCCTCGGCCCGTGCCTGCTGGTCCATGATCTCGCAGGTGAGCCCGGTCGCATGCCGGAGGAGATCCCGGTCTTTCCGGGCGACGCCAATCCGTGCCATCTCAACGGCGATGGTCGAGATTGCCAGCTCGCGCAGGGCCTGCTCTCCGATCTGGCTCACCAGATCCACGAGGGCCGACGGGTCTTTCTGGCGGACGAACCCTCGCTCGATCAGGATGGTGTTGCATTCGAGGAGCAGGGGGTCCTGTGCGCGGTGCGATCCAGCAAGTTCCTTTATGGCTGGTATGTGCCTGATGACTTCGTCAAAGTCGTACTCCTTGCAGAAGTCGGTCACCGCCTGGTGTACCAGCGAGTCGGCAATCTCGATATCCAGTGTGGCGAGGATGTTCTCACGGACGAGTTTGATCTCGTCACGCCGGACACCCTCCTTGATCAGGCGGACACTGGTATCGAAAAATTGGGCGTTGATCCTCTGGGCGCTGCTGCTGGCCTTCTTCATGACCTCGATCGCGTGGTAGAAGTCGCCCATCCGTGAGAGTGCGTCGGTGATCTGCCGGTAGAGGTGGGCTGCCTTCGTGGCGTCACAGGACTCGTCGATCAATGGCGTGATGTCGAGGAGGATGGTCGGGTTGCCGCTCTTCTCGACGACCGCGATCCCGGAGAGGACGATCTCTTCGATGGGCAGCTGGGTCTCCCCCACGCGCCGGGCATTGAACTCGAACGCCTTCTCAAGGAACCAGCGCTCGCCGCTCCGCTCTGCCTTTTTCAGGAGTTCAAGGACGAGGGTCTGACCCGCCCACGCCTTTTCGTCGTCGATCCTGAGCAGTTTGGTGTATATCTGTTTCTTGTCCCGCTGGCGGTCGAGGAGTTGCTCGGTCAGGATCGCGAGAACCTCGGTGAGCCGTTCTTCGGGGATGTCCGGGAGGGAGTCTATGATCTGCTCGATGTCGGAGATCTCCTTCTTCAACGAGGATTTCCAGGCGGCGTCTACGATGTCGGCGATCGAGTTGGTGCGCCGGATCTTCTGGTTGATCTCGGTAGCGCTCGAAAGCCCGCTGATCACCAGGCTGATGTTGCCTGACTCGATGCCGGAACCGGCGATTGCCCGGGCCACGTCGGCATGGAGTTGTGACTGTCTTGATATGTCGCCGATCTCGGGGAGCATCTGGAGAGCATACTGCATGATATCGACGTTTCGGTGTTTCTGTCCGTACCGAATGAAGAGCGGGATGATCTCGGAGAGGATTGTCGAGCGGTATTTGCGAATGCTGATCTTATCGAAGGCCTCTCCTCCTCTCTCAATATAGTGGATGTCGCCGGTATCGACCCCGGCCTGGACCAGGTCGCGTGAGATCCCGGCGAGGATATCGGACTGGTGGCTCTTACGGTCGAGTTTGTCGACCAGGGTAAATATTGCAGAGAACCATGCTTCATCCTTGTTCTCACTATAGAGCACGGCAGCACGCCTGGCGAGGGTGAATATCTCTTCTCTGGTAGGTTCGACGAGCTGGCTTAAGAGTTCGGGCTGGCCTTCGTCGAACGCCGCTTCAACCAGGGCGGCATTCATCTGCTCGTAGAGTGATTTCTTCTCCTTCCTGGTCTGGGTCTCCGATATGTCTGAAACTACCTTTTCAAGCTCACGCAGATCGCCAGAAGAGATAGCGGAGTTGATCTTCTGTTTTATCTGTAGTTTTCCATCCATTTTGATCAGCGCTCTCCCGTGGGTTCTGCATCATGCATATCCATTATCGGATATATAGATTGCGCCCCTCTCACAAGAATGTTTTTCAATGGGATTTAGAGAGATCCTCGTAAATATTGGGGATATGGTGGACGACAAGAGTCCCCTGGAGCACTCCGAATAGAAGACTTCATGGGTTCGATCCCGTTTGTGAGGGGTGAGGTGCGACGGGCCGAAGGGTGCGACGGACGGGACGCCCGGAGCTTGAGAAGACCGAAGGTCTTCGAGCCGCGATGGTCCGCAGGACCGGAGCGTGAGCACCCGAAGGGTGGGAGCCGGAGCTCGAGCACCGTTAGGTGCGAGGCGTTCATGCCTGCCTGACCACCCGCACCTGCGGTGCTCCTGTTCCGGCTCGAAACTCTTCGAATTTCTCATGCTCCGGCCCTTCGGCCCGTCGCACCCGTCACAACCTGCATGATCTCCCGGTACATGGCATCCGCGACGCCCGGGTCCTTTGCCTCGATCATGACCCTGATCATCGGTTCCGTGCCCGATGCCCGCACCAGAGCCCAGGCATTGTCCCTGACGATCTTGATTCCGTCGATCTTTTCGATGGTCTCTCCCGAGAATGCCTCTTCGACGGTGCGGACCAGCGCGGACGGGTTCCTGGCGTGGTGCTTCTCCTTGATCAGGTGATATGCAGGGAGTTCATCGAGGATATCCGAGAGCTTCCTGCCGTTATGGCTTGCGAGAACCGCCACCATCATGGCGGCGGTCATGCCCCCATCCCGGCAGAACTGGTGGTCGGCGTAGATCAGGCCGCCGTTTCCTTCACCCCCGAACGAGACTTTCTTTCCCTCGCTCATCAGTTCGATCATCCTCCTTGCGACGTAGATACTCCCGACAGGGGTGTAGTCGACGGTGCATCCGTGTCTCTCTGCGATATCCCGGATCAGCCGGGAGGTGGCGACCGGGGTGACGACGAGTCCGCCACCGTTCCTGCCGCAGACGTAGTCCTCGACCAGACCGAACTCGTAGTTCTCTTCTATATAGCGCCCTTTGGTATCGACGAAGACCGCCCGGTCAGCATCGCCGTCGTGCGCCACCCCAAAATCGGCACCCGTGGCAATGACCATCTCCGAGAGGGGCTGCAGCCCTTCGGGGGTCGGCTCGGGCATCCGGCCCGGGAAGGTGCCGTCGAGCCGGGCGTTGATGGTATGGACCCGGCAGCCCATCCTTGAGAGGATGATCGGGGTCGTGAGCGCCGCGGGGCCGGAACCGGGGTCGACGACGACGGTCATGCCCTCGCCGATGCCCGTCGGGAAGTGCCCCACGACGGCCTCGATGTACTCCTCGATCCGGTCGGGTGCGGCGGCCTCCGCGCCGACGCCGTCCCAGGGGGCCACGTTGAACTCGCCGGCGAAGAACCGGTCTTCGAGCCGGATGATCTCGTCGTCTGACATCTCGGTGCCGTCGGCCTCGACGATCTTCACGCCGTTGTATTCGGGCGGGTTGTGGGATGCGGTGATCATCGCGCCGCCGGCAAACCGGTTGGTCTTTATGATATACTGCAGGGCCGGCGTGGGGAGGATGCCCATGTCTACCACGTCGCACCCGGTCATCAGGAGCCCGGCCTTGAGGGCGTGGGCCAGGGCTTCGCCGGACGTCCTCGTGTCCCTGCCGACCGCGATGGTGCCCTTCCTCATCGATCCGAGCGCGGCGCCGATCTTGAGGACGAGGGCCGGTGTCATCATCTCTCCGATCACGCCCCGCACACCGTTTGTTCCAAACATCCGTTTTCCGTTTCGCATCTCCGTCACTTCTCCACGTCGTGTAGCTCCCGCTTCAGCCTATCGATTGCACTGCCGGCGGCGGCGAACGCCTCCTCTCTGTGCTCTGCAAGTATAGCAAGATAGGTTATATCTTCTCCGGCATAGAGCCGTCCTTTCCGGTGGTAGAATCGTGCACCGATGATCCCCGGGACTGCTTCCATCTCTTTTCGGATGCTCTCCGTCAGGGCGTCGACGGTCTCGTCGAACTCCAGGTATTCGGTCCGCTCGGTGCCGGTCCATTCCCGAACAAGCCCGTTGAACGTGAGGACTGCCCCGGCATGCGAGACGCCGCACTCGCGCCTCAGCTCCCGGACCAGCCCCTCGACGGTATAGTACTCCTCGAACTCTGAAAGTGCGGCGATCACCTCGTCGACGGTGGGGTTCCGGAGCACGACGTTCCCGCTCGGGAGGTCGCCTATCACTACCCTCGGGAACGGCCGGGACTTGAACCCCTCGAGTATGGCGTATTCGACTCCGGCATTGCAGAGGATCTCCAGGGTGGAGTCGAGGTCGTTCTCGCGCCTGATGATGACCGACTTCTCTTCATCGACCCCGCTGGATATAGCAGCATGCGATTCATAGTATACGGTGGTGTCTTTTCCGGGCTCGAGCAAAAAGCCGTGGTGCCCCACATGCTTGACCGCTCCGACGGTCCCGCGTGTGGAGAGTGCTCCGATCAGGCTCTTTATGAATGTGGTCTTCCCGGTGTTTGAGCGGCCGACAATCTGAACGATCTTCATGCGTCCTCCCCCTCTATCGGGTTCTCCTCTTCCTGGCCGGGCCTGGACTTTAAGATGACCGAAGCCGCCTCGGCCACGCCCCGCATCACCTCGGTGATCCGGTCCTCGACGTCGATCTCGTCATCGAGGTTCAGGCTCGTCCCTTCCACCTCCAGCAGGAACCGGGCGACCTCGCTCGCCTCGAAGAGGATCTCGTCGAGTTCTTCTGCAGTGAAAAAGCCACACATGGCCCCGTAGAAGAACGTGGCTCCTGCTTTCTTCACCTTCTTCTTGAACGAACTCCTTGCCTGGTTGACCGCCTGCGGGGTGTAGGAGTCGACCATGAACGGGCAGAGTTCAGGGAGGTTTTCGCCGATGAACGTCATCTCCGAGCCACTGGTGGTCTTGAAGTCTGCGCAGAGGCGTGCGATCGCCCACTCGCGGGCGGTGATGTGGGTGTGTTTGCGCAGGAACTGGTTGACCCGCTGGTAGGTGGCGCCATCTACTTTCTTGAACTTCTGGTACTTGTTCGGGTCTTTGATGCTGTCAGACTCTTCCATTTTACCTATCCCACTTGTTGGTTTTGCTATTTCAATAAGGCTGATTGAACGATACGCCTTGGCTGAGATGGCGATTGAGGGAATCGGGTGTGCCGCGGGGTCCGGTTGTGCGCAGGCTCCACGGATCTCATGATTGCCCCTCACTCCTTTTTATGTATAGCAGCATGTGGTTTATGTCTGCCTCTTTGTTCCCGAAGCCGGGATGGGAATTTGGGTTTTTAGATCAGGCCTCGCCTCAATCGGGGCATGGCATGGAGGTATTGGATCTTATGGGGGGCCGCCCTTCACCTGGCGACGCAGATGGGCTGATGTCAGGCATCGCCGGAAGTGTCCAAGCAGCACGGCCGGCCGGTATCGGGTGTGAATGGCGACGGTTCGTAGAACCGGAGCCCGAGCGCCGGAGGTGCGGTGTGCGACGGTTCGTAGAACCGGAGCCCGAGCGCCGGAGGTGCGGTGTGCGACGGTTCGTAGAACCGGAGCCCGAGCGCCGGTCAGATGCTCGTGCGACGCCTGGCCGGTGGTCGTCCGAGTTCGGGGGCTCCGTATCGCGCATATGGGCCGGGTTCGCGGGCTTCCGCATAGGAATGGTTGCCGAAGAAGGCGATCGGGCGCCTACGCCCTTCTGTGTGGGTCCTTTATATGTGGGCGGGGTCTGCAGGCTGCGTGGCACCGGTGGTGCTCCGGGATCGTTCACTTTCTCCCCGCACGGTAGGGGGTTCATATATCCGGGAGAGGACGTATTCAACAGGGTCTGCTCCCCGTCCACCCGGGATGGCAGCCCCATA
>JAENZF010000002.1:0-5167 GCA_016841385.1 Methanobacteriota archaeon | reverse complement strand
AGAGGACGTATTCAACAGGGTCTGCTCCCCGTCCACCCGGGATGGCAGCCCCATACCTCCTAACTCCGACACCTCCTGCATCCCCGGAAATATTCTTTTTTAGGGTCCGGAACGAAATTGGTCTCCTCCCTGGTTTCCGGGCGGTTTGCCGGAAGGTATTGTCTCCGAAGAGATTGGTCGGGGCCCTTTTCGCCGGGGATCCGGGGTTGCCCGGCGTCACGGCACGGCTCCGGCAAAAGCCGATATCCGGTTACCGTTAGAAGAACCGGGCTCCGGGGGCGACGTTTCTGTTGCCCCCGCCCCACCTCCCCCCTCTAACGTCTCCCGATGCGACTGCATGGCCGGATTCCGGGGGTGCTGTGGTCTTCGCAGGCCCCGGGGCGTCGTATTTCTGCGTGCATATCTCCGGGCAGTATGAACCTCTCTTGGGGGTATTCCTGGCAAATGCCGTGTTCTGCGGGGGTTGAGCCGGATGGGACACGGCCCCCTGCGGTAAGATCTTCTCGAGGTCCACCCGATGTGGCTGGCGGTCCGATTGGGTTCGGCGGAGGCCCTCCTGGTGGAATCTCTCTTGCGGGGAATAGGCATTTACCGCAATTTTGATATGCTTCGTTATTCTATTCATTATACGATGGAAAATGCGCCCTTCTCGGAATGGCTGGATCGCTTCAGCAGTTACCTCCGGATGCGGAACTACTCGCCCCGGACTATCAAAAAGTACGTGCAGACCGTTCAGCGTTTCGCCCGGTACGCCTGGCTCCGGCAGCATTCGGATCCCGGCAGGGTTTCGCTCGATGATACTGCATTCGAGAATGCTCCGCTGGATGCGGATGTCAACGTCTCTGCAGCCCTCGTCACCGATTTCTTCTCCTATATCTCGGAGGGGCGGGACTATAAGCCCAAGACCCTCCACCGGATGATATCGACGCTCTCTTCGTTCTATCGGTATCTCTACGCACAGGGGGTCGTGGTCGCCGACCCGATGCTCGGGGTGGAACGGCCCCGGATCAAGAATCAGGAACTGAAATACCTCAAGCACAGCCAGGTGATCCGCCTTATCAACACCATCGCAAACGAGCGGGACCGGTTGATCGTCCGCCTTATCTACGCCACTGGCGTCCGTGTTTCGGAGCTCTGCGCGATAAATGTCGAAGACATCGATTTCGAGGAGCAGACGATACGGGTGAAGGGAAAAGGCGATAAGATCCGGACCGTATTCGTCGATGAAGAGACGCTTGAGGAGACGAATCGGTTCATCGGCAATACGATCGAGGGGCCGCTCTTTCTGGGCCAGCAGGGCAACCATATCTCCCCGCGAACCGTCCAGCACCTCTTCAAGCAATGCGCCCCTGCCGGGATTACGCCGCATAAAATCCGGCATTCTTACGCGAGCGAGCTCTACCGCCGGTCGAAGAACCTCCGTGTCGTGCAGGAGAACCTGGGGCACTCCTCCATCAAGACGACCGAGATCTACCTGCATACTGACATCGATGAGCGGAGAAGCGTCTATCGGCAGTATTTCCCGCTCTCAAACGGGAAGAGGGGGGTGTGAATCCGGCCGGTCGGGCGATACCGATAAACTGCATGATGCTATATTGGCGGGGGTCCCCCGGGACCGTACCCTCCTGGCTGTTCCCCGGCAGTGCCGGACTCCGCTCCTGGGGCTCGGCGGTGAGACTCTTCTGTGCCCGGCGTTGTTCTGTAACAGGGACGCTCCGCGTCTTATTATGAAACTTTACTGCCCGGTGCGGCATTCCCGTGCCTTGATCCCCTTGCCTGCCCCGGTCCCTGGCAACGCTCAAATCACTGGAGTGCTTATTGTATCCCTATGCGTTACATCGTCACAGGCGGGGCGGGATTTATCGGGTCCAATCTTGCAGAGCGACTGACACGCGACGACCACGAAGTCGTGATCATCGACGACCTCTCCTCCGGGCGGCATGAGAATATTGAGAACCTCATCAGCCATCCCCGGGTGACGTTCATCAAAGGGAGCGTCACCGACCTCGCCCTGCTCACCGATGCCTCTGCCGGGGCGGCCGGTATCTTCCACCTGGCAGCCATCGCCTCTGTTCCCCGTTCCGTGGAAAAACCCCTGGAGACGAACGAGGTGAACGTGGCCGGAACCTTAAACGTTCTCTGGGCCGCAAAAGAGTGCGGCGTTCCGGCGGTCGTGGCGGCTTCCACCTCAGCAATCTACGGCGACGACCCGGCTTCCCCCAAACACGAGACGATGGCGCCGACACCGCTCTCCCCCCCTATGCGGTCTCAAAACTCGCGGGCGAGCACTATGGAAAGGTCTTCTCTGACCTCTACGGCATTCGGACGACCTTCCTCCGCTACTTCAACGTCTTTGGTCCCCGGCAGGACCCGAACTCCGAGTATGCAGCGGTGATCCCGAAGTTCATCACCCGCCTGCTCGACGAAAAGCCGCCGATCATCTACGGCGACGGGGAGCAGACCCGGGACTTCATCTTCGTGGCGGATGTCGTCCGGGCGAACATCCAGGCGATGGAGAGCAACGCCTCCGGTGCCTTCAACATCGCCGGGGGCAGCAGGATCAGCCTCAACGAACTTGCCGGGAGTCTCTCGGAGATCACCGGTGTACACTGCCGGCCGGTTTATGAGCCGCCGCGGCCGGGGGATGTGCGTGACTCGCTCGCCGATATATCCTGGGCCGGGGAAGCCTTCGGTTTCTCCCCCCGCTGCACGCTCGATGAGGGGCTCCACGAGACCGTGGCGTGGTTCCGGGATGCCGGCCGATAACCGCTCCCCGGGTCCGGGACCGGCCCCGGGCACCCTGCCGCCCTATCCCGGCCGCCCTGCTCTCCGGCATGAGAAGTTCAGGAACTTATATATCGTTACTCCGCAGTAAGGGGTGCGAGGTACCAACGTATGCCCCGATTGGTTACATCGGAGATACCCCGTAAGGGTGATGACAGAGATGCGTCACGGGCGTACAACGACGTCATCGTAGAGAACCTGCACGACCCGGCGGCCCTGAACAACAAGGGTGTGGCGCTCGAACGGCAGGGCCGCTACGAGGAAGCGCTGGCCGCGTTCAGTGCGGCGCTCCTCTGCGACAACGATGACGTCTACGCCTGGAACAACCGGGCAGTGATCCTCACCCGGCTCGACCGTCCCCAGGAAGCGGTGCTTGCGTGCAGACAGGCGCTCGCGATCGACCGGTCGTGCATCTTCGCCTGGGTTACCTACGGCATGGTGCTCGGCAGGCTCGGGAATTACCATGAGGCTGAACGGGTCCTTGCGGTGGCAGAAGACCTCGATCCGCAGGCCCGTGCGCTCTACCCCGGGAATTCGACGATGACCCGGGCTTGAGCAGGGATGCTCATTTTTTTCAGGATCCGGATGAAGCAGCCAACAGGCCTCCACATCTCCCGGATGCCTGTGGCGAGGGTTGATACACTCTCAGGTGCGATACGGGGTGGCTGTCCCGGAGTCCGGGGAGGCCGATGGATCTCCCGGTTCCCGATCCGGCCATCCCGTCCGACCCGGATCGCCCCGTCAGCATCGTCGGGCCGCCGGGTTCGCCCACCTCCCCCGGAGACCCTACGTTTTTATCCCCCTTATCGCAATAGAGTATACAATCGAGTGCCCTCCGGCACGGAGTCGATCCCATGAAGACGCTCATTCTTGCAGGCGGGAGCGGCACCCGCCTCTTCCCGCTCTCGAGGGAACACTACCCGAAGCAGTTCATCCCGCTGGTCGATGACGAGTCTCTCTTCCAGAAGACCGTGAAGAGGTCGCTCCTCTTCTCCTCCCCGCAGGAGATCGCCATCGTTACCAACACGGATCACAGGTTCCTGGTCCGGGACCAGCTCGCCGCCATCGGGTGCGACTGTCAGGTCCTCGTGGAGCCGGTGGGCAAGAACACCCTGCCAGCGATCTACTACGGCGTCCGTGAGGTCACCCGGGAGGACGGGCCCGACGTGGTCGCGGTGCTGCCCTCGGACCACCTGATCACCGCGACCGGGCCGTTCCACGAGGCATTCCGCCGGGCGGAGCGGCTTGCAAGGGACTACCTGGTGGTCTTCGGGGTGCGTCCGACCCTGCCCCACACCGGCTACGGCTACATCCGCCCGGGCGAGCCCCTGGCGGACGGTTCGCTTGTGGACGCTTTCGTGGAGAAGCCCGATCTTGCGACTGCCGGGAGGTATGTCGCCGACGGCTACCTCTGGAATTCCGGTATGTTCTGCTTCGATGCCGGTCTCTTCCTCGCCGAGTGCGAGGCGTGCGCACCGGAGGTGACCCGGGCGTTCGAGCGCCCTATCGAGGAGGCATACGACGCAACCCCTGCTCTCTCCATCGACTACGGGATCATGGAGAAGACCCGGCGGGCGGCGGTTGTGCCGCTCGAATCCGACTGGAGCGATGTGGGGAACTTCGACGCCCTCTACGCCGCACTGCCGAAGAACGGGAACGCGAACGCAGTCAGGGGCGAGCATATCGGGATCGACTCCTCTGAGAACCTGATCATTGCCGACCGATTGATCGCCACCGTCGGCGTTCACGACCTTGCCATCGTCGAGACGAAGGACGCGATCCTGGTCGCCGCCCGGGACGAGGCCCAGCGGGTGGGTGAGATCGCAAAGGCCCTCCGCGAGAAGGGGGACTCCCGTGCACTCTTCCACACGCAGGTCCACCGACCCTGGGGCTCCTACACGAACCTTGAGGAGGGGGGGTCGTACAAGATCAAGCGGGTCACCGTCCCCCCGGAACGCCGCCTCTCCCTTCAGATGCACCACCACCGCTCCGAGCACTGGGTGGTCGTCACCGGGTGCGCCGAGGTGACGATCGGGGACGCGACCTACCTCCTCCGGAACGGCGAGTCCACCTTCGTCCCGGCGGGAACGGTCCACCGGCTCGCGAACCCCGGCCTCCTGCCGCTTGAGTTGATTGAGGTCCAGATAGGGGAGTATACCGGCGAGGACGACATCGTCCGGTTCGAGGACGACTTCGAGCGGACGTGAGTGCCGGGCGACGCCCCCCGGCACCCCGGCTCCCTCGTTTGTTCGCTACAAAACCGATATAATCCCGGGATGCATAGAGTATAAGAGCTGATACCTACAGTACCTGGCAGTCCGGGTTCGCTTCTGTCACCCCCGTAGTGTAGTGGTCAATCATGCAGGACTTTGGATCCGGCGAC
>JAENZF010000172.1:1230-3861 GCA_016841385.1 Methanobacteriota archaeon | reverse complement strand
CGGCGGCGGGTGCTTGCACTCCTTGAAGCGGAGCGGCAGGCGCTGCTGATGCAGACGAGTTGCGGCTGGTTCTTCGACGATATCGCGGAGCCGGGGAGCGTCCCGGTGATGCGGCACGCGAAGCGGGCGATGGACCTCGCACGGCAGACCATCGGGCTCGAGATCGAGCCGGCGTTCATCGATATCCTCTGCCGCGCCCGGGCAAACGACCCGGAGTATGCGACCGGTGCGGAGGTGTACGAGGCCCTGGTCCGGCCGGCGGACCTCGCCCGGATCGGCGCAGGGGCAGCTCTCTACGGGCTCTTCGACATCGAACCCCCTGCGGTCGCATCGGGAATGTACGCCGTCCACGGAGACTGGCGCTACCGGTCGGACGCGGGGGGTTGGCGCCGCATCCTCGGGACCGGCCGGGTGCGGTCCCGGGTGACGGGCGAGGAGGCTCCCCTTGATGCGGTCGCGCTCTTTGCCGGGATGGACCGGGTCGTCTCTGGCGTGCGCGAGCCCGGCGGCGATGAGGGGCTTCGGGCGGTGTGGGAGGGGGTGATGGGTCCCGACTCCGAAGGTGCCGTAGCCGGGGCCTTTACGCGGGTCTACACCGCGTCCGACCTCTCCGACGAGGAGCGGTGGACGATCGCCCGCCGGACCGCCCCCGATATCGGGCAGGCCGTCTGTGCGGTCTACCGTGACGCGGCGGCGCTGGTCGGCGTGCTCGGCGACCTCGGGATCCCCGCACCGGGAGCCGCCACCCATCTTCTGGCGCATGCCTGCAGCGAGCGGCTGCTCGCGATGCTTGAAGCGGGGTGCCCCGACCCGGACCGCTTTACGGCGCTCGCGGAGGAGATGAGAGAACGGGACCTTGCGCCCGATCTCGCGGCCCTCGGGGAGGCGGCGAGCAGGCGGATTGCGCTCTCTCTCCGGGCGGCGGCAGCCCGGCCCGATGACCCGGCTCCGCTTGAGGAGATCGTCCGCACCGTTAGGTGTGCTAAAGTTTTTCCGTTGCCGCTCATCCTATGGGAGAGCCAGAACCTCTGTATCGGGATGCGCCGGCGCTATGCGGAGATGCAGAAGCGTGCTGGCCGGGGTGACGGGGATGCAGAACGTTGGACGGAAGCCTTCAGGAGGGCGGCGGCATGCCTCAGCGTGAGGGTGACGTAAGGAGGGACGGGGCATGAACCGGCGGGGAAACGGGGTTCTCCTTCACATTACGTCCCTGCCGTCGGCGTACGGCATCGGCGATCTCGGCCCGGCGGCGCACCGGTTCGTAGACCTCCTTAGCGGCGCCGGACAGCGCTACTGGCAGATCCTCCCCCTCAACCCGACGTGTCCGGCGTTCGGCAATTCGCCCTACCAGGGCACCTCGGCGTTTGCAGGAAACGCCTGGCTCATCAGCCCCGAGCAGATGGTCAACGACGGCCTCCTCGCCCCGGAGGAGATCGGGGACCCTCCCGGTTTCCCACAGGACCGGGTGGACTACCCGGCGGTCCTGGACTACAAGAACGGCCTCTTCGACCGGGCGTTCGAGCGGTTCAAAGAGCGCGGCCCGGACTTCTATTACAAAGAGTTCGCGGCCAGCAACGTCTCATGGCTCGACGACTACGCTATCTTCGTAGCCCTCAAGGAGCGGTTCCCCGGGAGGGTCTGGGGCGACTGGCCGTCCGGGATCCGCGACCGGCACGTGGAGGCGCTGCGGAAGCACGGCACGGAGCTCGCCGACCGGATCTTCCGGGAGAAGTTCCTCCAGTATGTCTTCGACCGCCAGTGGAAGGTGCTCAAGAACCACTGCCGCGAGCGCTACATCCAGATCATCGGGGATATCCCGATCTACCTCACCTACGACAGCGTCGACCTCTGGGCGAACCCGGAGCTCTTCAAACTGGACGAGCAGAAGAAACCGGCCGTTATCGCGGGCGTCCCCCCGGATATGTTCAGCGAGACCGGGCAGCTCTGGGGAAACCCGGTCTACAACTGGGATGCGCACCAGGAGCAGGGGTTCCGGTGGTGGGAGAGCCGGATCGACCGCACCCTCGCCCTCGTCGACCGGCTGCGCCTCGACCACTTCCGGGGGTTCGTGCAGTTCTGGGAGGTGCCTGCCGGCGAGGAGACCGCACAGAACGGGCACTGGGTCGATGGACCCGGCCGGGACCTCTTCACCCTGCTCACGCGGAGCAGGTCGTGTCTCCCGATCATCGCCGAGGACCTCGGCTACATCACCTCCGACGTCCACGAGATGATGGGCCACTTCGGGTTCCCGGGGATGAAGATCCTGACCTTCGGCCTCTCGGGCGACGTCGCAAAGAACCCTCACGCGCCCCACAACATCACAAAAGGCTGCGTTGCCTACACGGGGACACACGACAACAACACGGTCAGGGGATGGTTCGAGCACGAGGTCTCCGACGACCAGAAGGACCTCATATTCAACTACATCGGGGGGCCGGTGAGCGCCGACCAGATACACCGGATCCTCATGCGCCTCGCGATGCTCTCCCCTGCCGATACCGTCATCATCCCGATGCAGGACGTCCTCGGCCTCGGTGAGGAGGCGCGGATGAACCGGCCGGGCACGATGGAGGGGAACTGGGAGTGGCGGCTCCGGCCGGAGCAGGTGGGGGAGGAGGGCATGCGGGAGTT
>JAENZF010000172.1:0-1130 GCA_016841385.1 Methanobacteriota archaeon | reverse complement strand
CAAACATATATAATAATAAACACGGACAGTACACCATCCAAAAGGGGACAGGATTCATGGAGAATTCCATACACGATCAGTTCGATCACATCCCGGAGCGGATCTCCGGGCTCGTCGACCTGGCATACAACCTCTGGTGGAGCTGGAATCCGGAGGCCCGGATACTCTTCAAGCAATTGAACCATCAGGCGTGGAAGGCAAGCGTCCACAACCCGATCCGGATGCTCCGCGAGATACCGGTCGAGTTCCTGAACCGGGCGGCGGAGAACCCCGCCTACTGCCACCGCTACGACATCGTCATGCGCCGGTTCAGGAAGTACATGAGCGCCACCGGGACCTGGTTCTCCGAGGAGTACGCCGGCCGCTCGCTGACGATCGCCTACTTCTCGGCGGAATACGGGCTCCACCACTCACTCCCCATCTACGCAGGCGGGCTCGGGTTCCTCGCCGGCGACCACTTGAAAGAGGCAAGCGACCTCGGCCTCCCGATGGTTGCCGTCGGGTTCCTGTATTCGCAGGGTTACCTGCACCAGCAGATCAACCCCGACGGCTGGCAGGAGGACACCACCGAACCGCTCGACCGCGATGCGGCCCCCGTCACCCGGGTGCTCGATTCGGACGGCGAAGACCTGGTGGTCCGGGTCCCGCATATCGACCCGCCCATCTACGTCGCCGTCCGGAAGGTCCAGGTCGGCAGGATCCCGCTCTACCTCCTGGATACGGATATCCCCTGCAACGACCCCCAGAACAGGGGCATATCGTCCCGGCTTTATGCCGGCGACAAGGAACAGCGCCTCCGGCAGGAGATCGTCCTCGGCATCGGCGGGAGAAAGGTGCTTCATGCGCTCGGCATCGAGTACGCGGCGGTGCACCTGAACGAAGGCCACCCGGCGTTTGCGCTGCTCGAGCGGGTCAGGGAACGGGTCGAGCGGGGGATGGACTTCGAGGCGGCGCTCGAAGAAGTGCGGGCGACGTCCGTCTTCACCACGCATACGCCCGTCCCTGCAGGGCACGACGTCTTCCCCGTCGACCTCATCGACCGCTACTTCGCGCCCTACTACCAGGCGCTCGGCATCGACCGGCTCCGGTTCCTGCAGCTCGGGGTCCACCCGGAAAGCCCTGCCTCGGGC
>JAENZF010000171.1 GCA_016841385.1 Methanobacteriota archaeon | reverse complement strand
CAGGTCCCTGCCCCTCCTGCGACATCAACGGCACGGGCCTGGATAAGACCTGTTCCGACGAGTGACCGGGTTGGAATATCCGGAAAAGCTGTATGTGCGGTATTGCCGGGCAGTTTGCCCTGAACGGAGATGCGGCGGACGCGGACCTCGTCCGGGCCATGGCGGAGCGACTTCTCCACCGCGGGCCTGACGGCGAGGGAAGCCACTTCTCCGGCCCGGTCGGCCTCGCCCACCGTCGTCTTGCGATCATCGACCTCTCCGACGAAGGCCGGCAGCCGATGGCAAACGAGGACGGATCGCTCTGGATCGTCTTCAACGGCGAGATCTACAACTACCGCGAGCTCCGGGAGGAACTGCTGGCCGCCGGCCATCGCTTCGCCTCTGCAACCGATACGGAGGTGATCCTGCACGCCTACGAGGAGTGGGGGAGGGACAGCCTCGACCGGTTCAACGGGATGTGGGCGTTCGCCCTCTGGGACGCGCGGCGCCGTGAACTCTTCTGCGCCCGGGACCGTCTGGGCGTCAAGCCGTTCTACTACACCATGGCCGGAGGGTCGTTCCTCTTCGCCTCGGAGATCAAGGCGCTCCTTACGCATCCTGCGGTCGGCGGAAGGCCGAACGACCGCATGCTCTCAACGTTTCTAGCGTGGGGGGTCGCGGACCATACCGCCGAGACGATGTACGACGGCATCTTCCAGCTCCCGCCGGCCCACGCAGTCGTCGTCTCGGAGGGGAGCGTCGGGGAACCGCGGCGCTACTGGGACGTAGTGATGAACGGCGCTCCACGAGGGGTCGAAGACGGGGCCGCCGCGCAAAGGGTCCGGGACCTCCTGACCGATGCGGTCCGGCTCAGGCTCAGGAGCGACGTCCCGGTCGGAACCTGCCTCTCGGGAGGCATCGACTCCTCGACGGTCACCGCCCTGATCAACGTTCTCCTGCGGGCGGAGAGCCCGGAGAGCGTCGGTGACCGGCAGAAGACGTTCTCGGTCTGTTTTGGCGATCCCAGGTTCGACGAGAGCAGGCATATCGATACGGTGGTTGCGGCGACGGGTGTTGCCAGCCACCGGACCACTCCTGACACGGAGGGTCTCTGGGAGGATATTGAGAGATTACTCTACATGCAGGACGAGCCGTTTGCGTCCCTCTCGATCTACGCGCAGTACTGCGTGATGCGGCTTGCCCGGGATGAGGTGAAGGTGGTCCTGGACGGGCAGGGCGCCGACGAGCAGCTCGGGGGGTACATCGCCTACCAGGCGCCCTACATCCGTGGCCTCCTCCGGTGTGGGGAGATCCTCGCGGCCCTCCGGGAGGGGATCGGGAGCGCGAGGCATCATGGGTCTTTCTTCTCGTGGGCGGCTCACCAGTCCCTGGTCCGGTCGGAGCGGCGGGGGCTCCTCCGGGGGTCCGCGCCGGAGGTCCTCCGGTACGCGGGATCGCTTGATGAGGTGCTGAAGCGGGAGGTCGTCGCCTCGAACCTCCCCCTCCTGCTGCACTGGGAGGACCGGAACTCGATGGCTTTCTCGATCGAGGCCCGGGTCCCGTTCCTCGACTACCGGCTGGTGGAGTACCTCGCGTCGCTCCCGCTCGACCAGAAGGTCCGCCGCGGCGTCACGAAGTACGTTCTCCGGCGGGCGATCCGGGGGCTGGTCCCCGACGCCATCCGGTGCAGGATGGACAAGATGGGGTTCGTCACCCCCGAAGAGGTCTGGATGAAGGGCGAACTTGCACCCCATATCCTTGCGCTCTTCTCAACGCCTGAGTTCTCAGGAAGGCCCTACTGGGACGCGGAGCGGGTGCTCCGGAATTACCGGGAGTTCCTTGACGGAAAGAGCCCTTACTCTACCGAAATCTGGCGGGTAGCCTGCGCGGAGCTGTGGTTGAGGCAATTTAATCCGTAAGGGAGTTGGGGGACGTGGAGTTCCCCCGGGTGCGAACCGCGGTGATTTCTGAAGTGGAGTTCGAACGCTGGTAGGATGGCGTTTTGGAGGGAGACCGGTGGAGCGGTTGAAGTTTGAGCACCGTTAAGATGCGTTGATCAAACTTTGTGCACATAAGTTCTCAAAGAGTGTAAGCACCTAACCCTTGAAACGCGGAAAAAGCCCGGTGCAGTGGACCGTGGGGACATCGTCATTGGGGGAGGGGGGCAAGCCCCCCTCCCCTGTCCCCTCGCATCTAACGGTGCTCGTGCTCCCGTCGGAACGACAGTCGCACACCCCCAGACGCGATACCCAGTGGAAATCCGTGCATGGGGTGTGCGACCGAAAAGGAAGCATGAGTCGTTCGAAGAGTTTAGAGAAACGGTGTTTCTCGGTGAGATCGCTCTGTATCCCAGAGTTCGAGCCCCGTCCGACGCTCCCCCGACCCCCTCACTCCCCCTCCTCCTGCGGGCAGACTCCCCCCTTCTTCCGCAGGCTTCTTCCTGCATACGCCGCGAGCAGGACCGAGAGCACTCCGGTGACGAAGATGCCGTCGAATATCCCCGCGCCCCCGATGGAGAGGACGGTTGTCCGGCCTCCGGCAAGTGCCGCGAGCACGTCCGGACTCGCGAGGTTGAGTATGTCGGCACCGAGCAGGGTGCCCATGGTCCCGCCCGCGTAGGCGAGCCCGGGGGCGGCGCGGCAGCCACGGGCGAGGAGGAGTCCTGCGGCAGCCCCGGCGAGAGGCGCGATGTAGAACGGCATGGTGATCCCGATGCCGGGGACCGGTGTTGCGAACGCATAGGCAACGAGCGATACGGCGCCGACGGCGGCGAGGGCCTTCGGGCGCGAGACCCGGCCTCTCGCGACCATCCCGATGGTCACGAAGAGGGGGATGACGGCGCCGCCAACGTTGACCGCGATGACGGCTTCTCCGATGGGGACCAGCGGGATGTCGATCAGGCTGCCGAGCAGCGCTCCTGCGGTCACCAGCACCGCCTGGTAGAATCGAAGCCCGATCGATTCAAAGACCCCCTCAGTGATGAGGAGCAGGTTGAATATGACCAGGGCCGGTATGAGGACGGCTAAAGCGATGAGGATCTGCTCCGGGCTGAAGGGAACCGGCAGAATCGCGATCGTGGATAAATCGGTCTCCATAGGTCAGGTATACCGGACGGGTCCATGCCATAAATAGTTTCATCAGTATGACCTTGATCGGGTCTTCTGGGTCGTTCCGTTGAGAGGGCGTCCTTGACACTCTCCATGGCTGCTAAAACCGGAACGACATCGCCCGGCCTGCTTCATCTGCCACGGTTCCCCCTCCGCGTATGGATGCATCTCACCATTCTTATGGCAAAGGGGAGTACAATAGAAAATAGAAACCATAAAGGGCGTATTTTATATTCATTTCAAAATAGATATATTCATATGTGGACAACCAAAAATAATGACCAGCCAATAGATCCTTCCTCGAATTGGATAACGGACACCGGATAGCAAATCCCCCCGGGATATCCCGCAGGGGGGTCGCCGTCCGGGAATGTCGATGTACGTGTCGGGGTAGTGGGTGATTGAAAACGACTCCGTTCTATCCGACCGACTGCACCTGTGCGGAGAAGCATGACCGCCTTTACTGTTGAGGACCTGATCCAGCATCTGGAGCGGCTTCAGGCACGAGGCCCGATCCCGTTCGACGTGAAGAGCGGAGAGGTCTTTGGTATTCTCTGCACCTGCGGCCAGGATCGGCGGACCCTGATCGCCATCCTCATGACGATGCTCTTCCCGGTCTCCGGGTTTGCCGAGCGTTCACCGCTTGCGATCCTCGGGAACCTCGGGGACGTGCGGCGGAGCATGGGTATCGTCCTCCGGGAGTCGGTGCTCGACCCTGCGCTTACCGGCAGGGAGAACCTGGACTTCCACGCGCGGCTGCACGGCCTGGGCGACGAGGTCCGGAGAAGGAGGATCCCCGAGGTCATAGGACTCT
>JAENZF010000170.1 GCA_016841385.1 Methanobacteriota archaeon | reverse complement strand
GTCTGTGAGGACCTCGGCTACCCGGAGGAACGCCTCGCGGTCGGAACGGCGGCCGAGCCCCCGGCGGCCCGGGGAGACCTCTTCGTGGTGGTGGCGGGGGAGTTTTAGCACCTACGGCACGGGAGACCGGAGGTCCCCCACGACGCACCGGGCCGCCTCCCCCTTCCGGAACTCGTAGCCCGAACGGAGGAGGTCAAGGAAGATCGCCTGGTATGCCCCCCGCTCGCAGAGCTCGAGGTGGTAGCGGTGCACCGTCGATTTCGTCCCGTACTTCGCCGGCACATCGCTCCAGGTGCATCCGGTGGAGAGGACGTACAGGATCCCGTTGAAGAGGTGCCGGGGGTCACGACGGGGCCTGCCGATGTGGGGTTTCCGGGGCGGGAGGTGCTTTCGGACGATCTCCCAGAGGTCATCGTCGATCTCCCGGAATGCCATGGGTCTCGCATGTCTCCGGGAGGTTTTATAGTTTTGGGATGGTCCCTGAATGAGGGTCAGGTTCCAAAAAACCCTGTACCCGGGTGCTATCGTCCTCCGGGGTCATGCCGGGCTGTAGTTCGTGACGATGATCTCGTGGATCTCGCCCCGTTTCGTCCCGTCGCAGTTGATTGCCCTCCTCGCCGGAACCCGGTCTATGCGGTATCCGGCGTAGAGCTCATCGAAGAACCCGTCGTTGGGGTCGGTGTTCTTCGGGTCGGAGTTGCTCAGCATAAGTCTCGCGCCATCGGCGTCGCACCGCGCGTAGAATGCCGCGAGGCGTTTCTGTTCCTCGTCGGAGAACCTGTTCTTCGAGTACTGCGTAAACGACGACGTCCGGTTCAGGGGCCGGTACGGCGGGTCGAAGTAGACGAAGGTGTCTTCCGATATATAGGGCTCCGACAGCGTGAAGTCCCCGAGATGGACGGTCGTATTCCGGAGCGCAACGGAATCGGCCCGGAGCACACCTTCGTGCAGGATCGTCGGGTTCCTGTACCTGCCGAACGGGACGTTAAACCCGCCCCGGGAGTTTACCCGGTAGAGGCCGTTGAAACACGTCCTGTTGAGGAAGATGAGCTGACCTGCCCGTTCTATCCACTCCTCGCCGTACTGCCCGAAATCGATGCCTCCCCTCTCGCGGTTGAACGCATCCCGCACTGCGTAGTAGTACTCCTTCCGCCCGGGTTCATCCTTTGATAAAAATTCGTCCGAGACATCGCTTAAGTAGTCGATGAGGCCGGAAACATCGTTCTTCACAACGCTGTAGGCGAGGACCAGTTCCCCGTTGATATCGAAGAGGTGGCACTCCCTGAACCGGAAGATGCTGTTGAAATGGAAGTAGACCGCTCCGCCACCCATGAACGGTTCGACAAAGACCGGGAGGGTTCCCTCGTTGAGTTCCCGGGGGACTCTCCTGGTGAACGCATCGAGCAGTTGCGCCTTTCCGCCTGCCCACTTGAGGAACGGTCGTGCGGTGGGTGTTGCCATCGGTCTCTTCCATCCGGCGTGAATCGCGGTATCGACAACAATTTGTTTTGAAACGAATTAGCGTTGTCTGTATCCCGCGACGGTGCTCTCTGTTACCCCGGAGCCATCGGGTCGGTCAGACACCCTTGCTGCTCTCCTCTCTTCTCGGCCCGCCCCGCCTGCCTCCGGTCCGAACGCCCTGTTTCTCCAGCATCTTCTCGATAGACCACCGGCCCCGGCCGAGTTCTCTTCCCAGTATCTCGACGGCCCTCTTCTTTGTCTCGCCGGACTCGATGAGCCCGGTGAACCGGCGAACCAGGGTTTCGCGTTCGCCGTCCGTCCAGGGCCTGCCCTGGTTCGCCCGTCCCCCGGTCTGCGGGGTTCTTAACGACGGCAGCAGGTATCCCTCCCGGGTATCCCGCAACTCTTCAATCTTCAGGTCGAATACCTGCCCCGAGATCTCAAAGCCGGTCGTCCGGCGGTTGAGGCCGATGGCCACCCTGGCGGTCGAAAAACCGCCAAGGAACATATCGCAGACGAGGTCGCCCTCGTTGCTGCTGTACTGCATCATTTTCGTGAGCAACTCTGTGGGCAGTTCGTTCTTGTTCTTCGCCTGTCCGGGTTTGTACTCGCGATTGATGAGCCAGACATCTTCACGGTCCCGGTAGTTGGGCGACCCGTTATCCGGGGTCTTCTCCCCGGCCCCGTAGCGTGACTCCAGGTTGAATGTCCTCTCGCCGCCCGGTTTTTCGTAGAAGAGGATGTGATAGTGGGATGAGACGTACTTCCGGCTGGTGTAGACGCCGAAGTTGTACCGCCAGATGATATGGTTGACCTCGCGAAGTCCGGTCTCCCGGAGGGCAGCGAGGATGTGGTAGAGGTTCGTATACCCCGAAACGATGTAGATCGACCCACCAGGTCTGAGGATGCGTTCGGCTTCCCGGATCCACCTCCGGCTGAACTCCCCGTAATCGGATGCGGGAACCTCGACGTAGCCCCCGACGACGAAGGCTTCGTCCCGGTTGTAGTGGTGATGCAACCGGTCGCCGTTGATGCCGTACGGCGGATCGGTGACGATCAGGTCGACCGAGTCGTCGGGAATATACGCCCTTGCCCCCACGATGCAATCGCCGTTGTAGAAGATGTTGCCGTTGACCTCCTCTAATCTCATGATTTTCTCCTCTGCGGCGGCACATTGCGGTTGCGAAACCTATCGGCTGCAACGCAAATCACGTTGGCTGTATGAGCATAAGATACTCATTGCGATTACGGCTGCTCTCCCGGGCTCCTGTGAGGTCGGGACCTCCTCGCCGCCGCGATCCCGGTGGGCGTCTGCGTGCGGCCGGATTCAACCTGCATCACCGCCTCTCGGGAGGTAGCATTAATACATTGCAGACAGACTCAAGCTTACTACCAGCAGCAAACAGCCCGGGAGTTCTGATGACGGCACGCTCAGAAGAATCAAGGGATTCACCCCGCGCCGGAGCGGAAGAGGAGAGGCAGTGGGCCTCCTCAAAGGGAGAGCAGCCTGTCCATGAACGCATGGCAGAGCTCCTGGCCGAGAACGAGAAGCTCCGGCGCGAGAACACCACGCTGCAGTCCGTAAAAGATGCCCTGCAGGAGAGCGAGGCGCGATACCGGCGGCTCTTTGAGGACGATCTCACCGGGGACTTTGTCGCCGCCCTGGATGGCCGGATACTCGCCTGCAACCCGGCGTTTGTCAGGATCTTCGGATTTGCCTCCGTAGAAGACGCGCTGAATACCGATGTCCGGGATCTCTATGAAGATCCGGAGGACCGGGATGCACTCCTTGCGCGCCTCCGGAGGGAGGGGAGGGTAGAGAACGAGGGCAGGATCCGGAAGCGCCGGGACGGCACCCGCATCCATGTCGTAGAGAACATGGTCGGGCGTTTCAGCGCGGACGGCGAACTGCTCGAGACCCAGGGTTACGTCTACGACGACTCGGAGCGCAAACGGGCGGAGGAGGCTCTCCGGGAGAGCGAGGAGCGGTTCCGGGCGGTCCTGGAGAATTCGCTCGACGCGGCCTACCGGCGCAACCTGCAGGCGGACCGCTACGACTACATGAGCCCGGTCATCAAGGAGATCCTTGGCTTCACCGCGGAGGAGATGAGCGTGATGAGCCTTGAAGAGATCATGGACCGCATTCATCCCGACGACCGCCTGCCGGTGGATACGGAGCTTAACACCGCCGCCGCTTCGGGAAGGGGGCTCCTCGAGTACCGGTTTCGGGCGAAAAGCGGTGAGTACCGCTGGCTCGAAGACCACTTCACGGTGATCTTCGATCCGGGTGGCCGGCCGCTCTTCCGGGGCGGGATCGTCCGTGACGTCACCGAGCGCAGGCGGACGGAGGAGGCAATCAGGCACCACGCCGAGGATCTCGCCCGGATCCACCGGGATCTTGAGTCCGCTCACCGGGAGGCGAACCTCTACCTCGATATCCTGACCCACGATATCGGGAACACCGAGAACG
>JAENZF010000169.1 GCA_016841385.1 Methanobacteriota archaeon | reverse complement strand
GGTCAGGAGATAGAGTTCGTGCTCCGCGTCCTCTCCGAATGCGAGGATATAAGCCCCGACGGTCCGGGTTTCCGCCCCGTCCATGACCACCTCGAGCTCCGCAAACTCCCACATCTCCCCGGCGGCATCGTTCTCCGGCGGCGTTGCAGCGAAGATGATGCCGTCGCCCTCAGCACCCGTCCGGTTCCATTCGCCGAAGATGTAGCGCCCGACGAGCGCAGGGAGTGCGCTGCCGCGGTAGACGTATCCCCCGATGACGACCTCCCCGATGCCGCCGGGCTGGCTGGCGTTCGGGTATTCGATGATCGGGGGGACCAGGGGTTCGCCGCGGAGGCCGACCCGGGGCACGTCTTCCGGCGACTCGTAGGGGTTAGTGGGGTCGAAGGCATGGCTGCCCTCCTTGAGGTTCCACCCGTGGTTGCCGCCTA
This sequence comes from Methanobacteriota archaeon, assembly GCA_016841385.1. Taxonomy (GTDB): domain Archaea; phylum Halobacteriota; class Methanomicrobia; order Methanomicrobiales; family Methanoculleaceae; genus Methanoculleus. The sequence continues at coordinate 3,505 of JAENZF010000169.1, read as the reverse complement.
GAACGATGATCTTCACTGACTCCCAGAGGTGCTGCCCGGCGTCGGCGGCGAACAGGCGGTTCTCTCCTCCGGCATCGAAGGTCGTGCGCCACGGGTTGCGCAGCCCGTAGGCGTAGATCTCGTCCCGCCCGGCTTTTCCGACAAACGGGTTGTCTGCCGGGACCCCGTAGGGTTCGGGGCCGTCGATATCGATCCGGAGGATGCTCCCGAGCAGCGTGGTGATCTCCTGCCCGTTTCCGTTGGGCGGGTGGCCTCTACCGACGTCGCGGGCGCCGCCGCCGTCGCCGAGCGGGATGTAAAGATAGCCGTCGGGACCGAAGACGATCGAGCCGCCGTTGTGATTGGACTGCGGCTGGTCGACCTCCATGACCACCCGCTCGGAGCCCGGATCCGCCCGGTTGGCGTCGTCCGCAGCGACGGTGAACTCCGATATCCGGCTGGTGTGGTTCCAGCCGCGAGGTGCCCCGGCTCTCGGCGGGGCGCTGTAGTAGACAAAGAACTTGCCGTTCTCCGCGAACTCCGGGTGAAACGCAAGGCCGAGCAGTCCGCGTTCATCATATCTGGGTCGCAACCCGACGAGCCGGTCGGTGATGTCGAGGAATGGCTGGTGCCCGTCGGCGTCGATTATCCGGATGACGCCCGGGAGATCCGCGACGAAGAGCCGTCCGGTTCCGTCGTCGGGAGACGCGAGCGCGACGGGCATGGTAAATCCCCTGGCGACCAGATCAAGGGCCACCCGTTCCGGAGCGGCCGTTTTAAGCTTATTCTGATCGATGATCCCACCCCTGAGGGGTGATGAATCGAGCGGAAGCACTTAAAGGTACCCGGGCGGTGAAGGTCTACTCGCCGCTTCAGCCTGGTCACACCGATCTGGAACGGGGATCTCTCCCGGGACGGTGCATCCATAAATGAATGACAATCAGGGGAAGTTCTTCAGATTTTGTCGTAAATATTCTCCCGCTTCCCGACTTTGATCACGTACACAATCATGGTCTTCTTTCTTAAGTCCAGAATGACGCGGTAATTCCCCACCCGCAGCTTGAAGTAGGGGGACCCTCGCAGCGGGTGCAGGTGATCCAGAGGGTTGGTGCGGGTACTCTCGACGGCTGCAACGATCCTCGCAGCAGTTTCGCGGGGAAATTGTTTCAGGTTTTTAAGGGCTTTTTCGGTCCAGATCACCGTATAGGGCATTCAATCAATCCCCAGTGCTCTCTTCAACTCCTCCGTCGTGTAGACCCTCCCTGCCTTGATATCCGCAATTGCCTCTTCGATATCACGGATATCTTCATCCGTCAGTTCCTCGGCAGCTTCCTCCAGGGCGTCCTGCGTGAGACGGTCGATCACTTCGTTGTACGTCTCCCGGGGGTAGTTTTTCAGTTTATCCAGCCTCCCCTTCACTTCCGGGGTCACCTTGATCGTTGCTTCCACGGCCATACACCATAATACACCGTAGGGTAACATCAATCTTTCCGGCCGGAACAGAACCCGGCACCGCTATGATGCGAAGTCTATCTTCGGCCGGGTTAAGAATACGCAAAAGATGTTGTAATATCCGGTGAAATTTGAATGCTCAGCCTTTACCGTGCCCGATATCCACATTCACCTCTTTTCCGGGACCGCCCTTTTTCAACAGGCATTTATACGCTCCATATGATGTAAGTATGTGAGACGACGAGAATACGCCGTTCCTGAAAGCAGGATTTGCGAAACCGGGATGGGGCCGCTGGAATACGCGATCGTCGGCGAAGGACCGTATGTCCTGTGCTTCCACGGCGGCCCGGGAGGATACGACCAGAGCGCATTGAACTTCGACATGTTCGCGGATGCAGGATTTTCGCTGATCTGCGTATCCAGGCCCGGGTATCTGGGAACTCCCCTCTCGACCGGGAAGACAATCCCCGAACAGGCGGATGCCGCAGCGCTGCTCCTGGACGCACTGGGGATTGATAAGGTCTGCGTGGTGGGGGCGTCTGCGGGAGGGCCTCCCACGTACGAGTTTGCAATCCGGCATCCGGAGAGAACGAACGCAATCGTCGTCATCGACGGCGTCAGCAGAACGTACTCCATGCCGGATCAGGCAGGCAGTATCCAGCAGGCGCTCTTCCTCTCCGACCCGGGCCTGAAATTCACGTTGATGGTCGGAGACCTCTTCCCCAGGTCCGTTGTGGCGGAGATCATCAAGACGGAAGGCAGGTTGTCAAAAGAAGAAGTGATGGCACGAATCGATCACATCATGGCCGATGAGAGAAAGGTGGATTACGTCCTGAAACTCTTCCACACCATGTACCCCTACAGCCAAAGGAAGGAGGGGACCGAGAACGACCTCCAAAACTACTCCCGGATCACCGCGCTGCCGTTAGACCGGATCACGGTTCCCGCCCTCATCATACACGGAACCGCAGATGCGGACGTGGACTTCGGCGACGGACTCTACGCAGCGGGGGCAATCAGGGGCGCAGAACACTTCTGGGTGGAAAAAGGCACTCACCTCTGCTTCTGGGTGTCGCCGGAGGCAAAAGAAGCGCAACGGACCGCGATTGATTTTCTCAAAAGGCATCAATAATTTTTCAGGGGCTTCCGTGACCTCCGGGGGAACCATCGGTGAGGCGACGGCACGGGGGCCGTTGAGATCCCATTCCGGGTCATCCCGGAGATCGCTCCTCCTCCATCCTCTTCGCTTTCATCTCCTTCGCCCGGCCGATGAGGTACTCCAGTTCCACAAGTTCCCCGGCACTCCCGCAGGCACCCCTGCTGCATGCCTCGTCGTGCAGCCTCCAGCACTCCTGTTCGATCTGCTTGAGGTCGTCCATCGTATAGAGGTGATATCGGGCAAGGAGGTCTCCATAATCGCGGGCGAACGCGGCGATCTCCTCAAGGAGAGCCGTCCGATCCGCTCTTGCCGTATTCTCCGGAGATCCTGCGGTGCACCGGCCTGCCCCGGAAGAGGTGCGCTCCATGATACGTTCTTGCCACACGGAGAGTTATCCTTTCCGGAACGGCGGGGAACGTTTGCGGACAAGAATGCAAAACCTGTTCCGGCATACGCTTCTCGGGGCGCTCCGGTCAGTCCCGATTGATCCGTGAAAAGATCCCCTTCACGCTTCCTGCAACAGTGAAGGCCACTCCCTGCACCCATACCGTAAAGAAGTCCAGAGCGACGGATGCGAGCGTCTCCTCCGGGAACATATGGGTGCGCACGTTCCGGAGCGAAAAATACGCAAGCAGCAGCCATACGGATGCAACGAGCCCCTGGCCAACCACCGAAATCCAGAGCCCGAGGGTGGCGAATACCAGGGCCATACTGTAGCCGAGGATGCTCGTGAAGAGCGCCGAGAAGAAGTTCAGCACGGCGCCGCGTGACAGCACGTCACGGAGCTGCGGCAGGAGCATGACCGCGAAGAGTATCGTAATGCCGGTTATGGCGAGATCCTGCCAGCTCGTTTTGATCACTTCAGCCCGTGCACACGCGGCGCAGCGTGGAGATATCGACGTGCGAATATATCAG
>JAENZF010000168.1 GCA_016841385.1 Methanobacteriota archaeon | reverse complement strand
GCCAGTTCCGCATAATCGACCATACTCGGTTACCACCATATCTTCCGCCGCCCTGCACGGCTACAGAACCGCCTGATAGCGGCCCGCAGAGCCGGAACGGTGCAGGCAGTGCATGAATAACTATATCGGTCTGTCCGGAAAAAAGAATAGGTGTGCGTGAGGAAGATCTGGACTGGGCCATATACAACCGGATTCCCGAAATCGGCGGTATTACGGTCGGAGACCTGGCAGCAGCCACCAGTTTTGAACATGGTGCGGTCACGGCATCGCTTGAGCGCCTCGAGCGCTATCTGCTGATCCGGCGATCCGGGGAGACGGTGCGCCACCTCTCCATCCAGGAGTCGCTGATCGAGTGCCAGTGCCGGTATGCGGAGGATATGCCGTTCGTCATCGAGAACGGCGTTGTCAGGGCAAAGAGGAGAGAGAAGTGAGCGATATGCCCGACGTAGCCGTGCTCCGGATAGGCCACCGGCCCGAACGCGACCAGCGGGTGACGACCCATGTCGGGCTCGCGGCGCGGGCGCTCGGGGCCCGGGGGATGTATCTTGCCGCAGACGACCACGGCGTGATCGCGAGCATTGAGGACGTGGCCTCCCGGTGGGGAGGAGACTTCTTCGTGGAGAACGACGTGAAGTGGCGGCGGTGCATCCAGGACTGGAAGGCCGGAGGCGGCAAGGTCGCCCACCTCACGATGTACGGGCTCCGGATGACCGATGTCATCGACGAGATCCGGGACCAGGAGCGGGTGCTCGTCGTGGTGGGGGCGGAGAAGGTGCCGGGCGATATCTACGGCCTTGCCGACTACAACGTCTCGGTGACCACTCAGCCCCACTCAGAGATATCGAGTCTCGCCCTCTTCCTCGACCACCTCTTCGAGGGGAAGGAACTCAACCGGGAGTACCCGGACGCGAAGATCCGGATCGAGCCGACGAAGGTGGGGAAGAAGACGGTGGAGCAGTGAGAGGCCGGGTTCTGGTTGCGGGGTTCGCCACGCGGCACGTGGCGCAGTCGGCCCGCCGGGCCGGCTACACGGTCTACGCCGTCGACCATTTCTGCGACCGGGATCTCGGCTGGTACACGGAGGATTGCCTCTCGTTCGACGAACTTGCCGAACTCCCGGAGAAGATCACCGAACTCGCCGACCGCCACCCGGTGGACGCGCTGGTCGTCGCCTCGGGCGCCGAGGCCATCGGGACGACGATCCCGCTCTGCGGCACGCCGCCCTCGAAAGTGGAGCGGTTCCTCGACAAACTGGAGATCCAGCGGTTCTTCGAAGGGCTGGACGTGCCGGTCCCGCCGCTCGCCGGGGGCGAAGACTTCCCGGTGATGGTCAAGCCGCGCCGGGGAGCGGGGGGATGGAGGAACGCAGTCGCGAGGACGGGGGAGGAACTCCGCCGGTGGGAGGAAGCCTGGCCGGACGTGCCCTATGTTGCGCAGCACCTCGTCGACGGGGTTCCGTCAAGCGTCTCCTGCGTCGCCGACGGCCGGCGCGCCCGGGCCGTCGCGGTCAACCGGCAGATCCTGCGGGGTGATGGTGAGAGCGCGCACGGGTTTGCCGGGTCGGTCACCCCGTTCTCCCATCCCCTCGCCGCGGAGATGATCGCGGCGGCTGAGCGGATTGCAGCGGCGAGCGGATGCGTGGGCTCGGTCGGGATCGACTTCATGGCGGGGGAGAAGCCCTGGGCGATCGAGATCAACCCCCGGTTCCAGGCCACCCTGGATACAGTCGAGATGGCGACCGGGAAGAACGTCTTTGCCATGCACATGGACGCCTGCCGCGGGGCGATCCCGGCGGCGAGGCCTGCGGCCCGGCAGGTCGCGGTCCGGCGGATCCTTTTTGCGGAGCGGGATATGCGGCTGGATGTCGACCTCTCGGCGCTTGCGCCCCGGATCGCCGACATTCCCTGGCCCGGGACCGAGTTCGAGGAGGGCCACGCCATCGTGAGCGTCTTTGGGTGCGGAGAGACGGAGGCAGCGGCATCTCTGGACCTGGAGAGGAACAGCGGGGCCGTCCGGAGGCTTATAGGGGAATGAGCCCCGCAAAAGGCCTCGTCTCTGTCGCGAGGGGCTGCCCGCCCCCCGGACACGGGAAAGGGAATTAAAGATTGAGAGCAGAGTATGGTAAACATCGATGCTAGAGCATATACTATTATACGACTATCCGTTATGGGAGAGATTTGAGCATGGTATCCGTCACTGAACTGTTAAACGATCCGGCAATCAACGCCTACATCCTGCGCATGATCGGAGAGGAGGGAATCGAGCTTCTCAAGCGGTTCCCAGAAGGAGGGGAGCACAGTGACGAGGAACTTGCCGAGATGACCGGGGTCAACCTCAACACCGTCCGCCACACGCTGTATACACTCTATGAAAGGCGCCTCGCCGAGTACCGGCGGCTGAAGAACACCGAGACCGGCTGGCTCACCTACCTCTGGCACCTCCGCCTGGACCGCGTTCACGACGTGCTTGAGGAGGAGATCCGGGACGTGATCGAGCATCTTGACGCCCGGCTCACCTACGAAGAGAAGAACGACTTTTATATGTGCAAGAACTGCAGCGTCGTCTACACCTTCACGGATGCGGCGAACTGGAACTTCGAGTGTCCGAACTGTGAAACGATGCTCGAGCACTTCGACAACGAACTCATCGCCACCGCCCTCAGGAGAAGAGTCGACAAGATCAAGGAGAGCCTCGGGAGTGCGTGAGAGGGACTGCATCGGTCTCCTCAGGCGCGCCGGGTGCTCCGAAGGGGTCATCGCCCACTGCCGGGCGGTGCGCGACCTTGCGCTCGCCTACGCATCCGATCCCCTGGTCGACCGCGACCTGCTCGAGGCCGGGGCCCTCCTCCACGATATCGGCCGGGGAGTGACACACGACCTCCGCCACGCCGAAGCGGGCGGCGCGATATGCCGGTCGTTCGGCCTGGATGAAGCCGTCGTCGCCATCGTCGAGCGGCATATCGGCGCCGGACTGACGGCCGAGGAATGTTCGCTGCTGGGCCTCATCCCGCGTGACTGCATGCCCCGGACGCTTGAGGAGAAGATCGTCGCCCATGCGGACAACCTGGTGAAGGGGACGCGCATCATCACGCTCGAGGAGCGGCTGCAACGCTCGATCGCTCTTCCCGGAAGGCAGCGGGAGCGGATCCGCCGGCTCGGGCTTGAGATGGAACTCTTCAGATGATCAACTGTTTTACCTGCGGGAGCGCACGCAGGCGTTCGTAGACCGATGCCGGGACCGGTGCCTCGTCCACGATCATCACCAGTTTGGGCTCCTCTGCTAAGTAGGGGTCGGTGACGAAGATCTGGCGGATGGAGAGGTCGTGATCGACGAGGACTTCGACCGCCGCACCGACGATCCCCTTCTGGTGCGCGTCCTTGGGGAAGAGCGTGATGACCGAGAGGCCGAGGGCCTCGGCGACCCTGCTTAAGTCGGGCGCGGCGCGCATCCGGATAAAGACCTCCCGCAACTCCGGGTTCTCGAGGATGCGGCGGGCTGTGGCGTCGACGACCCTGCGGTCGGTCTCGATCGCTCTGCCGATGTGCGTGGCCGGGATCTCGATGCCGTTGCAGACGATGCGCCCCTCAGTGTTGATGCCGAACCCGTTCTCCAGCAGGAACCGGACTACCCGGCCCTGGGAGGGTGAATCGGCGAACTCCCGTGAGATGTCAGCCCACATGCGGAGTTATTGGAACCGGGCGCATAAATACACACCGAAGACAGTCCCGGGGCGCTGGAGCACGGGTGTGTGCAGAGACAGGCGGCCCCGCGGGGGCCCGCGGCCATCTCGTCCACGAGAGACCGGGTTCCCGCAGAGCAAGATATTTTATGTTGCAATGCGTTGTATAGAGAGGAACAGGGCGAGGGTTGCCAAGCCAGGTCAAAGGCGCCAGGTTGAGGGCCTGGTCTCGTAGGAGTTCGAGCGTTCGAATCGCTCCCCTCGCATTTACTT
>JAENZF010000001.1:31906-46555 GCA_016841385.1 Methanobacteriota archaeon | reverse complement strand
TCTCCCGGTACCGGCTCAGGGGGGGCGATCTGCTGCTGCACCGGTTCGGCCGCCGCCTCGCGGGCGAGGTCGTGCCCGGCGAGCGCCTCTTTCACGGCGGCCGCAACCGCCGGGAGGATCTCCCGCTCCCGGGAGAGGCGGACCTCCCGCTTGGTCGGGTGGACGTTGACGTCCACGAGGTCGGTGTCGATCGAGAGGTCGAGGAATGCCACCGGGTAGCGGTCCCTCGGAAGGAGGGTGCCGTAGCCCTCCCGGACGGCGGCGGCGATCGGCCGCGAGGTGATGCTTCTCGCGTTGATGCTGATGACCACCTGCGACGGGTTCCCCCTGCTCTCCGACGGGCGGGAGACGTAACCGCTGATGCGGAGGAAGGGAAGCCTTCCCTCGACGGGGACGAGCGCCCGTGCGAGATCCGCGCCGTAGAGGCCCGCGATGGCATTCAGGAGTCCTCCGGACCGCTGGGTCGCCATCCGCTCTTTCCCGTTGTGCACCACCCGGAAGGCAACCTCGCCGTGCGCGAGCGCCAGGTTCTCCACAACCCCGTAGAGGTGGGCGAGCTCGGTATTCCTTGTCTTCAAGAACTTCCGGCGGGCGGGGGTGTTGTAGAAGAGGCGCTCGACGACGACCGTCGTCCCCTCCGGAGCCCCTACCTCGCTCTTCTCCACGATCTCGCCGCCCCTGACCACCACCCGGGTGCCGGCGAGCGCCCCGGCTCCCCGGGGACGGGTGATCAGGGTCACCTCCGCGACGGCGGCGATGCTTGCGAGCGCCTCCCCCCGGAACCCCAGGGTGTGGATGGCGGAGAGGTCGGCGATATCCCGGATCTTGCTCGTCGCGTGGGGGTGGAACGCCAGGACTGCCTCCTCCGGTGTCATCCCCTCGCCGTTGTCGGTCACCCGGACCTTCGTGATCCCGGCGAGGTCTGAAGAGACGTCGATGAGGATGCTTGTTGCACCCGCATCGATCGCGTTCTCCAGGAGTTCCTTCACCACCGATGCGGGCCGCTCCACGACCTCGCCGGCGGCGATCTGGTTCACCGTGTCGGGGTCGAGAACCCGTATCTTCGTCTCCGTCATCGTTCTTTCTCCTCCCCGTTTGCAAGCCTCTGGAGGCGGCAGAGGGCGTTTAGCGCGTCAAGCGGCGTCATCTCGTTCGGGTTCAGATCTTTTAGTTCCCTGACCGCCGGGTTCTCCTCCACGACCCCCGCGCCGGGGTCGACGAGGAGCATCTGGGTGTATCGGGGAGCCCGCGGCCCGCCGGAAAACTCCCGCATCGACGCCTCCTTTAAGAGCACCATCGCCCGGTCGGTCACGGTCTTCGGGATGCCGGCAAGGTGCGCCACGTGGACGCCGTAACTCTTGTCGGTCGCGCCGGGAATGATCCTGCGGAGGAAGACGACATCGCTTCCCGTATCCTTCACGGCGAAGTGGAAGTTCTTCGCCCGCTTGAGCGAACCCTCGAGGTCGATTAAGTCGTGGAAATGGGTCGCAAAGAGGGTCCGGGGCCCCACAACCGCTCTTCCGTGCAGGAACTCCACCACCGCCCGGGCGATCGAGCACCCGTCCAGCGTGCTCGTCCCCCGCCCGATCTCGTCGAGGATCACGAGACTTCGCGGCGTTGCGTTGTTTAAGATATTTGCGAGTTCGAGCATCTCCACCATGAATGTGGACTGTCCTGAGGCGAGGTCGTCGAGCGCCCCCACCCGGGTGAAGACCCGGTCCGCGATCCCGATGGTGGCGTGCCGGGCCGGGACGAAACTTCCCATCTGGGCCATGATGCAGCAGAGCGCCACCGCCCGCATGTAGGTGGACTTGCCCGCCATGTTCGCCCCGGTGATGATCATGATCTGGTCGGCGGTGCTGTCGAGATCCGTGTCGTTCGGGACGAACGGCACCGGGAGATGCCGTTCCACCACCGGGTGGCGCCCGTCCCTGATGATGGTCCGGCCGCTCTCCTCGATCGCCGGGCGGGAGTAGCCGTAGCGGGCGGCGACCTCGGCGAGGGCCGCGTAGACGTCGAGCAGCCCCACCGCCCGGGCGGTCGCCTGCAGGCCGGGGACGTCTGCTGAGAGCGTCCGGATGAGTTCGGCGTATATCTCCGCCTCGAGTGCCGAGAGACGTTCCTCCGCGGTGGCGATCATCGCCTCCTTCTCCCGGAGGTCCGGGATCGTGTAGCGCTCGCCGTTCGCCGTCGTCTGCCGGCGCTCGTACTCCGGCGGCACCAGGTGCAGGTTCGGTCTCGTCACCTCAATGTAGTAGCCGAAGACGCGGTTGTAGCCGACCTTGAGGGACTTTATCCCGGTTCTCTCCCGCTCCTGCTGCTGGAACTCCACGATCCAGTCCTTTCCGGACGTCGCGAGGTGCCGGAGTTCGTCGAGTTTGGCGTTGAACCCCTCGCGGATCATCCCGCCGGACTTTGCGACCGCCGGGGGCTCGTCCACGATCGCCCGCCCGACGAGATCCGTGACCCGGGCGTGGTCGTTCATCGCATCGAGGGCCTCGCGGACCTGGGCAGGGGCGTCGGCGGCGAAGAGCGCTTTTACGTCCGGGATTGCTTCAAGCGAGTCTCGCAGCGTCGCAAGGTCCCGGGGGCCGGCGTTCCCGTAGGCGATCCTCCCTGCGATCCGTTCGATATCGGCGAAGTCGCCGAGGGTTGCGCGGAGCGCCTGCCGGTCGAGCGCGTGGACAACGAGCCACTCCACCGCGTCGAGCCTCCCCTCGATCTCCTCCTTCCCGAGCAGCGGGCTGATCAGGAACGACCGCATCGTCCGGCTTCCCATCGAGGTCTCCGTGACGTCGAGCGCGGATAAGAGCGTGCTCGCATCGTTTTCGCCCCGGATGCTCGTCGTGATCTCCAGGTTCCGGAGGGTGATCGCGTCGAGCACCATATTCCCTGACGGGATCCGTGTTGCGATGCCGGAGATGTGGGTGAGGGGCGACTGCTGGGTCTCCTGGGCGTAGCGGAGCGCCGCCCCGGCCGCGGCGACTGCTCCCGTCATCCCGGCGCACCCGTAGCCGTCGAGCGTCGCTGCCCCGAACTGCTCGCAGAGGCGCTCACATGCCGCATCGGGGTCGAAGGCGTCGTCGCGGTAGCGGCTCACCGTCACCCCGAGGGTCTCGAGCCGGTCGGGGAGTCCGTCGGCGAGGCTCTCCGGGACGATCGCTTCCGTCGGCCGGTACCTGACGACCTCCGAGACGATATCGGCGTAGTCACGCCCGCCGCTCCCGGCGGAGACGAAGAACTCGCCGGTGGAGACGTCCAGGAACGCGAGGCCGAAGGTATCCTTCCGGTCGGGGGCGACCGCCATCAGGTACTGGGCTCCCGCGGAGCCGAGCATCGAGGAGTCGATGAGCGTTCCCGGGGTGATCACCCTTGTCACGTCCCGCTTCACCACGCCTTTGGCGGTCTTTGGGTCCTCAATCTGGTCGCAGATCACCACCTTGTAGCCCTTGTTCACCAGGCGGGCGATATAGCCGTCGGCGGCGTGGTGAGGGACGCCCGCAAGCGGCATCCTGTCTCCGTTCTTATCCCTGCCCCGGGCCGTCAGGGTGATGTCGAGCTCCCGGGCCACCACGCCGGCGTCCTCACCGAAGGTCTCGTAGAAGTCCCCCATCCTGAAGAAGAGGACTGCATCGGGGTACCGGGCCTTCACTGAATAATATTGCCGCATTGCCGGGGTCGGTCCGTCGGTCATCGCATCTCCTTATAGAATCCGCACGGAGTCACATAAGGGTACTGCCCCGGGAAAGCGGGCGGAGAGGGCTCCGATTCCCTGCACCCCCCGGGCAGATCCTGCCAAACTAAATACGTCCGGAGCGCGTACCTGGAACACGATAACATATGGCGGCGACGATCGCAGAAAAGATATTTTCGCAACGGTGCGGCAGGGCTGTCCGCGCGGGGGACGTAGTGATGGCACCGGTGGATGCGGCGATGATCCACGACATCACCGGCCCGCTCGCGGTCCGGGTCTTCCGGGAGATGGGTGGAGCGCGCGTCTATGATCCCGGGCGGATCATCATGCTCTTCGACCACCAGATCCCCGCCGACTCGATACCGGCTGCCGAGAACCACGTCTTCATGCGGCAGTTTGCAGAGGAGCAGGAGATCCACAACTACGACCTCCTCGAGGGTGTCTGCCACCAGGTAGTGATGGAGAAGGGGCGGGCGGCGCCCGGCGAGATCATCGTCGGCACCGACTCCCACACCTGCACCTACGGCGCCGCAGGCGCGTTTGCGACCGGCATCGGCTCGACCGATATGGGGTTCGTGCTGAAGTTCGGGGCGCTCTACTTCCGGGTGCCCGAGAGCATCCACCTTGAGGTGAACGGAACGTTCGGCCGAAGGGTGGGGGCAAAAGACCTGATCCTCTCGCTCGCCGGCGATATCGGCGCCGACGGCGCGACCTACATGGCGCTCGAGTTCACCGGCCGGGCCATGCGGGAGATGAACATGGCGGGCCGGATGACCTGCGCCAACATGGCGATCGAGATGGGAGCGAAGGCCGGGATCGTACCGCCCGACGCGGCCACCTGGGAATACGTCGCCGCCCGCCGTAATATTGAGCCGTTCGACCTTGCAGGCGACCCGGATGCGGCATACGCCGAATCCCGGCAGTACAACGTCACCGATCTCGCGCCGCAGGTCGCCGTCCCCCACAACGTGGACAACGTCGTGGACGTGGGCGACGTGGCGGGGACGAAGGTCGACCAGATCTTCATCGGCTCCTGCACCAACGGGCGCTACGAGGACCTTGCCGAGGCGGCGGAGGTGCTCGGGACCGCCGATGCGTTCGCCACCGGCGTCCGGGTGATCGTCATCCCGGCCTCGCGGACCGAGTACTTGAAGGCCCTCCGGGCCGGGCTCATCGAGCGGTTCGTCGAGGCGGGAGCCCTCGTCGAGGCGCCCTGCTGCGGCCCCTGCATGGGCGGGGCGTTCGGCCTCCTCGCCCCCGGCGAGGTCTCGCTCTCCACGTCGAACCGGAACTTCCGGGGCAGGCAGGGAAGCACGCAGGCGTCTGTCTACCTCGCTTCGCCGGCGACGGCGGCGGCAAGCGCCCTCTACGGCGAGATCACCGACCCGAGGGAGGTGTGATCATGCGGGTATGGAAATTCGGCGACGATATCGATACGGACGCGATCATCCCGGGCAGGTTCCTGACGATCTACGATCCGGCGGAACTTGCGAAGCACGCGTTCGAGGGGACGAGAGATGAGTTTGCGAAGGGTGCACGGGAAGGCGACATCGTGGTGGGGGGCAGCAACTTCGGGTGCGGCTCCTCCCGCGAGCACGCACCGCTCGCCCTCCTGGGCACCGGCATCAGGGTCGTGGTCGCAAAGTCCTTTGCGCGGATCTTCTACCGGAACGCCGTCAACACCGGGCTCCTGCCGCTGGTCTGTCCGGGGGCTGACGAGATCCGGGACGGCGACGCCGTATCGGTGGATATCGGCGGCGGCTTTATCGAGGTGAACGGGAAGCGGCTCCCCGTCGAGCCGGTGCCCGGCTTCCTCAAGAAGATCGTCGAGGCCGGCGGCCTCGTGGCCTATGCGAAAGACCTGGACCGGGTGGAGACATGCAGCACCGAGTAGCTGCCATCGGCGGGGACGGGATCGGCCCCGAGATCGTGGCGGCGGGAAAGGAGGTCCTCGACGCCGCAGGAGAGCGCTATGGGTTCGATATCGCGTGGACCGACTTCGATATCGGGGCGGAGCGCTACCTCGAGACCGGGGAACTCCTCACCGAGGAGGATATCCGGGAACTCTCGAAGTTTGGGGCGATCTACTTCGGGGCCATCGGCGATGAACGGGTGAAGCCCGGGATCCTGGAGAAGGGCATCCTGCTTGCGATCCGGTTCCACTTCGACCAGTTCATCAACCTCCGGCCGATCAAACTCCTCGAGGGTGTCGCGACACCGCTCGCGAACAAACGACCGGAGGATATCGACTTCGTGGTGGTCCGGGAGAACACCGAGGACTTCTACGTCGGGATCGGGTCGCGGTTCGCCGGGAAGCGCGAGCAGAAGACCCTCGAGGTCGTGCGCAACCTCTACAACGTCAAATTCGGGCTGGACGTCGAGACCGATGCCGACGAGCTTGCCTACCAGATCGGCGTCGTCACCCGGCCGGGTGCACAGCGGGCGATCCGCTACGCCTTCGACCTCGCCGCAAACAGGGGCAGAAAGGTCACGTCGGTCGACAAAGCGAACGTCCTCTCCGACGTCTACGGCCTCTGGCGGGACGTCTTCACCGAAGTCGCCGCCGGGTACCCGGACGTCACGACGGAGTTCAACTTCGTGGACGCCGTCACGATGTGGTTCGTCAAGAACCCCGAGTGGTTCGACGTCGTCGTCACCCCGAACATGTTCGGTGACATCATCACCGACCTCGGCGCTATGATCCAGGGCGGGCTCGGGCTCGCCCCGGGCGGCAACATCAACCCGGCGGGCACTTCCATGTTCGAGCCGATCCACGGCTCCGCTCCGAAGTACCGGGGTCTCGACGTTGCAAACCCGCTCGCCACCGTATGGGCGGGCTCGATGCTCCTCGACCACATCGGGGAGCACGAGGCCGCGGCGGCAGTCCTCAGGACGATCGAGCAGAGTATTCTCGACGGGTTCGTCACCCGGGATATGGGCGGCGCGAAGAAGACGAGCGAGGTCGGGCGATACCTCGCGGCGCTTGTCCGGACGGTATAGGGCCGGGGCCCCTGCCCCCGGTCGGGGGCAATTCCCGCCTGCGGGAAAAGACCGTCCTTTATATTCCCGTAAAGCCATGATCTTGTAGACTGATGCAAAAAGACCAGTATATGCCGTGCGAAAACCCGCTCTGGCCCTGTGCGATGACCGGGGCGGTCGCCTGCCTCGCGGGGTTCGAGGACCTCGGCGTCATCGTCCACGGTTCGAGCGGCTGCTACTTCTACCCCGCATCGCTCGTCGGGGTCCCCATCCACGGGACGTTTCTGGTCGAGAACGAGATCATCTTCGGCACGGAGTCCCGCCTGCAGGAGGTGCTCCGGGAACTCGACGGCCGGTACTCCCGGATAGCCGTGGTCAATACCTGCGTGCCCGCTATCATGGGCGAAGATATCGGCGATCTCACCCATGACGGGCAGGTCCTCGTCGTTGACAGTCCCGGGTTCCTCGGGGACCTCGAGGCCGGCTATCACCGGGCGCTTGAGCAGGTCGCGCCGGAGGTAGACCCCGATGCCCCCGGCGTCAACATCGACGGCATCTGCCGTATCGACCCCTTCTGCCGGGGGAACGCCATCGAGGCGCGGCGCCTGCTCCACCTGGCCGGCGCCGCAGTCGCCACCACGTTCTGCCTGGACCGCTACGCTGCGGCTCACCGTGCGGCGCCCCTCACCGTCGGCACGAACCCGGACCTTGCAAGCGGCGTCGGGACCGAATGCGGCTCTCTTTTGGGCCTCGATGCCGTCGCCGGAACCTTCGAGAGACTTGCGGCCGAGGTCGACGGCGTCGATTTCCGGCCGGTCATGGAGGAGATCGCATGGGCCGATGCCCGGATCAGGAAGGCGTGCGACAAGTACCTCAAGAGGTTCGACCCCCCCCGGGTGGCGATCTCTGCCGGACACGCGTATGCCACGTTTGCCGCTGAGCTCCTCGACCGGTATCTCGGCGCCGATATCGCCTGCGTCGCCGCCCGGAACGATCCCGGTGCACGCAGCGATGGTATCACGTATACGACCGACTTCTCGGTCATCCGGGGAATGATCCGGGACGCCGAACCGGACCTGATCCTCGGCTCCTCCTACGAGCGGGCGATCTCTCCCGGCGCCGCATTCGTCGGGCTGACATCGCCGCTCCGGGGCAGGGTCCTCCTCGCCTCCCGTGCGGTGGCCGGGGTCGAAGGGGCGCTCTGGCTGATGGACGAGGTGCTCAACGCCTGCATCAACAAAAACCGGCGCCCGGAAAGCGAGAGCACGGACCACTTCTAGGAAAGCGTAAATACTCCCGGTGCCAGAGCACTCATGCAGGAGAACGGGGATTCGCCCGGATCCCCGGCTGCCGCTGGAGAAATGTCCGCATGCCGCTTGTAAAGATCGAGATCCGTACCGGGAAACCCATCGAGTACCGGCAATCGCTTATGGAGAGCCTCCGTGAGGCTTTTGCAGACGCACTGCAGACCCCGGAGGCCGCCCTCTGGATCCGGCTCTGTGAACGAAAAGAAGAGAACTTCCCGGTGCCTTCCGGTCGATCCGGCGACGCCGTCCTGATCGAGGTATCCCTCATGCCGGGGCGCAGCGTAGAGTTGAAGGGGGCGCTCTACCGTGCGATCGTGGCCTGCCTGGCCCGAAATGCCGGGGTTCGTCCCGAAGATGTCTGTATCGTCCTCTACGAACCGCCCGCCGAGAACTGGGCCGAACACGGCGAGATGTTTGCGCCCTCCCGGTAAGCAGCCGTACCCGCCATAAGATATTTATGACTCCGTGAGCACAGGGTGCCGGCCTGTCCATAGGGACAGGTCGGTATGAGGGGGGTTATGGCATGACACACTACGGCGGACAGGCCGCCCACGGTATGCTCCTTGCGAAGATGTACGATCTCCTTGACGAGGACCAGATGCGGCAGTTGATGATCCGGATGATCGAGTCCCGTATCAAGGCGAAAGAACACTGGATCGAGATGATGCAGTACAAGATCGAGACATATAAGATGGCGCGCGAGATGCTCCAGGCGGGCATGAAGCAGAAGTGAGCATCTGCTTCTCAGAGGGGTTCCGGTGCATAAAGGACCCGGGGCCGCTGCTTCTTTTTTTGCCCGTCACGACAGATATATCGGCATGGACCTGATGATCAGGGGATATTGCGAAGAGGATTTTCCTGGGGTCTCCGCCCTCGAGCGTGAGAATACCGCGGGAGACTGCAAGCCCGAGGTCTTCATCCGGCAGGCCGGCGTCCTCTTCGCCGATACCTTCCTGGTCGCGGAACGTGACGGGCGGATCGTCGGCTATACCATCGGGGCTCTCGTGCAGCGTCAGCCAGCTACGGGATGGATCGTCCGGCTGGTGGTGGCGGAGCGGTACCGGCGCCGTGGGCTTGGGGGAGACCTCGTTGCCGCCGTTACCGGCAGCCTCCGGGAACGGGGAGCGGGGGAGGTCTACCTCTCGGTCTCGCCATCGAACCACGCCGCCCGGGCACTCTACGAGAAGTATGGGTTCCGGGAGACGGAATTCTTCCCGGCCTACTTCGGTGAGGGGGCAGATCGTCATATCCTCCGCAGGGACCTGGACGGGCGGGAAGGCTTAATCCGTCCGGACTGAGATTAGTGTGATATCATGTCCCTCGCCCCGTTCCGTATAGGAGAGGCGTTCAAACCGGTGCCACGGTTCCGGTCGTACCTCTACGCGTCTCTGGTCCTGGCCGTCGTCCTCTTCATCCTGCCCTGGCTGGTCCCTGTCGTCATCCTCAGTCCGGCGCCCGTCGCTCTCGCCGTCGCCGTACCTGTCCTTGCCGTCATCGTCTTCGTCGTCTACTGGATACCCCTCTACTACGAGAGCATCACCTACCGGCTCACCGTCACCGAGATCACCTGGCAGCGGGGGGTCTGGTTCCGGCAGACGGGGATCGTCCCCTACAACCGGATCACGAACGTCGATATCATCCAGGGTCCCCTGATGCGGTTCTTCTCCTTCTCGGCGGTCCGGGTGCAGACCGCCGGCTACTCGGCCCAGGCCCGGGCGGAGATCGTCCTCACCGGGATAGCGGACCCCAAGGACCTCCAGGAGAAGATCATGAACTTCGTGCGGAGGACCACTCCGGTCGCGGTCGAGGGCGAGCCGGAACAGCCGTCGACCGTTGATGCGGTGGTGGAGGAACTGCGGGCGATCCGGAGGTTGCTTGAGAGTCCGCGGGAGAAATAGAAGACCTTTTTTTCCGCCTGCAGGGAGAAGGGGGAGAGGACTATCCCCCGGCAACCCTGTCCCGCTTGATGACCAGAACCGGCTGGAGGGCGTTCTTGATCACGTACTCCGAGACCGTCCCGAGCAGGCGGTCGCGGATGTTCGACCGGCCGTGGGAACCGAGGACGATGAGCGAGGTCCCCTCCGCGTCCGCGGCGGCCACGATCTCCTTTCCCGGGTTGCCGACGGGCGTCCGGACGGTCACCTTCACGCCCTGCTTCTCGAGCGCCCGGCGGGTATCGATGATCCGATGCTGGATCTCTTCACGCAACTGTCTCTGGGTCTCGGTCTCCCGGTCGGGTACGGTCCCGAGGAACCCCTGCCCCCCTGAGGCAATCAGCGTGACATCCTTCTGGTCGATGACGTGGACAAGGACCACCTCCCGGGTTCCTGCCTCCTGCAGCGCGGGGATGTAACCCAGCACCTTCATGGAGGGCTCTGAAAAGTCCGTTGGAAATAAGATGCGTTCGAACATGCTCTGGCACTCTCTCCTATGTCTTCTCTCTGTGCACCGGATATTTAAGTGTACGGTCGCCGGTGGGCGGCACACCCCCTTACCCCCGCCTCTTCTCCCGGATAAGAAGCCTCCACCGGTGCAGCATCCGCCGGAGCCCGGGGGTTCCCACGGGCGCCGGGTACGGGAGAGGGATGGGGATCCCGTCCGGGACAACAGTGAGGTCAAGGGCTTCGGCGCATTCGGTGCAGATGGTCTCTGCGCCCGGATCGGCCTTGAGCATGGGGTGGTGGGGCTGGAAATGCACCCTGCTGCCCTCGATGTCGGCGAACCCCGCAAGCATCGCCGCCTGATAGGCGCGCTCCTCTTCGACGGCGGTCGAGGCGTCGATACCGCAGATACGGCCTACGTCTTCAAGGAAACGGCACGTCCCTCGAAGGCCGGACGGGAACGAGTCGATATGGGGAGTACCGAACCTCTTTTCGAGGTCTTCGCCGACCGGCCGGAGCGCCGGTTCCCGGAGGATGTTCACGGCAGCAGACCCGAGCCGTTCGACATCCTGGGTGCCGATCCCCCGCACGAACCTGAGGTTGACCCCGATGCCGAGCCGGCTGAGGAGGCGTGCCATCTCGGCTGCGTTCTCCTCGACACCGTACTCCAGGTTCTTCTCGCCGACCAGGTTTGCCGAAAGGGTCTTTTCGGCCATTGGCCGGGCGAGCGAGGCCACGGAAGAGAGAGCGTTTCTGATGCCGGTCTCAAAGACCCCACCGAGGAACCCTGCGGTCGGCACGGCGATCACCGGGATGCCCCGGGCCTTCGCACAGACGGCCTCGGTATCGTCTCCTATCGTCTCGACGATGCAGGTCGAGAGGACGAAGACGGAAGCAGGCGCGGGGGAGATCGAGAGCGCCCGTCCTATGGTCTTCTCCAGCGCCTCTTCGCCCCCGAATATGATATCGTTCTCTGTAAGACGGGTGGAGAGGAGGCGGGGGACTTCGAGCCGGTCGTTCGAGAGCAATGTGGCGTGGAGGAGGGAGAAGTTGTGGTGCGTACACCCCGACGGCCCGTGGATGATGCAGGCCGCGTCCCGTACCTCCGTAAGCACCGAGAGCGCTCCGGTCAGGGTACACCCTTCAAACCTGGACGAATTCGAGGGCGAAGGTTTCGAGTTCATCCATCTCGAGGGGGGTGGGGATACTCGTTGTTCCGTTTCCGTAGATCGTGCGTGCAAGTTCCTGGTAGACCGCCGCCTGGTCCGATTCGGGGGCGTACTCGACGACCGTCTGCCTCTGCAGTTCCGCAACCTGCACAACCCGGGACCGGGGGATGTAGGCGATGAGCCGGGAGTTGATCCGGCGGGCGAACTCCTCTACCAGTTCCCGTTCACCCTCGATGTTCTTTGCGTTGCAGATCACGCCTCCGAGCGTACATTTGCTCCGCACCCGACGCGAGAGACGGGCGATGGCTTTTGCGATGTTGTTTGCCGCGTAGATGGACATCAGTTCGCCGGAGGTGACCAGGTAGACCTCCTGCGCGTATCCCTCACGCATCGGCATCGCAAACCCGCCGCAGACGACATCGCCGAGGACGTCGTAGACGATCACGTCTCCTTTGAGGGCATCCAGGCGTTCGAGGAGCTGGAATGTTGCGATGATGCCCCGGCCGGCGCACCCGATCCCCGGTTCGGGGCCGCCGGCCTCCACGCAGCGCACCCCCCGGAAGCCCCGGTAAACCACGTCGTCGACGGCGATGTTCTCGTCTCCGCGCTCCCGGATGAGGTCGAGCACCGTCGGGATCCAGGTCCCGTGCATCAGCATGCGGGTACTGTCGTGCTTCGGATCGCAGCCGATCTGCAGGATATCGAGCCCTTCTCCTGCGAGTGCTGCCGATAGGTTCGCTGCAGTGGTGGATTTCCCGATTCCCCCCTTCCCGTAGAGGGCGATCTGTTTCATTGTTTTTACTATGCGCTTGCATGGGTAATTAGGTGTCGGATGGTGTTCGTCCTCTGGAACTATATATGCTTTATTGTAACAGGATCCGTATCTCTGCGGGCACCTTTTATCAAATCCTGGAACTCTTTACTGCATTTTGATAATCGGAAGTTTATATTTTGTTTTTTAAAATTAGAAAAGTATATATTAACCAGTTTGAAACTCTTGTTAAGCAGAGGGAAAACGATGGACCCACGATTTCGATCACGGTTGATTGCGGCGATCATTCTCCTGATCGTCGTCTGTTCGGCCTTCTCAGTGAGCCCGGTCGCCGGTTTCCGTCTGGAAAACAGGGATGGGAGCGGCACTGAAGCGGCACTTGCAGAGGCCCTGGTGCTGCAGCAGAGCACCAAAATCAGAGAAGAGTTTATGGAGAACCTCACCGTCTACATCGACAGTAAGAACGAGTTGTTCAGGCAGCAGGATGTATCCGGGAACGTGAGCGGCGCGAGCGGCCTGTACGTCCCTGAGGAGAATACCATCTACATCCGCTCGGACAGGGATCCGGCGCGGGCCGACGAGGTCTTTGCCGAGCAGGTCGGGTACCGGGTCTACCACACCATGGGGTTCGAAGAGAGCACGGCCTTCCCGGCGCTGGCCGCAAACCCCGGACCCTACCTGGCCGGTATCAGCGCATCCTCCGGTGAGGAGAGGGAAGCGGCGCTCTTTGCCGATGCCTTCATGCTCTACCACACCACCCCGGCACTCTTAAAGAAGGATGCCCCCGAGGTCTACACCTACATGGACCTGCTCGCAAAGAGCGGCGGGGACAGGGTGGTGGTGGATGACCTGTACGCCCGGCACCGGCAGGCGTAACCGATACATCCCTTTTTTGCGGTTCATCAGAGCGGGTCAGTCGAACCGCTTGAGGAGACCCATAACGAGCATGATCACCGGAATGATCTCCAGACGCCCGATCCACATGATCATAATGAAGAGGACCTTCGCCGGATCGGCCATCTCGGGCGAGACGAACCCCGTGGATATGCCGTTGTTGCACATGGCGGAGACGACCTCGAAGATCACGTTGCTCGAGTCGAAGGATGTCGGCTGCAGGTGCATCACAAGCACCGTGGCAACGAATATGGTCAGGAAATAGAGCATGATGGTCAGCATGTTCCGGGAGACCTCGAGGTCGGCGATGTTCTTCGGGATCACCCTGCCGTCGTACTTGAAGGGCACGAGCACCTTCCCGGAGACGAGCATCCGACGGAACCACCAGAGCAGGCCCTGAAAGCCGAGGACCACCCGGGAGAGTTTGATACCGCCGGCGGTGCTCCCCGACGCCCCGCCGATCACCATCAGCATCGAGAGGAAGAGGATCGTCACGCTCGCCCACTCGTTCGGGGAGGCGACCTGGAACCCGGTACTGGTGACCGCCGCAGCCGACATGAAGAGCGCCTGGCGGATGGCGGTGGGAACGTCGGTTGCGCTGAGCGTGACGAGGTCCCACGCGATCACGACGATCCCGAGCGCGACGAGCATGAAGAGGAGGCGTGCCTGCTGGTCGCCAAAGAACCGCGCACCTTTCCGGCGGTAGAGGAGGTAGTAGAGTTTGAACGGCAGGGCGCCGGCGATCATGACCGGGACGATGAGGACCTCGAGAAGCGGGTTGTTGTAGAAGGGGATTCCTTCGGAATGGACGGAGAACCCGCCGGTGGAGATCCCGACCAGGGCGATATTCACCGCGTCCCAGAGGGGTATCCCCGAGAGGAGGACGAGCCCGATCGAGGCGGCCGTCAGCACCAGGTAGATCTTCCACATCTCAAACCCTGTCGCGACGACGCTTGGCATCAGCGCCTCCGAGCGTCCTTCCGACCGGTAGAGGCGGAACTGGGTCAGCCCGGTTCTCGAAGCCATGGCGACGGTGAAGGCGACGATCCCGATGCCGCCGAGCCACTGCATCAGCGACCGCCAGAAGAGGAGCGTCCGGGGCAGGTCTTCGACCGATCGCATCATGGTAAGACCCGTGTCGGTCCACCCCGACATCGCCTCGAAGACAGCGTCGAGGTACGGGACGCCGAGCCCGAGGCAGAACGGCAGGGCGCTCACCAGTGCGATGATCAGCCAGATCAGGGCGACGGCCATAAGGGCGGCTGATAGAGGCGCCTCACGCTCCCGCCGGGGAACCCGGGCAAGAAATGTCCCGAGGAGGAAAAGGATGATCGGGACGGAGATCATGGGCAGGATCATCTCCCACTCCCGATAGATCACCGCCACGACAAGCGGCACCGCCGTGGCGATGCTCATAAACCTGAAGATATTGCCGATGTCGGGTGCGATGATC
>JAENZF010000001.1:0-31806 GCA_016841385.1 Methanobacteriota archaeon | reverse complement strand
CGCCGTGGCGATGCTCATAAACCTGAAGATATTGCCGATGTCGGGTGCGATGATCGAGAACTGCTCGATCCTATCCATCGATACACATTCTCCGGGCGCTCTTATCTACTTTCTCTTGCAGTCCTTTAGGCTCCCGGGAGCCCTAGGGCGCCCAGAATCACCGGCGGCCGCATTCGCACCCGCCGTTCCCGGCCGAAATCTCCTCCGTCTCCCCGATCGTATTCGGAGCGCTCTCGATGAAGATGCGCCGGTTTATGATCCGCCAGGCGAGGATGAGCTGGGCCATGTCCCCGGCCGTCAGGTAAGCGCCGCTCTGGACGAGGTCGATAGGCTGCACCTGTGTCTGGATCTCGATGTTCCTCTCAAGTTTTCGGACCACGGCGTCGTTTAATTCCCCGTCGAACGTGAGCGCCCCCATCGTCCTCCCCCCGATGTCTTCGGTCGTGAACTCGACCATGAAGTCCCGCTGCGAGAGCGAGAGGAGCGAAAAGAGGTCGATGGAGAGGTCGACGTCCCTGATGCTCCTGTCGAGCTTGCTCTGGCAGAGGGTGACGTGGTAGACGTTGCGTTCTTCGCTTACGTCCCGGCCGTACTTCGAGAAGGCGATCCTGATGACTGCGTCCGCGAACCGGCACTGCGGCGCGACGTACTGCTCGAAGTCGGGCTTGCGCTCCTCCATCTCTCTCTCGACCGCGTCAGGGGAGTATCCCCGCCGTTCCACGTCGCGCTTGATCTTCCAGGCACGTTTGACGTCGGGGTCCGGGTCCACGTAGAGTTTGAAGTCGATCAGGTCCCGCATCTTTTCGGTTATGAACGGGTGCAGTCCCTCGAGGATCAGGATCTTCGTGGGTCTGAAGGGCACCGGGGGGTCGAACTGCCCGTTGTCATGGTTGTAGACCGGTTTTGTGATCGTCCTTCCCGCCTTCAGGTCGCCGAGGTGCTCTTCCAGCAGGTCGAACCGATTTGCCTCGGGGACGAGCGGTGTGATCCCGAGTTCCTTGCGCTCCCGGCGGTCGTACCTGTGGTAGTCGTCGATGGTGATGGTGGAGACGAGCTCCTCTCCGAAGATCTCCCGAATTGCCCGGGTGAATGTGGTCTTTCCGGTTCCGCTGTCTCCTGCTACGCCGATGATGAAGACGTAGGGCGACTCTGCAATGACTCTCTTGAAGTCGGACGGGGGCATAAGTCAGCTCAAGCACTGGTCAGTATCCTACCGTGTTAAGATTTCGGTGCCGAGCGGACGGTCCTGGAACGGGACGGTAAACGCAAAAAAGAAGGGACATCAGGACGGGACGATCCCTGCTTCCTCGTGCTTCTTCCGGATCTCGTCGGCGAGCCGGTCCAGCGCCGCGAAATCTTCCTCCTTCGGGTAGCCCCTGACATAGACTGGTTCGAGGAACTCGACCTTGAGCCGGCCGAGCATATCCTTCACGGTATCGACCGTCTTCCCGCCCCACCCGTAGGACCCGATCACCGTCGCGTACCGCGTCTTCGGGCGGAGGAGGTTTGCGAGGTATGCGGCGTAGACCACCTGCGGGTGGGGGCCGAAGATGACCGTCGGCGACCCGATCACGACCGTCGCGGCGTCAACCAGGGCCTTTGCAAGGTCGCCGGTATCGGTCTTCGTCAGGTTGAACGGCTGGACCTGGATACCGCGCTGCATCAGGGCATCGACGAAGTGGTCGACCATCGCCCCGGTGCTCCCGTGCATGGAGACGAAAGGAAGCACCACCATGTTCTTGACGGCGTCGCCCGTCCAG
This sequence comes from Methanobacteriota archaeon, assembly GCA_016841385.1. Classification (GTDB taxonomy): domain Archaea; phylum Halobacteriota; class Methanomicrobia; order Methanomicrobiales; family Methanoculleaceae; genus Methanoculleus. The sequence continues at coordinate 30,046 of JAENZF010000001.1, read as the reverse complement.
TCCCTGTAGGCGTCGGTGATCAACGCCGGCCTGTCGTAGACCGGGCCGTGGCTCGGGGCGATCACGTCGATCTGCCGCGTCGCGAGCTTCGCGAGGTGCGCCTTGATGCTCGAGCGAAACGGCATCATGATCTCGGCGTAGTAGCGCTTCGCGGACTCGTAGATCACGCCCTCGTCGGGGACGTAGAGGGAACTCGTCGCGTAGTGCGAGCCGAAGAGGTCGCAGGGGAAGAGGACCCGGTCTTCCCGGAGGTAGGTCAGCATCGTCTCCGGCCAGTGGACCCAGGGGGCGATGATGAACTCGAGCGTCCGGTCCCCGAGGCTGAGCGTATCGCCGTCGCCGATGACGGTGACCCGGTCCTGTGGGATCCCGAGGAGGTCGACCAGGAAGTCGCGGCACTTCTGGTTCGTCACCAGCTCTGCTCCGGGGAACCGGTCGAGCATTGCCGGTATCGAGCCCGAGTGGTCCTGCTCGGCGTGGTTCGAGACGATGTAGTCGATGGCGTCGACCCCGAGCTGGTCCAGGTTCCCCATGAGTTCTGCGGTCTTCGTCGGGTCGACGGTGTCGATCAGCGCCGTCTTCTCGCTGCCCCGTACCAGGTAGCTGTTGTAGGTGGTGCCGTCGGGGAGCGGAATCAGTTCGTCGAAGATCCGGCGGTCCCAATCGATGGCGCCGACGGCAAAGACGCCCGGCACAATCTCACGCGCTGCCATATCCTGCCGCCTCCATCGGTCGTGCTCCGGCTGTTATACGGTGTATCCTGGTGTCCGACATGCTTCATGCTCCGTAGACTCTTAACCGTCCCGGCGAGCCCTGCCGCGCCGGTCGGCGAACGTCTCTCCGGCCCGAACGCTGATAACGGTTTCGCCCTATCCTCAGGAGGAGGGGAGGGTGGTCTGTCTCCCCTCCCCGTTCCCCTCCCTCCGGACGACGTTCGCATAGAGGTGGGCCTGCCGGGTCGGCTCCGGGAGCCGGTATCCCCGGGCGGTCGCGAGGACGAGGTCGACTGCGGCTAAAAGGGCGATCCGGTGGCCCACTGAGATGTAGACCGGTCTTGTCTTCTCTTTTGTCCGCACCGCCATCCCGATCGTCTCGCCGTTGCGGAGGACCGGGCTTGCCGAACCCCTGCCGGCCCCGGGCTCCGTCGCCGTGCCCACGAGGAGGCTCTTTGCGACCCCGACGGCGGGCCGGTCGAGCAGGATGCCCATATGGCTCGCGATACCGAGTCCCCGGGGGTGGGCGATTCCCTGACCGTCAAAGAAGATGATATCCGGCTCGGAGCGCAGCCTCCGGAACGCCTCGAGGAGGGCGGGGCCTTCCCGGAAGGTCAGGAGGCCGGGTATGTAGGGAAACGATGTCTCCGCAGAGGCAGAGACCCGCTCAACGACGGTGAGGTCGGGGTAGCGGAGGGCGACGACGACCGCATAGATCTCGTCCGAGCCCTTCGTGTAGGAGGCGTCGGCGCCGGCAACAAGGGAAACCTCCCCGATATCTCCCGAGAGGCGGACCCGGGCCCGCAGCGCCTCCTGGAGGCGGATAGCTTCGGCAGGCGTCAGGTCGAAGGGGTGTGTCTCTCTGATCTCCATGACCGGCTCCTGTCGCACCGATTCAATCAGTATTATGTAACTATTATTATATACTTGGGGCGTACAGCACTCCGCGGGTAAAAACCTATGAGCAGGCAGAACCCGCTTCGATACGCAATTGCCATCCTGATCGTGCTCATTGGAGCGCTGATCGCGTACGCTGCCTTCACAACTCCGGGCCTCTCCCTCTTTGTGTGGGTTGCCGCTGCCGTCGTACTGGCGGGGGTGTTCGCCGCCGCCTCGATGCAGATCGCCGACCAGTGGGAGAAGGCGGTCGTGCTGCGCCTTGGCCGGTTCACAGGCCTCCGGGGTCCGGGCGTCTTCATCATCGTGCCGCTCATCGATACGGTGGCCTACTGGATCGACCTGCGCACGATCACGACGTCGTTTAGGGCGGAAAAGACCCTCACCCGGGATACGGTCCCGGTCGACGTCGAGGCGGTGCTCTTCTGGCGCGTGCGGGATCCGGAAAAAGCGGCGCTGGAGGTCGAGGACTACCGCTCCGCCATCAGCTGGGCGGCGCAGACGGCGCTCCGGGAGGTGATCGGGAAGTCCGACCTCGCAAATATGCTCGAGGGCCGGGAGAGGCTCGATGCGGAACTGCAGCGGATCATCGACGTCCGGACCGAGCAATGGGGGATCCATGTCAGTTCCGTGGAGATCCGGGACATCCTCATCCCCCGCGAACTGCAGGACGCGATGTCCATGCAGGCCCAGGCGGAGCGGGAGCGGCAGGCGCGGGTGATCCTCGGCGACTCCGAGTTGCAGGTCGCAAAGAAGTTCGAGGAGGCGGCGAAGACCTACCAGGGCAACCCGACTGCCCTCCACCTCCGGGCGATGAACATGCTCTACGAAGGCCTCAAGGAGAAGGCGACGCTTGTCCTCGTTCCGGCATCGGTGCTCGACACGATGAACCTCGGGACGACCCTCGGCCTCTCGGCGCTCGCTAAGAGCGTGGTGGAGGATGACGGGGACAGCCGGGGAACTGCAGCCGGCGATGAGAAGCCCCGTCCGCCGGCGGTGGGAGAACCCGGGTCTCCCTGACCCCGTCCCCCTGCGGCAGCCCTCTCTGCCGATCCGGGCCTGCATGGCCGGAGCTCCGGACCCTGGCACAGAAGAGCGACCCGGTGGCGCACGGAGACGTAGACGGTCTCGTCCTCTCTTTTCTTCGCACCGCCATTCCGATCGTCTCGCCGCTGTCGTGCTCACCGGCCCCCGCCAGATTCCTGCATTCTTGATTCATGTCCATGGGCTTGCCCTCCGATCTCTCGTAGGGGTGACAATAGCAGCGGGCGCTCTTCGAAAAGAAGAAGTTGCAGAGGTCGCTGAGTGGTGAGGGATGGAGGGGGCTCGAGACGCTGCCGATGAGTATGCGAAAAAGAAACAGGCACAACCCGGCATTATCACCCTGATACAGAATATCGTATCGAGGTGACGGGGAAAAGAGCCCCCTCACCTCGTCAGATAAAAGATGAAGTACAGAAACGCCACGATGCTGATGAAGATGATGCCGTATCCGCCACCCCAGATGTTGATCTGATCGTCTGGATAGCGGTCTTTCATGCGAGAGAGCTCTTTTTCGTACGCTTCCGATCCGGACCGATCGGAAAACGTCCGTACAAGCGGCAGTATAAGAGTCCTTCCAGCGATCTGGCAGGCAACGGCCGGATTTGCCGCGATGAGTCTGAAGTCTGTTACCAGGCCCTCAATCCTCCGTCCTATCCAGTCTGCGGTATGCACCAGAGGATTTGCCGAGACCCATATGACCGCCTTTCCAGCCCGGATATAGAGTGAATCGATATCGGTTTCAACCCCGCGCCAGGGGATTCTGAGTGGTCGAATCACGAGCAGGAGTGCCCCTGCGGCAGCAAAGATGGCAGCCGACTCCAGCAAGTGCGACGAGGCGAACGCGTGGGCAGCTGTCCCACCGGGCAGGAGGTCCGTCAGGAGGTGCGGGAAGAGCCCGGTTGCAAGGCAGAGGAGGGCAGTTGCCCCCATCGCAACCAGCATAGGGGCCGGTGGATCTTTCGGGAGGAGGCCTTCCCTCGTCCCGACGGCCGGTCGGAAGAAACCAAGGTAGAGGAACCGGAAGACATAGAGGACGGTTATGACGGCTGAGATCAGGAGGATGGATGAGAGATACGGCACAGCGCCTGCTGCCTCGATCGCCATCCCTTTGCTGACCGCACCGTTGAGGCCCGGCAGTCCCGCAAGTGAGAGGCCGCCGATGACGGCGCAGAGGGTGGTTGCGGGCATCGTCCTTCCAAGGGCCCCGAGATCCGAGAGCCGGTGCGAACCCGTCCTGAGGATGACCGCACCCGCTGTCATGAAGAGGAGCGACTTGAAGAGGATGTCGTTTACCATATGGGCAAGCCCTGCATCGATCCCCGCAACCGAGCCCACGCCGATGGCCGCGACCATGTAGCCCACCTGGCTGACGATCGAGTACGCGAGGAGCCGGCGGATGTCATCCTGCATGAGGGCATAGACGGCTCCGTAGAGTGCCATTGCTCCACCCATGTACGCAACCGCAACCCCCCATCCCCCTATTGCAGCGAGGAGGAATACCGCTGCTTTTGTTGTGAAGATGGAGAGGGCGACGGACCCGACAACAGATGCCCTCGGATAGGCATCGGGTACCCAGGTGTGGAGCGGAATGAACGCAGCATTCACGCCAATCCCGACCAGCATAAGGAGGAGACCGGCTCCATCTCCCACCGGGCCGATCGCGGCACTCCCGGTTGTGGCCACCGTATACACGATCCCGCCGAGGAAGCATGCTCCTCCGAAGATATGGAAAAGGACGTACCGGTAGCCTGCACCGGATGATTCGGGCGCCTTCGAAGACCAGATGATCGCAAGTGACGCAACGGCGAGGAACTCCCAGAAGGCGAAGACAGTGATGAAGTCGCCTGCATAGACGATCCCCATTGCCGCTGCGATCGACGCGAGGATGCCGATCGTTTCCGTCGTCGGGAGATCGCGGTATACTGCATAGATGAGCGCTATCAGTCCTGAGAGGGCGAAGATACCGCCCGCGAGCTGCCGCATCGGGTCGGTCGTCAGGAGAACCGTCTCAATACCCGGGACGACTCCGATTACCATCTCCGGTGTCGCGGACGAAAGCGAGAGGGCCAGGACGAGGCCGGCAGCACCGACAAGCAGTGTCCATGCCTTCCTGATCGGCCCGGTGATGACAGGCAGCAGGAGGAGGCCGACAAGGTAGACGAATGCCGGAGGTATCCCGATCATGGAATCACCGACCCTGTGATCTCGGCGAGTGCGATCTCAATCAGATCCATAAACGGCGTCGACGGGAAGAAGAAGATGAGAACCGATACCGTCGCCGTCAGGATGATCGGAACGAGCATGACGAGAGGAGGCTCTGAGACCGAATCGAGTGAGTGCTCGTCATCAGGCCGGTCCAGTAGCATGGTATAGATGATCGGGAAGAAGTATGCGGCGTTCAAGACCGCGCTGGTGATGACGACCAGCAGGAGGATCGGCATGCCGCCTTCAACCGCCCCAAGCGCGAGATAGATCTTGCTGATGATACCGGAAAGCGGAGGCAGGCCGCAGATCCCGATCGCAGCAGCTGAAAACATCAGAGCCGTCACCGGCATCTTCCTGCCGATACCCTTCATATCGGAGATGTACTCCTTCCCGGCAGAGACGATGACCGCTCCTGCGACGAAGAAGAGGGTGATCTTGAGGAACGCATGGATGGGAATGTGTGCCATCGCCGCGGTCATCCCGGCGATGGAGAGCATGGAGACGCCGAGCAGGATATAGGAGAGCTGGCTCACGGTCGAGTAGGCAAGCCTTCGTTTGAGGTTGTCCTCGGTCAGGGCGAAGAGGGAAGCGGTGATGATCGTAAACGAGGCGATCACGGCGAGGAACGTGCCGAGGCCGAGGGACGCCATCAGGTCCATGCCATAGACCCACCCGGCGATCCGGACGATCCCGAAGACTCCCGCTGTGACGACGGCGACTGCGTGGAGGAAGGCGCTCACCGGTGTCGGGGCGACCATTGCCGCAGGGAGCCAGCCATGGAGAGGCATCCACGCCGCCTTCACAAATCCGACCATGAAGAGGAGGAAGAGGATCTGCAGGATAAGGGCCGATCCGGAACCCGCCAGGAACCCGCCGGGTACAAACCCGGTTGTTCCCGTGAGGGTATAGGTCAGGATGACTGCAGCGAGGAGGGAGATACCGCCGACAAGGAGGTATGCCAGGTACTTCCTGCCTGCCTTCATCGCTTCAGGCGTCTCGACATGGACAACAAGCGGATAGGTGATGATCGTCAGGATCTCGTAGAAGATAAAGAGCGTCAGGAGGTTCTCCGAGAACGCTATCCCGACTGCAGCGGCTATTGCGACAGCGAAACAGAAGAAGAACCTCGTCTGTGCATGCTCCTTCAACGACCGCATATAGCCTATCGCATAGAACGAATTTAACAGCCAGAGGGCGGTTGCTGTCAGGGCAAAGACCATCCCGAAGGCGTCTACCCTGAGAGCGAAGTCCCCGCCGGGCACCATCGGCAGAAGCGAGATCGTGATCCTGCCGCCCGATAGGATCTCGGGGAGCATCGCAAGGACGGATCCAAGCATCGCTGTTGCGGCGACGATCGTGACCGCTTCCCGGATATTCTCATGTCTTCCGACTATCAGTATCAGCACCGACGCCAGTAGAGGAATGGCGATTGTTACCGCCGGCAGCACCCCGTTCATATCCGCCATGTCAGGCACCTCCAAGGAGAATTGAGACGGCAGGACCGACGACTTCCATCACGGCCTCGACGAAGACGCCGAGGAAGAGGCTGAGGAGAGCGAGGCCGACGATCGGGGCGAGCATCGAAAGGGGCCCTTCACGTGCCCGGGTCTGATGATCTTCGCCGTGGTCTCCGTGGTGATCTCCAAAGTATGCGATCTCGATGAACCGCCAGATATACCCGACCGCAAGGAGCGATCCTAACAGGAGAACGGCTGCATAGACCCAGTGACCTGCTTCAAGCGCCCCGAGGACGAGGTAGTATTTGCTCATAAACCCGATCGTGGGGGGGATGCCGATCATCGACGCCCCTGCGAGGGCGAATGCGGCACAGGAGATTGGCATCGTCTTTGCAACACCTTTGAGGTCGGAGAGCCGCGATGTCCCCATCCGGTAGATGATCAACCCTGCGACCATAAAGAGGCAGCCTTTCATCACGGCATGGCCGAGGATATGCAGAAGGCCCCCTTCCAGCGCGATCTGGTTTGCAACGCCGAGTGCAAACATGATATACCCGACCTGGCTGACGCTTGAGTATGCGAGCATCCGCTTGAGATCCTTCTGTGCGATAGCGAGAACCGCACCGGCAACGATCGCAACCGTCGCGATGAAGAGGATGAACCCGGTCACCGGGAAGGTATCGATGATGTATGCCGTAGTGAAGACCGAGAAGAGGATCCGGAACATCGCATAGATGCTCACCTTCGCCATCGCAGTCGAGAGGAGGATCGTCACTGCAGAGGGTGATTCTGCATACGCATCGGGGAGCCAGAGATGGAGCGGGAAGAACGCCGCTTTGATGGAGAACCCGATCATCAGGAAGAGGAATGCGGCATGAACCGTTGCAAGCTCGTATGATGCAGGGAGCAGGTGAGCAAGGTCCGCCATATTCAGCGTCCCGGTCGCGGCATAGAGGTTCGCGATACCAAGGAGGATGAACCCTCCTGCAATCGATCCGAGGATGAGATAGTTGAAGCTTGCCACATACGAGTGCGGCCTTCGAGCTGAGGCGATCAGGGTGTATGCGGTGATCGACGATATTTCAAGGAAAACATAGAGATTGAAGATGTCGCCTGTGATCGTCATGCCGACAAGGCCGGTTATGAGGAGCTGGAAGAGTACGTAGAATGAGACCGTCTTCTCCGGTCCTATCTCTTTTTCAACGCTTCTTCTTGCATAGAACGCCGTTGCCGCGGCAAGAAGCAGGATCGCTGCCAGGATATAACTGTTGAAACTGTCGACGACAAGTTCGATCCCGAGCGGCGGCGCCCACCCTCCAACACTATACCGGATCGTTCCCTCTTGCATCACATGCAGGAGGATCGCGATTGCGGATCCAAACTGGAAGAGGATTGTTATAAGCGATATGGGGTAACAGAACCTCCGGTCGTACCATCCAGCCAGGAGTATCAGGAGCGACGCAAGGATCGGGATGACAATCATGAGGACCGGAATATGGTCGATCATCGTCATCGGCGCCTCACCGCCTGCATCAGCTCATCCTCGTCGATGACGCCGTACTCTTCATAGATCCGGACGATGAGCGAGAGGGCAACCGCAGTTACGCTCACCCCGACGACGATAGCGGTCAGCATAAGCACGTGCGGAACCGGGTTGACGTAGAGGGCATCCACCCCTTCGGGAAGATAGATCGGCGCAGTGCCTCCCTCCACCTCGCCAAGTGAGATATAGAAGAGGAATATCGCGGTCTGGAAGATGTTGAGCCCGATAAGTTTCTTCACCAGGTTCTGTTTTGCAATCAATGCGTAGAGCCCGATCAGCATCAGGATGATCGCCATCCAGTAGTTGTACCGCGAGAGGAAGAGTTCGTAGAACGTTTCTATCATGAAGATTCGCCCCCTCTCTCGGCCATATCATAGATGATCGATGTCATCACCGCCATCACGGTGATCCCGATCCCGACCTCGACGGCGTCGAGGAGGTACCCGTGGAGGTGCGGTATGCCAAGTGTTGTCTCAATTATCCCGTACTCCAGGTAGTTGCCTCCCAGGATGAGGCAGAGGAGCCCGATACCGGCATAGATGGTGATCCCGAGGACCGAGCAGATCACGATCCATCTGTTGTTTAACCGCTTTCTGACACTGGAAAGGCCAAAGGCGATGGTCATCAGGATGAATGACGAGGCAAAGACGACTCCTCCCTGGAACCCGCCGCCTGCCCCCGATGCCCCATGCACGATGACGTACAGCGCAAAGACCTGGATAAACGGCACCGCCAGCCGCGATACCGTCCTGATGACGACGTTCTCCCTCATAGCCGCCCACCCCGTCTGAGCAGGAGGGCGACCGATATCCCTGCGGTGAAGATCACCACAGTCTCTCCAAGGGTGTCAAACCCACGGTAACTGGCAAGTATTGCGGTGACGATATTCTCAATCCCAATATCCGGAAGAGCTGACTGGATATACAGTTCTCCGGTGTATTGAGTGGCCGGAGCTTGCGGATCGCCAAATGCCGGCATATCCTCGATTGCCCAGAAGAGGATGATGCCGATGAAGAGGACTGCAAGAAGAGCTTTTACCTTCAATCTGATGAACTCCTTCTGGTTCGTGCTATAGCTGCAATAAAGAGGACGGTTGTTATCCCGGCCCCTACCGCAGCCTCGGTGAAGGCGACGTCGACGGCATTCATCTCCGACCAGAGTGCCGTCATGACCAATGAGTATGCGGCAAGGATGATCGTTGCGTGGAGGAGGTCGCGCACCGTGATCGCCGCGATTGCACAGCAGATCATAAAGAGGAGGAGGGCAAAGTCAAGCTCCCAGATCATCGCCGTTCATCTCCCTTCTTCCATGGTTCAACCCCACGAGCATGGGCAAAAGTCACGAGAGCATGGACCGCCGTCGGTGACGTGATGTAGATGAAGGCCACGAGGAGCAGCAGTTTCACCGAAATCAGGGTCATCCCCTCATACAGGATAAAACCGATCAGCATCATCCCCTCGCCAAGGGTATCGCACTTGCCGCTTGCATGGGCACGGGTATAAAAGTCAGGAAACCTGACAAGGCCGACGGCACCGACAACCATGAAGAAGAGGCCGATTATGATGGAGATAAGGGCTAATGTGTTCAGCAGACGCATCCCCTCCCGAGGTACTTGGCGATCGCAAGTGTCGCGATGAAGTTGATCATCGCGTAGACGATCGCGATGTCCAGAAAGAGCGGCCGCTCATAGATGAAACCGATGAGAACAAGAATGATGATCGTCTTTGTTCCGACGGTATTTACTGCAATCAGGCGGTTTTCCACCCCGGGACCTGCCAGTACACGATAGAGGCAGAGGAAGATCGTCAGGATCAATACGATCACGCTGGCACGGAAGATATCAATCACGATCTCTCACCGAAGATCCGTGCCAGACTGTTCTGCATATCTCTCCCTTTGAGGAGATCTTCTTCTGCTGCCTCTCGAACGAGGGCATGCACAATAAAGGTCCCGCCGGTGACGTCGACCGTCACCGTTCCCGGAGTCAGGGTTATCGCGTTTGCAAACGATGTTCGGAGAATATCGTTGGTAAATGGTGTATCGATGGTGATCATCCCGGGATTGATCGGCATCTTCGGGTGGAGGACCCGGTATGCGACATCGATGTTGGCATAGAGGATAGCCACCATCAGTTTAGGTATAGAGAGGATGAGTCGGATGAATGTGCGTGCGGACCGAGTGAGGCTTCGGTCGGACCTGAAGACGAGATCCCCGGAGATGAGCGTCACGATGGCGCAACAGATGATCCCGGAACCTATATGAAAGAGATCCAGGTACCCGGAAAGGATATACCAGAAGATCATCAGTATTGAAAATGTTACAATATAACGAGCAACTGACGTTCTGTTCGTATCTGAAGACAACGCATGCCCTCCGAAGTGATGTTCCTTTTAATTTGGAGAGTATTATTTATAACCTTATCTTCCGCCCATTTAGGCGTTCGTTCACACATATCTCTTCTGGAATCCGATATTTTCACGTTTACCTATGAGGTCGTCCCGGAACACCCCTGGCGGGAGCGGGACACACCTCCCGCCAGGTGCGACCGCCGGAGAGAAGCCATGTTCGCGTTTGACCGCTTTCATGGCCTTGATGCCGGGACCGAAAAGACGGCGGCGACGGTTCGATTATCCTTTGACTACGGATCGGTTCTCCTCTTTTGGCATTTCACGTGACCCTGATAACGAAAATCGGACTGTCCCGGAACTGCCGTCAGGGACCGGGGGCATTTTTATATGCACTGAGAAAGGGTATGCCCGGTTGGTCATCTTCGGAGCGTGGGTGGTTATGGCACAATGGGTGTGTAGCGTCTGTGATTACGTGTACAACGAGGAGGTCGGAGACCCGGCCGCCGGCATATCGCCGGGCACGCCGTTCGAGAACCTCCCCGTCGACTGGCGGTGCCCCGGATGCAGCGTGGGAAAGGAAGCGTTCGTACGGGTTGACGAAGAGGAGGAGGTGGAGACGAATGAAGAAGACTACCTTTGAGGGGGCCGCAACGACCGTGGCCGACGTGCTGGTCTCGGAACTGGAAGCGTGGGGGATCACCCTGTACTTCGGGATCCCCGGTTCGTCGTCGCTCCCGCTCGTGGACGCGGTCAGGAAGAACCCGAACGCCCGGTACATCGTCGTCCGGCACGAGCAGACAGCGGCGCTGGCGGCGTCCGCCTACAACAAGTTCACGGGAAAGATCGCGGTCTGCCTGACCATCGCCGGACCGGGAGCGACGAATCTCGCCACCGGGCTCTACGACGCGAAGGAGGACCGGGCGAGCGTGCTCGCGCTCTCCGGGCAGGTGAAGTCGCAGTATGCCGGCCCCGGCGGCATCCAGGAGATCGACCAGGACGCATTCTTCCGCCCCATCACGGTCTTCAACAACACCGTCGCCGACCCGACGACGGCGGTCAAACTCCTCACCCGGGCGTTGCGCTACGCCATCATCGGCCGCGGTGTCGCCCAGCTCTCTGTCCCGAACGACATACAGAGGGAACCGCTTGAGCCGGCCTACTGCGAACGGGAGACCTGTCTCCCGACGGTCACGGTAGCCCCGACCGACGAGGCTGTCAGGGCGGCGGCCGAGGCGATAGACGGTGCCGCACGGCCGGTCATCCTCGCGGGTTTCGGGGCCATGGGTGCGGCCGGAGCGGTCCTTGACCTGGCGGAGGCAATGCGGGCGCCGGTCGTCACCACCTTCCGGGCGAAGGGCATCCTCCCCGACGAGAACGAGTGGGTCGCCGGGATACACGGGCAGCTCGGGACGCCGCACGCCCGCACGCTCGTCGAGGATTCGGACCTTGTGATCGCCTGCGGCGCGAGTTTCTCCGACCTCACCGGGATTCCCGGGGACAAAAGGGCCGTCCATATCGACATCGACCCGCTCCAGCTCGGCAAACACCCGTTCGCCGTGGCGGTCTGGGGCGACTGTACCATCGCCCTGCCCCGGATCCGGGAGCAGGTCCGGCCGCGGGAGGACCCGGCGGTCGGGCAATGGCTCGCGGAGCGGAGGCGGGAGTGGTCTCTGCAGCTCGACCGGGAGGCCGACCCGGAGGCCGTCCCTATCCGCCCGCCCTACATCATGAAAGTCCTCTCCGAGACCCTGCCGGAGGATGCGGTCATCTCCCTCGACGTCGGGGAGAACCAGTGGTGGTTCGGCAGGAATTTCCGGATGAAGCGGCAGCGGTTCGCGATGTCCGGTTACCTCGGGACGATGGGGTTCGGGCTCCCCGGAGCGATTGCGGCGAAACTGGCCTACCCGGAGAAGACCGTCGTCTGCATCACCGGGGACGGCGGGTTCTCCATGGTCATGGCCGACTTCGTTACGGCGGTCAAGTACGGACTCCCGATCATCGTCGTGGTTCTGAACAACCACGAGCTTGCCATGATCCGGGAGGAGCAGCGGGAGGCAGATTATCCGCCGTACGGCACCGGCCTCCTCAACCCCGACTTTGCCGCCTACGCCGAGACCTGCGGCGGCGCCGGGATGCGGGTGACCCGGCCGCAGGACCTCGCCGAGGCCGTTCTCCGGGCGGTGCGGATGAACAAACCCGTCGTCATCGATATAGAGACCGATCCGAAGCGATTCGAGTGAGGCTCCGATCCGGCATCGATCCACCCCTGCCGGGGCCGAAATGGGTCCCGCCGTATGATCCAGGTCATAATATCCCGGGAATTCAGGGTTCCGGGCAGGACAGGTCTCCGGCAGGGACTGGTGGGATGTGGTACGCCGCTCATCCGAAATCTATAAGTGTCCTCCATGGGAATGGGGTTCCGAGGGAATATGTGAACATCCCGGTACGGGCACGCAACTGATGTGCCCATACCGGGTACGCGCGGATCTCCGGATGTCGATCCGGGTGGGAGCATCGGAGTCTCTTTGCCTGCTCCACGCCCTGGGACCCTGAGTGCCTGTCTATCGCACGGGTATTCAGGGTGAACGTGTGGCGAACCGGATCCGCTCCGGTTCACCGCTCTTCTTCCGGCCGGTAAACGGCGGAGTTTTGGTCCGGTCACGACACGTAGACCGGGTACTGCCGGGTGCTCAATGGTTCTCCCGGGTAGTCCGGCGGAAGCACGAAAAAGATTAGGGTCGGGTTAGTCGCTGCAGAGGTAGTCGTAGAGGAACGCGGCGAGCAGCGCACCGACGATGGGGCCGACGATGTAGATGGGGAAGAACTCCCAGAGATTCTGCCCGCCGAGGAGCCAGTCCCCGAGGTACGGCCCGAACGTGCGGGCGGGGTTTAACGATGCGCCGGTCAGGTTCCCGGTCGTCGTGATGATCCCGGCGACCACGAGACCCACCACGAGACCGGCGAAGCCCGGCGTGGCCCGCTCGTCGACGGCAACGCCCATGATGACGAGCATTAACAGGAACGTCCCGACTGCCTCGATGACGATCGCCTGCAGGTAGCCGATGCCGAGGAAGGGTGCCGTTGCCCCGAGGCCTCCGACGGTGACGGCGTCCGGGCCGACGGCCCAGGCAAAGAGCAGGCTTGCGGCCGCCGCGCCGAGGAGCTGAGCGACGATGTACGGGCCCACGTCGCGTCCGGGGAACCGCCCGGTCGCAAAGAGGGCTATCGTCACCGCCGGGTTGATGTGGCATCCCGAGATCCTCCCGAGGCCGTAGATGGCCCCGGCGATCGCGATGCCGAAGGCAAGCCCTATGGCCAGCCAGTCACCGAGGCCCCCGAGCACCCCGATCCCGATATCGAAGGGGGTTGTCGGGGTAGTTCCCAACGCGAGCATCAGCGTGACGACTGCGGCACCGGCCCCGAAGAAAACCAGCATGAACGTGCCGACTGCTTCGGCGACGAATCGCTTTCCAAGAGATATAGTCATGGTTTCACCAGATACGGATAATCTCTTTTATAGATGAATTTCTGGCCAAAAATGGTCGGGAGAGTGCCTTATTTCCCGTACAGGGCAGCATAGCACTCGGGACAGAGGATCCTCGGCAGCGGAGCCTTCACGCGCTTGCTGGGGAGCGGGTAGCCGCCCTCCCAGACATCGATATCCTTCCGGATCGCGTGCTCCATGCAGAGCCCCATCCCGCAGACGATGCAGATCGCCACCGCCTCGCTCTCTCCCCCCTCAAGGGCGCAGATGTAGCACTTCATGATCAATCTCTCCTTTAGATCGCCTCTTTCCACTGGCAGTAGCGCTGCCGCTGATCGACCAGGCACGTCGTGGCGCAGCTCTTGCAGGCCCGCACCGGAGCGGCAGCCGTCTCCTTCTCGAGAGCGATGACGTTGGTCATCATCGTCGCGGTCACGGGTTCGCTCGTGAGGAGGCACGGGTAGTCGGCAAGACGCATCAGGGCGGAGAACCGGACCGTTATGGCGCAGGCCGGGTAGGCGTACCACTGCGGGTTCATCAGCACCTCGTTTTCGTGGATGGGCGACAGATCGACGGGGTACTTGCCGACCATGGGGGTCAGGACCTCGTCGGCCCCGTTCCGGTTGCGCCGCGCCTTATCGAGGAGTTTCCACCCGCGGTAGATCATGTCCATGAAGTCGCAGTTGTGGAGTTCCGCCGCCGCTCCCCTGGTGGGGTAGCAGAGAACGTAGTTGTGGAACCTCTTCGTGAGCAGGTCGACGACCGTGGGGGCGTTGAACGCATCGAGTTCGAGGATGTACTCGGTCGCGGCGGCCGATGAGCCGGTCGCGAGCGAGAGGACGTCCCAGTGACTCTTGTACGAGTCGAGCGAGTTGTGTAGCGTCGACTCCATCACCTCCGTGACCGCCTCGATCACCGCCATGACGACGTCGTCCTTGCACATGTTGAAGGTCGACTGCGCGATGTGGTGCGCGACGTCGCCGACGCTGTAGGCCGGAACGGTCAGGATGTTGGCGTAATGGACGCCGTCATCGACTGCGGCCTTGACGGTCGCCTCCATCCGCCGCCGGTACTCGCTCATGTACTTCCGCGGATCAAAGGACGTCATTCCGGCGGCATCCATCAACTCCGCCTGGCCTTCGATGGGTTCGCGGTAGATCTTCTGCATGATCTCGATCTCTTTGGCCGTCGCCTCGGCGGGGGTGGCTCCTGCCTCGAGGGCGTGGGCGAAGGTGTCCCCGAACCCGTAGGAGGTATTCATTCCCCATGATTTGGCGGCGAGGATCGCCCGCTTGTGCTCGACCGGGATATCGGTCTTCTTCAAGACCCGGTTCACCACGTTGCTCGTGCTCCCCGGGATCAGCGCGAAGTCGACGACGCAGGTGGGGCCGTAGAACCCGCCGTAGCGCCGCACCGCCTCAAGGCCGATCCTGGCCTCCGCATCCGCGATCGCCTTCGTGAAGGCATCGACACTTCTTCTAAACGCCTCGTCCTGACTTTTCAGGATCTCGAGCACCACGGGTGTCTGGTAGTGCTCGACGAACGGGTCGTCTTCGGGACGGACGGTCGTTGCGAGACCTTGAAGGGCCTCGGAATGCGAGATCACCGAGTTCTTGTGAAGGTCGATGACCGCCCGGCTCTGGTCGCCGATCGCCGTCATCTTCCGGACCACATCGACGTAGGGTTTCGTGTCTTCGATGACGAACTTCTGGCCGCGTTTCGCCTTTACCGTATCCACGTCCGCCCGTTGCGCGGCCATGGCCTCGTTTATCATCTTCTCGTAAAGTTCTCTCATGTCGGATCACCTGGTAGTATTCTGCTGCCAGGATCGGGCAGCATGTTCGGAGGAGCAATCCTTACGGCGGCCCTGTGGGACCCCGGGGTTTGGCAGAACGACTCTGAGCGATGGAGGATAGGGATGGTGGTGTGGCCCCGGGAAGGGGTCGGGAGAACGGTGGTAAACGGTGGTCGGGAATGTTTGAACGGTAGTCGGAGATACGCAGATTCGTTGTCGGTCCCTGCGCCCTCTATCTTGCCTTGAAAGCCTGGTAGGGATTCGTCAATCGGCGTAATGGGTCGTTCTCACATATATCAGTTGTGTCGTCCGGCGGGGCCTCTATCCGGGTAAAAAAGGAGCCGTTTTCGGGCTATCGGATGCTCCCCACGGTCTTCTGTCCTGCGGAGAGTTGCCGTTCCGGCAGTCAGAACCAGGCATCCAGCGTCTTCTGCGTTGCCTTCACCGAGACCTTGGCGAGAGCGCTTCGTACCCGCTCTTCGGAGAAGTCGTAGCGCCCGCAGAGCATCTCTGCGACCCCTTCGACGTCCGGTGCCCTCCACTCGAGGGTGTAGTCGTCGGTGACCGGCGGGTCGAGGAAGAAGTCCCGGATTGGAGCGGGATCGAAGCCGGGCTGCTTCTCCGCGATCACGGACTCAAACTCTTCGTTTCGCACGATCTTTAGGGCCGTCTTGCCGCCGACGCCCCGGATGCCGGGGTTGAAGTCCGTGCCCACCAGGATGCCGATCTCGACGAGCTGCTCCCTCGTGACGCCGAGGCAGTCGAGGAGGGATGAGAGAACGATCCGTTCGGGGTTCACCGTGATCGTCCGCCCTCTGGTCTTTCGCCGGCCGCTGACCGTGAGGTTCCGCACCAGCACCGGGGAACCGAAGAGGAGCGAGTCGTAGTCCTGCGAGACCGCGTAGGTGACGCTACCCCTGCGTGCCATGTGGGCTGCCTGCGCTTCGCCTTCGCTCGGTGCCTGCACCCGGGGAATGCCGAGCAGGTCGAGGAGTTCGTGGGACGACGCGATGATATGGCTGTCGATACGGGCGGATGCGCTCGCCTGTTTATACGCCTCCTCCATATCCCCCTCCCGGAGCGCCGCCTTCCAGGCTTCGTCGGCCCTGGTGCGGACCTCCCGGCGCTCTCGGATCGTCTCCTGCTTGAACTCCGGCGACTTCCCGTCGAAGACAAAGACCGGCCTGATGCCTTTCTCCAGGAGGTTGACCGTCCGGAAGAGGATGCCGGAGAGGTGCGAGGTGATCCTGCCCGCGCCGTTCATCAGCGGGGTGCCGTCCGGTTGCCGGATGATGGAGAGAAATTGATAGAGTGCGTTATGGGCGTCCACTGCGGCGGTGCCGGAGAGGCCGTCCCACGTCAACGTCTCTTTACAGTCTGCCAGGATATCTCGGATAGCAACGCCCATGCTACCTGATCATGAGAGAGGGAGAGGCCATTAAGATGGCGATCGGTTCACCGATACATCCGCCGGGAGAGCCCGTCGACGATCTCCTCGATGTGACTGACCGTATTATCGTATTTGGCGCTCATCGTCTTTCCCATCTCCTCCATGTTCACGCGCATGGTGCGCTCCCGCTGTACGACGCTCTGTTCGAGGCTCACAATCTTCATACTGAGAGAGATGAGCAGCCCCCCGAGAGAGAGCATCATGAACGTCGCAGCAACTGCTATGACCAGGTCCTGCCAGAACCGCATCACCAGAACGACGGTGGAGACCACCATCACGATGGTGAGAACGATGTCGCCGATGAGTTCGCGAATCTCCATATTTTAAAGTGATGAGGATGCATTAATTAACCTACCTATAGTGAATGGAGTTTTGTGATGCAGATACGCGACTGGCTGCCACTTCTTGGAATGCCCCTGATGCTTCTCTCGGTCCAGATGATTGCCATCATCCTTGTCGTCCCCATGCAGATGGCGGGGCTTGTGGCGTTTGAAGACCCCGAATCGGTTGCAAATCCCCTGATCTTCATAGGGATGCTGCTTGTCTTCACGCTGGTCCTGCTCCTCCTGATCCGGGCGGGAGGGCGGCGTTTCATCTCCATCTTCATCGGCATCTCCATATTCCTGACGTTCCTCTACATCTTCGGGGCGCTCTCCGTTCTCGCGCTTGGGACCACCGATGCCGCCGCCGTCGGGACGCTCATCGGTGCCGGAGCGGCGACGGCGCTCCTCTACCTTTACCCGGAGTGGTACGTCATCGATATCCTCGGGGTGCTGATATCTGCCGGGGTTGCGTCCATCTTCGGGATATCCCTCGCCATCCTGCCGGTGCTCGTGCTGCTCGTGCTGCTCGCGGTCTACGACGCCATATCTGTCTACAGGACAAAACACATGATTACGCTTGCTGAAGGCGTCCTCGAGACA
Source organism: Methanobacteriota archaeon (assembly GCA_016841385.1). Classification (GTDB taxonomy): domain Archaea; phylum Halobacteriota; class Methanomicrobia; order Methanomicrobiales; family Methanoculleaceae; genus Methanoculleus. The sequence goes on along the minus strand of JAENZF010000001.1, from coordinate 12,187 downwards.
AAAGCCCCCATCATGGTCGTGGTTCCGAAGAGAATGGACTACTCGTTCCGGCGGGAGGGCCTCAACATCGGGGAGGGGGAGGAGCGCGGCGCGTTCGTCATGGGTATGGGCGACCTGATCATGCCCTCGATCCTCGTGGCATCGTCGCACGTCTTTGTGGATGCGCCCGCCGTCCTCTGGATCCTCTCCGCCCCGACACTCGGTGCGATGGCAGGATCACTTGCGGGCCTCGCCGTACTCCTCTACTTTGTCAACAAGGGGAAGCCCCAGGCGGGCCTCCCGCCCTTAAACAGCGGCGTTATTGCTGGGTTTCTGGTTGGGGCGGCTCTCGCAGGTTCGTTTTCGTGGCTTCCTTTCTGAATGTGAGCAGGAGGTCGAGCACCACCTCCACCCCCTCGCCGGTGAGTGTGGACATCTCCGGGTAACCCTCGATCCCCTGGATGTCCGCCTTGTTTACGACCGTCACCACCGGCACGTCGACGAGCCGGTGTATCTCATCGAGGAGCCGCATCTGGTCGTCGAGCGTGTACCCGCAGTGCTCGCTTGCGTCCAGGATGAAGAGCACGACGTCGGCCGTGTTGATGATGGCGCTTACCGCCTGCCGCTCGATGATGTTCCGCTCATCTGCCGGGCGTTCGAGGACTCCGGGCGTATCGATGAACTGGATCCGGTCGCGTTTCCCGATATCGTGGTGGCCGACGATGATCCCCTTGGTGGTGAACGGGTAGGCGGCGATCTCGGGTTCTGCCGTTGAGACGTGCCGGATAAACGAAGATTTCCCTACATTCGGGAATCCCGCCACTACCACGGTGAACTCGTCCTCGCTCACGTGCGGGAGTTTCCGCAGGATGTTCCGGGCATCGTTTAAGAATACGAGGTCATCTTCCACCTGGTGAACGATGGAGGCTATGCGGGCAACGGCCTGCCGCCGTTTCTTGTCTGTGTCGATCCCCGATCGCATGCTGCGGGTGTAACCGGAGCCGATGATCCAGACCTGGTCGGCCGCCCAGTTGACGGCGCCGAGGGACTGTTTCAGCCGGTCGAGCGAGACAAGGATCTCGGTCGCCTCCTGGTAGAAGGGGGGAAGGCGCTCGAAACTCGGGAACGAACTGACCACGCTTTTCAACTTGTCGTGGATGGCTTTCGCGACCGCTCTCACGAACTCTTCATTTGCGCTATCGACGTTGGTCTTCAGCTTCTTCTTGGCTGCTGCCCTGCGAAGACTGCGGTCGAGCACTTCGTCCGCCGTCGGAACGGTCGGGATAGTTTCAAACTCCACTGTACGCACAACCTAATGTATTTAAACAACGTATAATGACTGATAATTATGGATCTCTCTCCGATTCAGAAGGACATCCTGATAACTCTGATTACTCTATATCATCAGTCTTCTCACTCTATAAAAGGTGAGGAGATCGCGGATGTGCTGAAGCGCAACCCCGGTACTGTCCGTAACCAGATGCAGGCATTGAAGGCTCTGGGGCTTGTCGACGGCGTTCCCGGTCCCAAGGGGGGTTACAGCCCGACCGCAGGTGCATATAAGGAACTGAATCTCGGAGACCTCGAGCACCAGTCCGAGGTGCCGATCTTCCGCGACGGTGAGAAGGTGAAGGGCGTCCGGGTCGCCGAGCTCGGTTTCACTTCCCTCTGTCACCCGGACCTCTGTCAGGCGATGGTCAGGATCATCGGGAGCGTGAAGCTCTTCCGCGTAGGAGATATGGTCTCGATCGGGCCCACGCCGGTGAACAAACTTCTCGTCCGCGGTGAGATCTTCGGGATGGACGAAAACCAGCAGGCGCTCCTGATCAGTGTCGCGGAGATGATATCCCTCCCGAAACAGTCGATCAAGCACTACATGAGCACCCCGCTCCTGACCCTGTCGCTCTCCGCCACCCTCCGGGATGCGGTTCGCCTCTTCAACGCGCACCACATTCACGGTGCGCCGGTGGTGGAGGACGGCGAGCTCGCAGGCATCGTGACGTTGAGCGATGTTGCCCGCGGCCTGGACGAGGGCATGACGCTGGATGCGCCCGTCACAGAGGTCATGACCGCCGATGTGGTGAAGGCGCCGTCGTCGATCCGGCTCTACGAACTCGTGGGCCGGTTCAAGGAACGGGAGATAGGGAGGCTGATTGTGGTCGAGGACGGCAAGCCCGTCGGGATTGTAACTCAGACCGATATAATCCGGGTCTTTCCCTCACTTTGATACCCTCCCCATTCGGAATTTCGCGCTCCAACCCCTCTGGGAACGGATAACTATTTATATGAGGATACCTATGGTGCTTCTGTAAAACGAGTTCTGTGTGAGAGTACATTTCACAGAACTCAATGAAAAGGGGGAAATGAGATCATGACTGATATACCTCTGGCACCTGTTGGCAGAATAGTAAAAAAGTCTGGCGCGGAACGTGTGAGTTCCGATGCCAATGAAGAGCTCGCAAAACTGATGGAGCAGTACGCGTCACGGATTGCCAAAGAGGCGATCAAGCTGGCGGGTCATGCAGGCAGAAAGACGGTCAAGGCAACCGATGTCCGGATGGCGGCCGAAACCGTGAAGTAAACCCACCCTGACTCCATTTTTACGACCCGGAGAGACCTGCACCGCCGACCGATCCAGGCATCTGTGCTTGCGAACTTGTATCACGCCTGAGGCAGGTTCAGACGTCTACCTGAATGAACCTGCGGCTTAGGGAAGACTGGAAGGAGAGCGATTTAGTGCCGAAAATCCATTATACGGCTCTCCCAGAGGAGGGCCTTGAAAATCCCTTCGGCCACGGGCGACGGCCGGTGACGGCCTCCTCCGGGTAAGGATTCTATAATGCCGTTTTTGAGGGATTTTAAGGACTTTAGAAGATTTAAATAGTACAAACGCCCCACGGTTCTGTATGAGCAAAACGTTCTGCCGTGCCCTGGCCAGGAAGAAAGTGATGAGTAATGATGGCATGCTCATCGGGACTATCAAGAATATCATGGTCGACCTCAACACCGGGCAGGTTGTCGACCTGCTCGTCAAACCGGACGAGACATTCAGGACTGAGGGCTACAGGACGGATGGGGACAAGATGCTTGTGCCGTTCGAGGCGGTAAAGGATATAAAAGACTACGTTGTGGTCGATCGCTACCTGCTGAAGAGATCGGGATAATACTTTTTTACCGCTTCCACAAACCCATCCCCGTAGGTTCCTCCGGCGACCCAGTCCGCCGCCGTGCGGGTCAGGATCGGGGCGTTTGCAACCGCAACGCCGATGCCGGCAGCCTCAAGCATCTCGATGTCGTTCTCCGAGTCTCCGATAGCCATCATCTCATCCGGGCGAAGCCCCATCTCCCCGGCAAGCTCCCGCATCGCCGTCCCCTTGCTCACACCGGGTGCCTGGAGGTGGATTGCAAACCCGGTGTCGAGCACCTTGACGGGGAGCTGGCGGTCATGGATGACCCTTCTCGCTTCATCGACATCGATGTTTCGGGCGAAGGCCACATCGGCGAACCGGTACTGCGCGCTGTAGAGTTCGAGTTCGACACCCTTTCCGGCAAAATAGTCCCTGAGGGCCTCGAACGCTTCCAGGCAGGTCTTCTGGTCGCCGGGGATGTGGAGGGTGCCTGAAAATCCCCTCCGGTAGACACCGCCGTTCTCGCCGATGATCGTCCCGTCCGTCCCGACCATCTTGCAGAGCCCGTCCATGAAGCAGACGGTGTTGCCGCTTGCAAGCACCACCTCGATGCCGGCATCGACGAGCGTCCGGACGGCCTCGACGGCCGCGGTGCTGATCCGCCGCCGCCGGTCGGTGATGGTGCCGTCGACGTCCGTTACGAGCGCCTTCAGCACTGCTTGAGCCCTGCCTGTTCGACCATGAATGCCGCCTCGCCCTCGGGGAGGTTGGGGCTGTCTACCAGGCGGGCAACCCTTTTACCGCCCTTGCTCTTCCTCAGGTAGAGCCGGAAGGTTGCGGTGTGCCCGACGATGTTGCCGCCGATCGGTTTCGTGGGGTCGCCGAAGAGGATGCCGGGATTCGACATCACCTGGTTGGTCACGAGGCCGACGGCGTTGTGATCGTCGATCAGTTTCAGGAGGTCGTGCATGTGGCGGTTCAGTTTCTGCTGCCGGGGAGCAAGGGTGCCTCTTCCTGCGTACTCCGCCCGGAAGAGCGACGTCAGCGAGTCGATGACGAAGAGCCTGGCCGGGTAGTCGGAGTTCCGCAGGTCGTTTGCGAGTTCCCGTGCGGTCTCGAGGAGCAGCATCTGGTGGTCGGAGCTGTGCGCCCGCGCGACGTGGATCCGTTCGAGGACATCGTCAATCGAACCGAGGTCCGCCTCTTCGGGGAGTCCGTTGAGCATCTGCTCGATCCGCTCCGGACGGAACGTGTTCTCGGTATCTACGTAGATAACCCCGCCGGCGAGGCCGCCGAGTTCTTCAGGGAGCTGGGCGTTGACGGCCATCTGGTGGACGAGCTGGCTCTTTCCCGAGCCGAACTCTCCGTAGACCTCCGTTATCGCCTGCGTCTCGAGACCCCCGCCGACCAGTTCGTCGAACTCGGGGACCAGCGTCTTCAGTTTCTTGATATCCCTTCTCTTATCCAGGATATCCCGGCCCGTCTTGAAGCCTCCGATGTCCGCCATCTTCCGGGCGGCCAGGATCACTTTCTTTGCGGTCCCCTCACCGATCTCAGCCGCCTCGGCGAGATCCGACGTGGTGGCCGTTGCAATGCTCTCGACGGTGCCGTATCCGGCCTCGCGGAGCTTATCGGCGGTGGTTGCCCCAACGCCGGGTAAATCTTCAAGATCAATCTCTGTCATCTCAATCCTCACTTGATCTCTATGGTGTGTTCTGCTATGCTACACTAAATGTCTCTAGCTGGAACCATAAAGGTCGCTCGCCGTGCGGGGCGAAAGTAAAGATCGGGATCAGGGTTGCCCGGAGATCCGATCCAGGCGACGCCGCAGATCCTCAGGATCGGGCAGTGCGGCCTCCAGATGGCTTGGGCTGATCACGCCCCGGTGCACTGTGCCTCTGGCGCGCACAACGTACCCGACGGGCAGCGGCTCGGCGAGGAGGTAGCAGGCATCGCCGGTATCGATGCAGGTCCCCTGCCTGGTGGCGACGATCGTCCCTTCGACCTCCATCTCCTTCTCCTCTTGTGCGAGGAGAACGAGAGCGCTCCCCCACGAGAGGTGCAGTTCAAGGTCACCGTACCGCCCCCGGCGGGCCGCTCCGTTGTAGACCTCGATCCGGTCGCCGGGCACCAGGTGCTCGTCTGCCTTCTCGCCCCAGATAACTACCGGGATCTCGGCGCTCTCGTCGGCGAGGACTACGTTCCGGACCGAGGACTGCCTCCCGCTCCGCGTGGTGAACGAATGAGGGGACTGCACGCTTGCCACCGTTCCGGCGAGCGAATACGACCCCCCCTCCTCTATGTCCGCGATGGTATTCATCGGGAGGACGATCTCCCTGTCGGAGAGTGAGACGGATCCCGCCTCGCCGAGGCTGTACTCGATGCCCTGTTCGCCCTCCCGTGCGGTGGCGCCGCGGATGACGATGCTTCCTCCCGCTTCCACCCCGAGAAGGACGGCGGGCGCCCAGCAGACGAGCCGGAAGACGCCGTCTTCATTCCCGATCACTGCATCGACCATCTCTCCGGCGCCACCGTCGCGCCGGGTGAACGCCCGCGGGCTCTCGACGGCGATCAGCCTGACCTCGAGGTCTCCCCCCGGTCCGGGAAGCGCAGAGGCCCCGGTCTCCTCGCAGGCGATTTCGCACGCCGCCTCCTGGACGGCGACGGCGGTGACGTCGGGGACCTTCCCTCCCCCCTTCGGCCGGCCGAGGATCTCGAGCACGTCCCCTGCCTCGATCTCACGGACGCCGCCGGCCTTCTCGTCCCAGAGGGTCAGCCTGGCTCTGCCGGTCTCGTCGCCCACCGTCACGTTCGCCACGAGGCCGGTCGTGCCGTCGGGCCGCTCGAACTCCCGGGGCTCCTCGACACAGAGCACCTTCGCAAAGAAGCACGCGAGGCTCGGGGCCGCCGCGAGGTCGTGTATCCGGATGTGCGCCCGCCCGAGGTCTTTGACGACCAGCATCGCCGCCGTCCGTTCGTCGAGCAGGTCCCCCGACTCCGCCACCTTCTCCTCCACCCGGCGCTCGAACTCTCCCTTCGGGAGGAGGTCATCGACCAGGAGGTAGTGGAACTTCACAGTGCCGCTCCGCTCTTACGCCTGCCAGGGCGGCGTCACCATGGGGGCGGTCAGGTCGTCGATCGTCTCAGCCCGGCGCATCAGGGCCGCCTTCTCCCCCGAGAGGATCACTTCGGCGCACCGGGGACGGCTGTTGTACTGGGATGACATAGCAAACCCGTAGGCCCCGGCATCCAGCACTGCGATGAGATTGCCGGCCGCAAGGTCGGGGAGCATCCGGTCTTTGGCGAGGATATCACCCGTCTCGCAGATCGGACCCGTGACGGAGTACTCCCGCACGGCCGGTGTGTCCGCCCTGTCTGCCGCCACGACCTCGTGATAGGAGTCGTACATCGTCGGCCGGACCAGCAGATTGAACCCGGCGTCGACGTTGGCAAAGGTCTTGTGAGCGGTCTTGACCGAGTTGACCCTTGTTAAGAGGATCGTCGAGTCGGCGACGAGCCACCGGCCCGGCTCGACCCAGAGTTCGGGCTCGATCCCGAGGTCGCGGATGCCCTTCTGGAAGACCGGCATGACCGCTCCCGCATACTCTTCGGGCGTCGGAGCCCGGTCGGTCTCCCGGCGATAGGGGATGCCGAGGCCTCCCCCGATATCGATGAACTTCGGATCGACCCCGATCTCGATGAGGTCGCGGGCAACATCGATCAGCACCTCGACCTCGCGGGCGAAGGGCTCCACGGCAAGGATCTGCGAGCCGATGTGGCAGTGGATACCGACCGGCTTCGTATGCTCGAGAGCGAGCGCCTCCCGGTAGGCATCGAGGATCTCTCCCGCCGGGATACCGAACTTGCTCGTGGCGAGGCCTGTCGCGATCTTCGGGTGGGTGGGGGCGTCGATCGCGGGGTTGACGCGGAAGGCGATATCGACGGTCTTCCCTGCCCTCGCGGCCGCCGCATCGAGCTGCCGGAGCTCGTCGGGCGAGTCCACCGAAACCCGGATGCCCTTCTCGACCGCGAGGGCGAGGTCGGCGGGGCTCTTGGAACTCCCGTTGAAGAGGAGCGACTCAGGGCGCATCCCGGCGGCAAGGGCGAGCGCGACCTCCCCGGCGGAGAAGACGTCGGCCCCGGCACCCATCGACGCGAGCGTCCGAAAGACCGCCAGGTTGCCGTTTGCCTTCGCGGCGTAGAGTATGCGGACCTTCGGGTAGTGTGCGGTGAGTGCGCCCGCAAGGCGGCGGAAGTTCTCCCGGATCCGCTCTTCATCGGTGACGTAGAGCGGGGTGCCGAACCGTTCCGCAAGGTCCACCGTGTCGTGCTCGCCGATCCGGAGGTGGCCGTCCCTGACCGAGAGGTGGGAGGGGAGGATCACAGGTCGAGCCCCCGCATCCGGTCCACTGCCTCGTTGATCCTCTCGATCGACCGGGTGATCGCAAACCGGACGAACCCCTCGCCGTTCCCGCCAAAGCCCACTCCGGGAGTCGCGACGATCCCTGCCTGGTCGAGGAGTTTTGCGGAGAACGTCATGCAGTCGTCGACCGGCACCCAGACGTAGAAGGTGGCCTTCGGCGCCTGGACGTCAAACCCGATCTCGGAGAGCCCCTTGATCAGCACGTCCCGGCGCTTCTGGTAGACCGAGCAGGCTTCCTTGACGCAGTCCTGGGGGCCGGTGAGTGCGGTTATCGCGGCGTGCTGGATGGCGTCGAACGCGCCCGAATCGACGTTGGTCTTGACCCGACCGAGCCCGGCGATGATCCCGGGGTTCCCGCAGGCCATGCCGATGCGCCATCCGGTCATATTGTAGGTCTTCGAGAGCGAGTGCATCTCGACCCCCACTTCCATGGCGCCGTCGGCCTCGAGGAACGAGGGCGCCCGGTAGCCGTCGAAGGTGATCTCGGAGTAGGCGTTGTCGTGGACGACGACGATGTTGTGCTCCCGCGCAAACTCGACGACCTCCTCGAAGAACGAGAGGGGCGCTGTCGCCGCGGTGGGGTTGTTCGGGTAGTTGATGAAGATCAGTTTGGCCTGCTTCACCGTATCGGCGGGGATATCCTCGAGCACCGGGAGGAAGTCGTTCTCCGCCCGGATGGGCATCTCGTAAACCTTCCCCTCGGCAAAGAGCGTGGAGGTCTTGTAGACGGGGTACCCGGGGTCGGCAGCGAGGACGACCTCTCCCGGGTTGACGAAGGCCTCGGCGATGTGGGCAATGCCTTCCTTGGACCCGATGAGCGCGAGCACCTCTTTCTTCGGGTCAAGGTCGACGCTGAACCGATCCCGATACCAGTCGGCCACCGCCTCACGGTAGGCGAGCATGCCGGTGTAGGAGGGGTAATGGTGGTTCTTCGGGTCCCGTGCTGCGGCGCAGAGCGCCTCCACGATATGCGGGGGGGTGGGGAGGTCGGGGTCGCCGACCCCGAGATCGATGACATCGACACCCTGGCGCCGTTTCTCCTCTTTCATCTCGTCAATGCGCGCAAAAAGGTAAGGGGGAAGGTGATCCATGCGTCTCGAGTACATTATCAGATATTGCGCATGAGACCCTATTTAATTTCTCACTCACGCGTCCAGGGCTCCTGCCCGCTCCCGGACCGGTAACGCTGATACGGTCTTGGACCCAACGCTTTAGTGGACATGAACGACCTGGATCAACGTCCCGTGTATATGGATCACGCGGCGACGACATTCATGAAACCGGAGGTGCTCGCGGCGATGGCCCCGTACTTCTCCCGGTATTTCGGCAATCCCTCGTCCTTCTACCGGTTTGCCCGCGAGTCGCGGAAGGGCGTGGAGGAGGCTCGGGGAGCGGTTGGAGCGGCCCTGGGGGCGAGCACGGATGAGATCTTCTTCACCGCGGGCGGTAGCGAGGCCGACAACTGGGCGATAAAAGGAGTCGCTCTCGCGAACCGGGAGCGCGGCGACCATATCATCACCTCCGCAATCGAGCACCACGCCGTCCTCCACACCTGCGAATGGCTGGAGAAGCAGGGGTTCTCCGTCACCTACCTGCCCGTAGACGAGTTCGGCCGGGTGGACCCGGGAGATGTCGAGGACGCGATCACCGATAAGACCATCCTTGTCTCGGTGATGATGGCGAATAACGAGATCGGGACGGTTCAGCCGGTCGCGGAGATCGGGAAGGTCGCGCACGACCACGGCGTCCTCTTCCACACCGATGCGGTCCAGGCTATCGGGGCGGTGCCGATCGACGTCGATGCGATGGGGATCGACCTCCTCTCGCTCTCCGGGCACAAGTTCTACGGACCCAAGGGGACCGGAGCGCTCTACATCCGGCGGGGAACCCGGGTCGAGAATCTGGTCCACGGCGGCGGGCAGGAGCGGGGACGGCGCGCCGGGACCGAGAACGTCCCGGGCATCGTCGGGCTCGGGCGGGCCATCGCACTCGCGACCGCCGATATCGAGGGGCACAACCGCCGGATCGCTGGGATGCGTGACCGGCTGGTCCGGGGGGTCCTCGACGCGATCCCGGATGCCCGCGCAAACGGCCACCCGACGGAGCGGCTTGCGAACAACGCGAATTTCAGTTTCCGCTACGTCGAGGGCGAGTCGATCCTCCTGCTGCTCGACGCCCGCGGGATCTGCGCCTCCACGGGGAGCGCCTGCTCCTCGGGATCGTCGGAACCGTCGCACGTTCTGCTCGCGATCGGGCTTTCCCACGAGGAGGCGCACGGTTCGCTCCGGCTGACGCTCGGCGACGCCAACACGGAGGAGGACGTTGATCATCTCCTTGAAGTGCTGCCGGACGTGATCGGGCGGCTGCGGCAGATATCGCCGCTGACGCCTATCTCTGCCCGGATGCCGGAGGCCGACTGATGTATACGGAGAAAGTGATGGAAGAGATCACAAACCCCCAGAACGTCGGGGAGATAGCGGACGCCGACGCCGTTGGCGAGGTCGGGAGCCCGGCCTGCGGGGATATCATGAGGATCTATCTCAAGGTCGAGGGGGACCGGATCACCGACGCCCGGTTCCGGACCTTCGGGTGCGGTGCGGCGATCGCTTCAAGTTCCATGGCCACCCGGATGATCCGGGGGATGTCTCTTGCTGAGGCATGGGCTGTCTCGAACGCCGACGTTGTGGAGGCCCTCGGCGCCCTCCCGCTGGCGAAGGTGCACTGCTCGGTCCTCGCCCGCGACGCCATCCGGGCCGCGATCAACGACTGCCGGACCCGCCGGGGGCTTGAGCCGTGGGAGGTGCGGTCCTCCGGGTGCGATGGTGAGACCGGGCACGGCCCCGGGCCGGAGAACGGTTAAATACAGGCGGTACGAAGGTAAAACCATGGTTCTCCCGGAATATGTTGTGGTCTTCTGCACGGCACCTGCCGGAGAGGCGGAGACGATCGCAAAAGCGCTCGTCGATGCCCGGCTGGCCGCCTGCGTGAACGTTACCGACGTCCGGTCCTGCTTCCGGTGGGAGGGCACGGTCTCTAGCGAGCCCGAACAACTCCTGGTCATCAAGACGCAGCACCGCCTGCTCGACGCCCTCATCGCCGGGATCAAGGGGCTCCACAGTTACGACCTCCCCGAGATCGTCGCGCTCCCCATCGTCGGCGGCTACGCCCCGTACCTGGACTGGGTCCGGGAGGAGACGGCCTGATGGAGATTGTCTGCCGCGCCGGGGTCCAGGTGACGGGCGATCGCGCGCGCACCGTCCACGACGATATCATCGTCGAGGACCACGTCAGGCTCTTCCTGAACGGCGAGTACCTCACGGCCCTGGTGGCAAGCCCCGATCGCCTGGACGACCTGGGGGCCGGGTTTGTCATCTCCGAAGGGCTGACCGACGAGGTCGGTTCGGTGGAGGTCTCCGGCAAGGACGTGTATATCACCGCCCCGGTCGGGAAAGACGTCCGGCTCGAGGTGGAGTCGTCCGGCGGTTACCGCGTGCTCGGCGAGCCCAAAGCGGTTGCCTCGTCGATCACCGTCACGGCGGAGGGTATCCGCGCGGTCACGGCGGCGATCGAGTCCGATACCTGGCGAAGGACCGGCGCCGTCCACTGTTCCGTTCTCTTCTGTGACGGCGAACTCGTCACCCGGGCCTGCGACGTCGGCAGGCACAACACCGTCGACAAGGTCGTGGGCTACGCGGCCCTCCGGGGGATCGACCGGTCGACCTGCATCATCGGGTGCACCGGCAGGCAGCCGGCGGGGATGGTGGCGAAGGCGGCGAACGCAGGCATCCCCATCGTCGTCTCCCGCGCCGCCTCGACCGACCGGGGCATCCTCACGGCAGAGCAGGCAGGGCTCACCCTGGTCTGCTTCTCGCGGGGGGAGCGGTTCACCATCTATACGCACCCACAAAGGGTGCCTGAAGTTTTTGAGAACGTGGAGAAGACCCAACCATGACGGAGAACGAGAACGCTGAGAAGACCGCACTGATCCTGCTCGGGTGCCCGCAGGTGCCCGTCCAGACGAGCATGGCGCTCTACCTGATGCACGGCTTGAAGCAGCGGGGCATCCGGCCGGTGATTGCCGGGACGACAGCGGCACGGAAGTTGATGGAGGTGGCCGACCCGGGCCGGTACTACCTGGACGAGATGACCGATCTCGATGCCATGATTGACGAGATCACGGGGGGAGAGCGGGACTTCGACCTCTGCTTCGTCTTCATCCATAACGACTCCGGGATCGCCTACGCAGGTACCATGGCTTACATATCAAAGGCACGGCTCTACGCGCTCCTCTTCGGGGAGCACGCGGAGGAGCTCGTCGGCGAGATCGAGTTCCCCTGCGAGGTCGTCGCGGCAAAGGCCGTTCACAACCCCATGCCGCTGAAGCGGAGACTTGACGAGGTGATGCAATGGGCTGTCTCGAAGCGATGAAACCCGAGATCATTCTCTCCCAGGCCTCGTTTAAGGAGGCGCGGGAGTATATTAAAAAGAACGTCCGGGAGTACCACGAGGTCGAACCGGGCTACAAGATCTTCGATGTCCACATCATCGGCGTGCCGCCGCTTTATATCGGCGTCGAGGGCGAGCACCTCATCTTCCCCTACACCAAGCCCTGCCACGGGACGTTCGTGGTGAAGGTCCCGGGCGGCGAGGAGATCGC
>JAENZF010000167.1 GCA_016841385.1 Methanobacteriota archaeon | reverse complement strand
GGTGGACGGCGGTCGCGGGGGAGAGGCCGCGTTTGGCCGCAAGGACGACCTGCACGAGCTCCCGGTAACGGTAGCTCTCCATCAGCGGCACCACGGCGCCGACCGGGCAGAAGGTGAATCCGAGGTCCTGAACGGCCCGTCCGGCCTCCTCGCGGAGGTCGGTGAAGATGCCGCCCTGCACCGGTGCCGCCAGGTTCGCGTCGGGGAAGAGTTGTTGGGCCTCCCGGATCCGGTCCATGGTGACCGCGAGTTCCCGCTCCGCCCTCTCGCGGCCTGCATCGGGCGGGGTGGGGATATCCAGGGGGACGACTATATCGCTCCCGATCGCCTGCTGGAACTCAAGCGTGTCCTGGTTGCTCACCTCGACCTCCCCGTAGACGGAGAGCTGAAACGATCCCGAGTCGGTCATGATGACGCCGTCGAAGTCGAGGACCGCGTGAAGCCCCTCCGCAAGCGCCCGGTCGTGATACTCCGTGCTCCGCCTGAAGATGTAGGCGTTCGTGATCAGGGCCTCGACGCCCATCTCCTGCATCTCGCGGGGGGTTACCAGGGGAAGGTGGGGGTTGACGACGGGAAGGAGCGCAGGCGTCCGGACCGTTTTGTCGTTCACCCTGAGCCTGCCGACTCTTCCTGCGATATCTTTGTGTATGACCTCAAAAGTAATTGCCATTCGGATTAAACCGCCTTTTCTTCGAATATCTGCCCCTCGAAAGTCTGGACGGCAACATCGTCGCGCCTCCAGCACCCGGGCGAAAGCCCGGCCTTGACGCAGGTCTGGTCGAGGAACTCGCTGCTGGTCCAGCCGTACTCGGTCGGGACCTGCGGGAGGAGGAGGCCTCCTTTCCCGGGCCCGCTGACGATCAGGCCGTGCTTCCCGACCTCGACGCAGCCGGGGCGTTCTTCCGGCGGGCACTCGAGCGGCCGGGGCAGTGTGAGCACCGTCACCTCAAGGTCGAGGTCGGCGAGTTCCTGCCGCGATACCGGCGGGAACCGGGGGTCCTCAAGAGCAGCCGATACGGCCGCCTCGACGATCGCGTCGCCGAGCGGCCTCGTCGGGTACGGGAGGCCGATACAGCCGCGGAGACGTTCCTGCCGCTTGATCGTGACGAAGACGCCGCGTTTCTCCCCAAAGACCTGGGGAAGAGCGGGCAGCATCATCCGCTCGCCGCCGACAGCTCGTTCGATGGCATTTCGTGCCAGACGAACTGCCATTCTGCCTTCTTCCGGGGTCAGCATTTCCATCAAAATGGGTCGTATGACATTGAATACTTTTAGTCTTTCTCGGGAGAAGAGAGAGCGTTTGCGTCGGCGCCAGGAACCCCGACCGGTTCGGTGATTGAACAGGGTGCGCTGCCCTCGGGGCGCACCTTAACAGTCAGTGCCTCACCTGCAGGGACGGGACGGTCAAGGTGGAGCCGGATCATGCACTCCTCCCCGGCGAGAAGGAACGTATCGTCCCGGAGCGGTGTTGCCGTCCACATCCCCGGTCCCGGGAGGGGGTCTTTGGACCACGTGAGGATCTCAAGGTAGGTCCCCGCCAGGACCGTCACGGTGGCCCGGGAGAGGTCGACGGGCCCACCCTGTCCGGTATGGGCGACGCGGAAGGTGAGGGTATCGATAGAGGTCGCGGAGAGTTCTCCGACCGGCACAAGATGCGGTTCGCCTGCGGCCAGGACCGGGTATGCGGCCGGACCGGGCGGAGGGCTGCCGCCCATCGCGCTCGCCCCGAGCGAGACGAGTGAGAAGAGTGTCGTGACGGCAACGAACGCCGCGAAGATTGCCGCAAGCTCCAGGTGTGTATAGGCCTCGCTCCCCCCCATGGTAACGCCAAAGGTAAGACCCGGGACCGGGTATATAAATATATCTCATGACGGGATGCGCGATCGGTCCGGAAGCCTTTGCGGAAGGTCCGCAGTCCCGGGCGTTGAAGGAGAGTCCGGGCGGAGCACCCGTACGAGTATATAGTCTCTGTGCGAAATATTGTATGGGAGAGGGAGAGTGCGGCTGACGGTGGCACATCCTGTGCTGCTGAGGAAAGTCCTCCCACCGGCCAGATACGCAGCCGCATGCAAGTGCGGGTGGCGAGAGTCACGGCTATGACACAGAAACGACACGGCCCGCCGTCAGTGATGAAACGACCGAGCCCTCCGTTCGGGGGGCGAGAAGCGCGGATTTTCCGCGCAGCAACTCGTTGAACGTAGCGGCGGGAAACGATGAAACGGTGAATCCCTGCGGGTGCAAGCCAGAATAGGGCATATGGATCGTCTGGTATCCGCCCAGGTATGGCGCGTAGCTGAATGCCGCACAGAACAGAAGGAGGCTTACTCCTCCCACTCTTACTATTGCGAAACTCTTCTCGATGGAACGCTTTTATAGAATCTCAGCCCTTTCCCCTCGGTTTCAGTTCAATCTCCTCGAACGTTACGACGTGTGAGTCGAAGATGTCGCCCCGGTCGTTCACGGAGAGCTGGACGAAGATCTCGGCGGGTGCGTTCTCCATGGATACAACGTCCCCATGCTCCGCCTTGACGGCGAAGCCGAGGAACTCCAGTTCGCTCCGGACGGCATCCCGGGTGTGGTAGGTCGAGAGTATATCCCTGACCTTCGCGAGGACGTTCTGCTGCTCCTCCTGGTTGGCGGCCATACTCCCTCATGCGCCCTGTGGTATATTAACCTCTCCAGAAGGGTGCCCGGTGGGCCGCGGTACACCGTCGCTACCGGTGCCTCACGGCTGGCCCGGGGGCAGATGCAGGCAAACGTATAAGTAAAAAAATTACCTATAGTAATAAGATGGAGATACCCACCCCGGCTGAACTGCGGGAAAAAAGGCTCCGTATGGGCTTAAAGCAGGCAGAAGTAGCCCGTATGGCGGGAATCAGCCAATCTATGGTCGCGCGGATCGAGGCAGGCAGTGTGGACCCGAGGGTGAGCACGCTTGCCAAGATCGTGGAAGTCCTGCGGGCAGCGGAGCACTCGGCGATCACGGCGGCCGACGTGATGAACGCACCCGTGCTCTCCGTCGCTCCGGACGACCCCGTCAGCCGTGCCGTCGAGATCATGGGCCAGAACGGCATCTCCCAGCTGCCGGTGCTCGAGAACGGGATACCTGTCGGGTGCATATCCGAATCCGCAATCATGAACGCCATGGAAGAAAGGGGGTTCCACCAGACGCACCGGAAACTGGTGCAGGATTATATGGAGCCCGGTTTCCCGACGGTTCCTCCGACGGCGCCCATCGATACGGTCGTCCACCTCCTGCACCACAGCCACGCAATCGTCGTGCTCGAGAAGGGAGAGGTGCAGGGTGTCATCACCAAGCACGACCTGATATCGCTGATCACATAGGCTTTTCTAGAGCAGAGAGACCAGATCCCGGAGAACTGCTTCGGGATCGTCGGCCTTGACCACGCTCGACGCGAGGAGGACGCCGCAGGTCCCGAGGTCGACGGCAATCTTTACGCAGTCGCCCGACTGGATGCCTGCCCCGGTCAGGACTTTCACATCCGGGTTCACCGCCCTGACAGCGTTGACGGACCGCTCGATGATCCCCGGGTCGGCCTTCGAGACCGAGACTCCGCTCCCGATCAGTTCCGGGGGCTCGATCGCCACGTAGTCGGGTCGGAGCGCTGCGGCGGCGGCGCTGGTGGAGTCGTTGTTCGTGCAGACGACCGACTCGAGGTGAAGCCTTCGAGCAGCCTGGACGCAGGCGTCGATCTCGGCCAGGGTGAGGCGGCGCTCGGAGTGGTTGATCAGGGTGCCGCGTGCTCCCGCCGACCTGACCGCCTCGGGGAGAATATGGCCGGTATGGGCGCCGGGGGCGATCGCATCGATATGCTGGGCGTAGACCGGGATCGCGTAGTGATGGCTCATCGGGTGGATCTCGGTGAAGACCGGCGCGATGCCGATGACGGCGCCGCTCTCTTTCGCCACGGTCTCGGCCGCAGCGGCGATCCGGTGAGCGTTGCTGCCCATACCTTCCTGATAGGTCTTGAGATTGACCAGAAT
>JAENZF010000166.1 GCA_016841385.1 Methanobacteriota archaeon | reverse complement strand
TTATCCTCACGCGGGAGTATAGGAGACTTATGCCCTGCCGCCCTCGCGGCCGGTGAGTGGAGAGGTGAACTGGTTATGGATTCATATCGATGTACCGTCTGCGGCTACGTCTACGACCCCACGATCGGGGATTTCGGGAGCGGTATTAAGCCGAATACAGCCTTTGAAGACCTGCCCGACACCTGGAAATGCCCCCGTTGCGGTGCGGCGAAGAGCCGGTTTAAGAAGGTGTAAGGTGCAGGTTCGGAACCTGACCTATATTACACGCTTTCTCCTTTCCGGGTTGTCCCAGGACCCTGGCAGGGGTCGGATCGCATAGGGAAAACTATTTCGGTTCCCTGTTCTGAAGTAGTGTATATCCCGGCGCATGGGAGGAGATAGTATGTCGACGCCGTCTGCCCAGAAAAAGAGAATCTACAACCCTGTAACCGGTAAATACTATGAGATTCGGCAGCATTCGAGCAAGTATGGGACTGCCGGCCAGATCAAGGGTTTGTGGAGTTCAAAAAAGAAAAGCCCCTCTAAATAACCATTTCAGGAGGACACCAATATTTCTGGAACGGTCTGGTTCGTCGATACGAATGTCCTTGCCACTGGGTGCTCGGTGAGGGCGGTGTCCTGGAATTTCTTTGTGAAAAATTGGAACTCCCTTGCGATTTTTTCAATGTATATGTTGGACGTTATCGGACTTCGCTGGAATTCGTTGACGAAATCATGCGGCAGCGAAAGAACGGATTGCTGGATGAATTCTATGTGTCAGCACTCGCAACGAACTATTTTCGGCGATTCGGGATGAAGTACGTAGTATTCTCCTATTCAAGGGGGGCATCCCTATTTCACGGTGGCGTGACTCCCGGAATAACCCGCAGATCCCGGAAGAGTGCTACGAGCAGATTTATGGATTGACACTTGCCTCGTTCGATGTGCTCTTTGAGAATCATGGCATCACCATCATTCCGGAGGCCTCGCCCTGGGAAGATGATACCTATTGGTCGATATGCTCCTCAATTCTCTTTTTGATCCGCGAATCCAAGACTCAGGATGCGACGTTGCTAACGACTGCAATCCTGAACCGGGCGGACAATTTCGTCACCCTGGATACCCCGCTCATCCGTTCGGCCAGGCAGGTTCTCCAGGATGAGTACAGGCTGCACCTGATCAATCCGACGGAGGGGTTACAGGTGCTCAGGGGAGTTCCCTCCTTTTCGCTGGAGAGGTAGGCGCGGCGCACCTCATGGTTGAAGAAACGTCCTTCTTCACGTGAGGTAATGGCGTAGGGGGTGAGGGATCTCGCACGAAGACGTGATGGCGAGGGCATCCCACCCGAATCGGAAGAGCCTGAGTTCTTCCCCACGATTCTCCCGCCTGATGAGGTGCTCGGGTTCGCGGTCGATCCCGCAGGCGGTGGAGCCCGTGAAGGGTGTCTCGGCAACCCCGAGGTATTGGTCGGGGTCGTCCCGGGAGAACGAGTCTACCGGTCGCTGCATCGGCGGGCTTCTCCGGAAGGCAACGAAGACGGTGTCGTTCGTCCTCGATGGCTGCACCAACAGGGAACTTCACCCCCCGATCTCCTGACCGGAGTACTTATCCCTCCCGGGATACATGGGTGCCGTGCCCCTGTCGACGTTGCGGCCGGTCGGGGCGGTGAGGTGAAGAGATGATGGAATCATACCGGTGCGGACTCTGCGGCTACGTCTACAACCCCAGGGCCGGTGAGCCCGGCCAGGGGATCGAGCCCCGCACAGAGTTTGGAGACCTGCCCGACACCTGGGCATGCTCCCGGTGCGGTGCGGAGAAAAACCTGTTTCGGAAGGCGTAAGGGGCAGGTTCGGGGTTGGACCCCCACAACACATCTTCTCTTTTCGGGGTGTGTGGTCTCACGAGAACGTTGTATAGTGTCCTATTTTCCCGGCTGCGCAGGCTCCCTCACCCGAGCCGGAAGACCTGGAGCTCCTCCCCGCGGATCTCCCGCCCGGCGAGGTGCTCCAGCTCGTGGTCGATGCCGTAGGCGGTGGAGCCCGAGAAGGCCATCTCCGCGACATCTAGTTCTTCGGTCCTGATCTCGCGTTCCTGCGGGTGGACGGTCATCCTGATGACCCGATCGGCGCCGAGCCGCACCCGGTAGGGCCGCTTGACGAGCAGCCGGGCCGGAGCCCTGCCGCACTTCTCGAGCCGGTGGACCGTCCCTTCCCGGTGCAGGAGCACCGGGTTGATGAAGAGGAAGATCTCTTCGAGCGAGTAGCCGGTCCGGCTCGCTTCGTCGTAGACCGTGGTCTTCGTCACGGCCGATACGGCACTGACATCCCCCGAGGCGCAGCTCCAGTCACCCCCGTACCGGAGTGAGAAGAGGAGGGGGATGAGCGCATCGGCAGGTATGCCGAACCGGGAGGCGAGGGCGGTCTCCGCGGCGGCAAAGGCGATCTGTCTTCGGATATCGTCGGGCTCCATCGGCCGTCCCTGCGGCCGGGACCCGGATAAATGCTCCGTCCGTCCCGCTCAACAGAACCGGCCGTCCGACCGCACGGTGCGGGGGTCATCCGGGGCCGCGGCCAGCCACCCGGAACGCTCGTCGAGGTAGGCGTCGAACGCCGGGACGTAGGGCTTGATGTCGAGGACCGGGGTGCCGTCCAGAATATCCACGTCCTCGACGGTGAGCGTCGCCCCGTCGACGGCGACCAGTTTGAGGATAGAGAGCCCGATCGCATTGGGGCGGCGGGGTGCCCGGGTCGTAAAGATGCCGTGGGGCGCTCTGTCGAGGAACGGCACCACCTCGAGCGCGTAGCCCTCCGAGCGGTGGAAGTGGTAGAGGAGGATGATCCGGGAGAACCCCGAAAGGTCCTTCAACCCGGCGGCACAGGCCGGGTCGAGTTCGACCGTGCCCCGGACACCCCGGGCGCCGACAGGCTGAACGGGCATATCGCGGGGGTCGCGGAACGGAGAACGGATGGTGCAGATCGGGGTGAATACGATTCCGGTTATGAGTACCACTCAGGAGGGCGTTGTGCAGGCAAGATGAAGAGGGTTGCGTCCGGGTAGACGGGTGCAGGGTGTGAGAAACGGTTATTGCCTGCACGTGCATGAACGCATCTCCATGGAAGATCTCTTGGCGGTTCTGCTGGATATTGAGAAACAGGCCTGGGAGGCTGCTGATGCCCGGGACGTGGCATTCTATCGTGAGTACCTCTCGCAGGAAGCCCTTATCGTCAGTCCTTCGGGCGTCCTGGATAAGGAAGGGATCCTTCGGGATATCGCGGAGAACCCCCGGGAACTGCCGGCGTACACCATCTCTGACCCGAAGATCGTGCCCCTCGGGGGAGAGAGTGGCGTCCTCGCGTATACCGTATCCCTTGGTGGGTACATGCTCTTTGTATCGACGGTGTATACCCGGAGCGACGGCCGATGGCGGGCGGCCTTCCACCAGCGGACGCCTGCTTCTCCGGCGACCGGAGCGGTGGATTAACGCCTGCCTGCCTTCGCGGCGGCGATCCGGGTCCAGAGGTCGCGTGTGGCGGCGGTGACGTCGTCCTCTCCCACGACCGCCGATATCACCGCAACGCCGTCCGCCCCCGCGGCGATGACGTCACCGACGTTTCCCGGAGTGATGCCGCCGATAGCGACGAGGGGGAGCGAGACTGCGGAACGAACCGCCGAGAGGACGGCGAGGCCGTGCCCCTCTCCTGCGTCGTCCTTGGATGCGGTCGAGAACGTCGGGCTGAGCGCCACGTAATCGGCACCCTCCGCCCGAGCCCGGACCGCCGCGGCGACGGACCCGACCGAGGCCCCGATGATGAACCCCGGCGGAGCAATCCTCCGGGCGTGCCCGATGGGGAGGTCGCTCTCGCCGAGGTGGACACCGTTGGCACCGGCCGCGAGGGCCACGTCCAGGCGGTCGTTCACGATGAAGAGCGCGCCGGCATCATGGGTGACCTCGCGGATGGCGGAGGCTGCGGCGAGGAGATCCCGGCCCGAAAGCCTCTTGTCGCGGAGCTGGATCACGTCGGCACCGCCAGCGACGGCCC
>JAENZF010000165.1 GCA_016841385.1 Methanobacteriota archaeon | reverse complement strand
AAGAGCGAATTCGGCAGAGGGTTCGTCGTCAACCTGATGCTGCTTTCACGGCACTTCGGCCTGCCCCCTGAGAAAGCCTTCTATGGCGCCGCGGATCACCTCACCGACCTCACGGTGCCGGAGCAGTTCCGGGGAACGGAGATCGAGGAACTCATCGAGCGCCTCCGCAAGATGGTGATCTGGCACCAACCGGGCACCCTGGACAAAGAGGACGCGGCGGACGCGAAAAGGCTCCTCAACCGGATAGCGGTCGCAGTCGATACACAGCTTGGCATACCCGACCCGGATACCGGGAAGTACGACTGAAGGGAGCGCTGTCTGCCCGGGACCGGCCCCCCAGAGACGAACCGAGGAGATCCAGTCGTGATCCCCAACCTCTCCGGGCGCGCTCGCGGGGAGGACCTATCAAACGGTGGACAGGTGGGGTAGGCCTAAAATAGTGAATTTTCCGGAGCCATACAGTATAAGTGGTTATAAAACCCATATATATTGTGAGTTTTACTGTGATTCAGGACGCCGCTCGTTCAGCGGAGGTCACACATGACTGATACCTACGATGCCTCCCACATCACGGTACTGGAAGGCTTGAGGCCTGTGCGGGAACGCCCCGCCATGTACATCGGCAGCACGGAGACCCGGGGACTGCACCACCTGGTCTACGAGGTTGTGGACAACGCAGTAGACGAGGCTCTCGCCGGGTTCTGCGACCTGATCCAGGTGGTCGTCAACCGGGACGGCTCGGTCTCGGTGGATGATAACGGCCGTGGTATCCCGGTCGATCTCATGCCCCAGTACAGCAAGAGCGCTCTTGAGATCGTCCTCACCGTGCTTCACGCCGGCGGAAAGTTCGATAAGAATACCTACCAGGTATCCGGCGGCCTGCACGGTGTCGGTGTCTCGGTCGTTAACGCCCTCTCGAGCTGGCTTGATGCGACGGTCTTTCGGGACGGCAGCGTCTATGCGATGCAGTTCCGGCAGGGTCTGGTCTCAAAGCCGCTCTCCAGCCGCCCGGAGACCGAGCATGAGATGGAGATGCGCTATGAGGAGCGCTACGGTGCCCGAAACGGGCAGCCGCTCGACTACGAGCGGCTCCGGGGGACCCGGATCACGTTCCAGCCCGACCGGTCGATATTCGAGACCGTCGAGTTCGACTACGATGTGCTGGACCACCGGCTCCGCGAGCTTGCCTACTTAAACAGCGGCCTTACGATCAGCCTCCGCGACGATCGCACCGGGGACTCGGTCACCCACCGTTTCGAGGACGGCATCAGGCAGTTCGTCGCCCACGTCGGCGAGGGGAAAGAGAGCCTCCACGACGATATCATCTACTTCCAGAAGCGCGACCCCGAGAGCAAGGTCGAGGTCGAGGTGGCCCTGCAGTACAACGACTCGTACGCAGAGACGATCTACACCTACGTCAACAGCGTGAATACCCGGGAAGGCGGCACCCACCTCGAAGGGTTCCGGAGTGCCCTCACCCGGGCGATCAACAGCGCCGCCCACAGAAACAACCTCCTCAAGAACAACGACGCCCAGGTCAAGGGCGAAGATGTCAGGGAGGGACTCGCCTCCATCATCAGCACCCGGGTGGCGAACCCGCAGTTTGAGGGGCAGACCAAGATGCGCCTCGGGAACAGCAACGTCCGGGGCATCGTGGACTCGCTTGTGTACTCGTCGCTCACCGAGTACTTCGAAGAGCACCCCAAAACCCTCCAGGTGATTGTGGATAAGGCGATGACCGCTGCCCGGGCCCGGGAAGCCGCCAAGAACGCACGCGAGCTCGCCCGGCGGAAGAGCACGCTGGAGTCGACCGGCCTCCCCGGGAAACTCGCCGATTGCCAGGAGCGGGACCCGGCCAAGAGCGAGATCTATATCGTGGAAGGAGATTCTGCAGGCGGTTCCGCGAAACAGGGGCGGGACAGAAAGTTCCAGGCAATCCTTCCCCTGCGGGGAAAGATCTTAAACGTCGAGAAGGCGTCGGAGCACAAGAGCCTGAAGAACGCCGAGATTCAGGCGTTGATATCGGCTATCGGCACCGGGATTGGCGACAGTTTCGACCCGGAGCGGGCCCGCTACCACCGGATCATCCTGATGACCGATGCGGATGTCGACGGTGCGCACATCCGGACGCTCCTCCTCACGTTCTTCTACCGCTACATGACGGGGCTCGTCGAGCACGGCTACATCTACATCGCCCAGCCGCCCCTCTTCCGGGTTGCCA
The DNA here is from genome assembly GCA_016841385.1 of Methanobacteriota archaeon. GTDB lineage: Archaea > Halobacteriota > Methanomicrobia > Methanomicrobiales > Methanoculleaceae > Methanoculleus. The sequence goes on along the minus strand of JAENZF010000165.1, from coordinate 1,802 downwards.
GGGGCAAACAGGAGCGGTACGTCTACCGCGAGGAGGAGATGCGGGAGATCACCGCCGAGTGGGGCGAGAAGGGCGTCTCGATCCAGCGCTACAAGGGTCTTGGTGAGATGAACGCCGGCCAGCTCTGGAGCACCACGATGGACCCCGCGAACCGGATCCTCAAACAGGTCAAGATCGAGGACGCGGTCTATGCAAACGATATATTCGAGAAACTTATGGGTGAGAATGTAGATGCCCGGAAGGACTTCATCCGCCGGCACGCAAAGGAGGTGAACAACCTTGACATCTGACCAGGTTGTCCCGATCAACATCGAAGAGGAGATGAAATCATGCTACATCGACTACGCGATGAGCGTGATCATCGGCCGCGCCATCCCTGACGCGAGAGACGGCTTAAAGCCGGTCCATCGCCGCACCCTCTACGCCATGTGGGAGATGGGCAACACGAGCGACAAGCCCTACAAGAAGAGCGCCCGTGTTGTCGGAGACGTGATGGGTAAGTACCATCCTCACGGCGATTCGGCCATCTACGATACGCTGGTGAAGATGGCGCAGCCCTTCTCCTACCGCCGCATGCTGGTGGACGGCCAGGGGAACTTCGGGTCGGTCGACGGGGACGCTGCTGCCGCCATGCGATACACGGAGGCCAGGCTCACGAAGATCTCGGAGGAACTCCTGACCGACATCGACAAGGAGACCGTCGACTTCGTCCCCAACTTCGACGAGTCGCTCCAGGAGCCCAGCGTCCTCCCGGCCAGGGTCCCAAACCTCCTCATCAACGGGTCGAGCGGGATTGCGGTCGGCATGGCAACGAACATGCCGCCCCACAACCTCAGGGAGGTCTGTGAGGCGACCTGCCGTATCATCGACGAACCGGGCGTATCCACGGAAGAGCTAATGCAGATTATGCCCGGCCCGGACTTCCCGACCGGCGGGATCATGATGGGCACCGCAGGGGTCCGCGACGCGTACCTGACCGGACGCGGGAAGTGCGTGGTCAGGGGAGTCGTGGAGATCCAGGAAGAAGGCCGGACACCGCAGATCGTCATCTCCGAGATCCCCTTCCAGGTGAACAAGGCGCGCCTGATCGAGAACATCGCAAGCCTCGTCCGTGACAAGAGGGTCGAGGGGATCGCCGACATCCGCGACGAGTCGGACCGGGACGGCATGCGGATCGTGATCGACCTGAAGAAGAGCGCCGCGCCCCAGGTGATACTGAACTTCCTCTACAAGCATACGGCGCTTGAGTCCTCCTTCGGCATCAACAACCTCGCGATCGTCGACCGCCAGCCCCGCACCTTAAACCTCAAGGAAATTGTCCATGTGTTCCTCAAGCACCGGGTGGACGTGGTCCGGCGGCGGACCGAGTTCGATCTCGCGAAGACGGAGGAGCGCAGGCACATACTCAGCGGACTCCTGGTCGCACTCAACAACATCGACGCCGTCATCGCAACCATCCGGGCATCCGGGACGACCGAGGAGGCCGGGGCAGCCCTGGTGGCGAAGTTTGCACTGGACGAGGTCCAGGTGGATGCGATCTTAAAGATGCAGCTCCGGAGGCTTGCGGCGCTCGAGCACCAGAAGATCCAGGACGAGCGCGATGCCCTCGCGAAGGAAGTCGAGCGGCTCTCCAGTATCCTCGCAAGCGAGGCGAGCATCCTCACCGAGATCCGGAAGGAACTCGTTGATATGGCCGCCCGCTTCGGCGACCCAAGGAGAACCCAGATCGGGTACGCAGCCGAGGCTTTCGATCGGGAGGACCTCATCGAGGATAAACCGATGCTGGTCTCGCTCACCTCCTC
>JAENZF010000164.1 GCA_016841385.1 Methanobacteriota archaeon | reverse complement strand
GCCTCCGTCCCGGCGTCCTCGTCCCGGGCAAGGGGCATCCCGCAGCTCCCGCAGACCGCAATCTCCCGCCCGGCCCACCTCTTCAGGCATACCATCTGTTCCCGGGCGAACTCTCTCGCATTCGCGGCAGGGATGCCGAACAACTGCGACAGGATCGCGGAGCACTTCTCCGCCATCTCGTCGATGGTGATCCCGGGTTCGGTGAAAGCGCCGTTCTGGTAGCAGTTCGCGCAGTAGTCCTTCGAGGGTGCGCCGTCCACTTCCGTCCCGAAATGCTCCTCTGCGCTCATCGGCATCCCGCAGCTCTGGCATGCCCGTATTCCGCTCGTCTCCATACATGTCCTCCGAAAGATGAAACGCTCTAGATAAACGAACGGACCTTGCGGTAGAGAAATATTTTCAAAATAGCCCCGCGGAGGGAGCCTCCGAAAACCGCCGGCTCCCGCCCTACTCGCCGCGGGGCGGGAACCGGATCGTCATCATGCCGCCGGCGCCGGCCTTGAGCACCGCGTCGGGCTGGAGCGCCCGGACGTAGCCGGCGAGGTAGGGCCCGGCCACCCGGACGTCCGCGAAGGTCTCCTGGATCGCCGCTGCTGCGACGTCGCAGTCGATGGCGATCGTCACGCCCCCGTCGGCGGCTTCAGTGGGCTCGCAGGGGATCCCCCATGTCAGGAGGAGCCCCTCCATCAGGGTGGGGGGGTCGAACCGCTCCTCGGTATGGGCGAGGAGCGTCTTTCCGTTCTCTTCGCCGAGCCGCCCGGCGATGGCGGTGACCCGCTCCGTGAGGCCGGAAGGGGCGTCCTCCAGGAGCCTCCGCACCAGCGGTCCGGAGACGTCGTGCCGCCGCAGGGACCGGGCTACCTTGATCAACTGCCAGTCCCGGGCAAACGAGATACCGGTGCGCATCTTACCCTCTCAGGATACCGTAGGCCATCACGCAGAGGCCGAGGATCACCACGATACGGGAAAAGACCGCCGACCAGGCGATGATGAACGCGTCGGGCGTGAAGATGCTCACGATATCGGCAAACGTGATCCCCACGACCAGCGTAAAAAGCCCGTAGACGAAGAGGAGCAGGGTCGGCTGCCTCACGATCCGGTAGGCGTTGTAGATGACGCCGATCAGGAGCGCCCCGAGAAGAAGCGTCACAATCGCAAGCATCTGCTGCATGGTCTCAATCTGTTGCATTCGGTTCCACCTATGTCTGTTCCTTGATCTTCCTCACCGAGATGATCGTCTGGATATCCCTCACTCCGGGAAGGCCGGAAAGAGGGACGAGCACGCTCCGCTTCAACTCGGATATGTTCTGCACCCGGACCTTGACGAAGAAGTCCCCGGGCTCGAGCACCTCGTAGAGCTCAAGGATGCCCGGGTGGCCCCGCATGAACTCCTCGATCTCCGGCTTCCCGTCCGGGTGGACCCTGACGTTCAGAAAAGCGACCAGGGTATGCTCGAAACACTTCTGGTTGACGACGATCGTGAACCGCTCGAGGATACCGGCGTTCTTCAGCTTCTCGATCCTTTTAAAGACCGTCGATGGTGCGATGCCCAGCATCGAGCCGAGCTCTGCCATGGACATCCGCCCGTCTCTCTGCAGCTCCCGAAGGATCGCATCGTCGATCTCATCCATTCTAACAGTAATTACAAGCACTTAGTTATTAAAATTCCGTATTTGTTTTATATCATGAATTGGTCTTTTTTCATTTCTACTGAATAATGCCAGCTGTATTGGAAATTTATCGTGATTTTGTCTGACAACGAAGAAACAAAATTATTCCGGGAGAATTGGAAACAATCGTCACAGCGCCGCCCGAATGAGGAAATATTCTTTCAGCGTCGCCGAAGAATCGTTCCCCCCGGATTGACGATCCTGACTGGCCCGGGACCTCCCGCCGCCTCCCGGATGGCCGTATCGATGAACTCCCGGGCCGCGGCGAACGCCTCACGCGCGGGCATTCCCCGAGCGAGGTATACCGTGAGCGCCGCAGAGAAGCAGCACCCCGATCCGTGTACCGAATAGGGGTAACGCTTCCCGGAGAGCCGCATCGTCCCGTCCCGGTCGACGAGGAGGTCGACCGCCGCATCGCCGGCGAGGTGCCCCCCTTTCACCACCACGGCACGGGCGCCGAGGTCGAGGATCCGCCGGCCAGCCTCGGCCATATCCTCGACGGTCACGACGTTCATCTGGCCGAGCACCTCCGCCTCCGGGATGTTCGGGGTGACGATTGCCGCCCGGGGGATGAGCAGGCCGACGAGATCGGCAACCGCATCCTGTGCGAGCAGCCGGTGGCCCGACGTCGAGACCATCACCGGGTCGATCACGAGCGCGGCCCCCTCCGGCAGGGCCTCCGCGACGGCCCGGACGTTCTGGGCGTTGCCGAGCATCCCGGTCTTCCATGCCCCGATGGCGAAGTCGTCGGCGACCGCCCCTACTTGAGCCCGCACCGCGTCGGCGGGGAGCATCCAGGTCCCCCGCACCTCGCGGGTGTTCTGTGCCGTCACCGCCGTTATGACCGTCAGTCCCCAGATTCCGAGCGCCGTAAACGTCTTCAGGTCGGCCTGGATGCCCGCGCCTCCCCCCGAGTCGGAGCCGGCGATGGAGCATGCGGCGATCATCTGCACACCCGTCATTCTTCAATTATCGGCGCAGATCCGCTTGAATCTTTGCCCGCCACTCCCTTTATCTGGTCCTGCACCGACCACTCTTACAATGGATGTAGAAGAGATCAGCCGCCGGCACCTCGCTGCCGGCGCCCCTGACGACGATATCGTGCGCATCCTCGCCCGGGATGTGCTCTCCATAAAACACCGCCGCGTAACCCCCGCCTACGCCGAGGCATTCGCCCGGGCGGTCCTTGCCGAAGTGAAGAACTCGACCGGGCTCTCCGGCGACCTCTTCATCTTCGAGCCTTCGGGATCGACGATGGGTGAGTTCGGCGTCGGCTCAAGGGGCTCCGGAGACTTCTTCGCCCACCGGCAGCTCGCCCGGATCATCGGCCGGACGGAAGCGGCGGTCGGCGTCGACGAGATGGACGATGCCGGCGCCGTCTGTGCCGGGGGCGACTACATCATAACCACCGTCGACGGTATGCACTCCCGCCTCTCCGACTTCCCCTTCCTCGCCGGCTTCCACGTCACCCGGGCGACGCTCCGGGACGTCTACGTGATGGGCGCAAAGCCCGTCGCGCTCCTCTCCGATATCCACGTCGCCGACGACGGCGACGTCGCGAAGATATTCGACTACACGGCGGGAGTCTCCGCCGTCGGCGAGGCCATGGGCGTCCCGCTCGTCACCGGCTCCACCCTCCGCATCGGCGGGGATATGGTGCTCGGCTCCCGGCTGACCGGCTGCGTCGGCGCCGTCGGCGTCGCCAGCCACCTCACCGCCAGGAAACAGATAATGCCCGGCGACGTCCTCCTCATGACTGAAGGGGCCGGCGGCGGGACCATCGCCACCGCCGCGATCTACTCCGGGTTCCCCGAGGTGGTCGAGGAGACGATCAACCTCCACTTCCTCAAAGCCTGCGAGGCGCTCCTTGCAAGCGACGTCCTCCCCGCCATCCACGCCATGACCGACGTCACGAACGGCGGGCTCCGGGGCGACGCCTACGAGATGGCGGAGACCGCCGGCTGCCGGATCGTCGTCGTCGAGGACGAACTCCGCACCCTTGTGCAGCCTAAAGTCCTCGAGATGCTCGACGCCCTCCAGATCGACTACCTCGGCGTATCCCTCGACGCCCTCCTGGTCGTCGCGCCGCCCGAGGTCGCCCCCGAGATCCGGCGGGTCGTCGCGTCCGCAGGTGTCGCGATGAAAGAGGTCGGCTACGTCGAGGAAGGAGTGCCCGAATCGGTCCTCTCGGTCGACGGCGAGATCCGGGACTTCACGCCCCGGTTCCGGGAGTCGGCCTACACCCCGGTCAAGAAGGTCGTGGACGAGGACAAAAGGGATTTCGAGGAGATGAAGATCGGGGTCGAGCGGGCGGCGGAGGCGGCGCTTGCAAAGAAGCTCCGGATCCTCTCCCGGCTCCG